>NZ_CAMYIP010000189.1 GCF_947258525.1 uncultured Eudoraea sp.
CTAAGCATGTAGAAAGCATTGTAATTGCTTGTTTGGACGGGAGTTCGATTCTCCCCGGCTCCACCTATGCCCTCCGTAGCTCGAGATTTGTCGAGAGCGAAGGAGGGCTTTATTATATTAACTACTCATTTCAATAATTCTACAAATATTCCTACGGAGGGCTTGCTCCTCCGCTAAAGCTTTAGCGGCACGCGGGCGTTGGATGCCGATCCATTTTTTATTGCACCCATTATTTCTCCGTAGCTCAAGATTTGTCGAGAGCGAAGGAGGGCTTTATTACATTAACTACTCATTTCAATAATGCAATAAATTTTCTTACCAAGGGTTTGCCCCTCCGCTAAAGCTTTAGCGTGTTATCCTCTTGCTCTACATTCTTCGTCCTGCAAGCAGGACAAAAAATGTAAACGTTGTGCGCCCTACCCTACTATCAAAATGCTACAAAAGCATTCAAAATTAATTTTTCCTGTACTTTTAAGGTTAATACTCATTTTGGATACCACAAATAGAAACAATCAAAGGAAATATATATGGAAGCATCGATACTTTTGATAAAAACAATTTGGCCAAGCGGACTTAACCTATTTTCCTTTTTTAGAAAATGGGTTGTGTCCAAGATCTTTTACAATCGATGCGCTTTGCCCAATCCCGATAGCTATCGGGAGAAGGGCAATGGGCGGAGTTTGTGAATTAAACAAAGCCGCAGTTTTTAAAAACCATAGTTAAATGTATTCATAATCCTAGAATATGTATCAAATTTATAATATAAAAAACTCAATTTAATAAACATAACTATTTTGTTATATAACATTTTTGTTATATATTTGCTATGTGAAATCGAGAGCTCTCATACGGATGGTCGAAAAAGATGGCTGGTACATTGTAAGGACCAAAGGAAGCCATCACCATTTTAAGCATCCCAAGAAGAAAGGTCTTGTGACCATACCGCATCCTAAAAAGGATATTCCTATTGGAACGGTAAAATCGATTCTAAAGCAGGCCGGGCTAATATAGTCGCAATCTGTTTAATCATTAATTAAAATTGTAAAAGACATAAAAAGACTTATGGCTAAATCAATCAAAGTATTCGTAGAGAAGGCGGACGATGGTACGTACTGGGGCACCACACAGAACATCCCAGGAGTAGTAACCGCTTATGGCAATTCATTAGAGGAGTTAAAAGAGAATTTAAAAGTCGCTTTTGATGATTATTTGGAGATAGCCGAAGAACAAAAAGAAGAGTGGGTAAAGGATGTAAAGAAAATGACCGATTGGGATTATCAAATGGATTTGCAAGCCTTTTTCTATCTTATTCCAGAAGTCAAAATTTCCGCAATCGGCAAAAAAGCTAGAATCAATGAATCCCTAATGCGCCAGTATGTTACCGGTAAGGCCGCTGCTTCTGAGGAAAGAGTCAAACTTATTGAAAAGGTTATCCATGAATTGGGAAGGGAGTTGCAATCAGTATCGTTTTAAAAATTGCATTCATGGAAATCAAGATTATCAAATCGCAAGAACAATATAGAACATACCTTAATCGGATGAATGAAATATTTCATGCAGACGAAGGTACACCTGAAGGCGAGGAATTGGATTTATTAGCTCTTGTATTGGAAAAATATGAGGATGAGCATTATCCAATCGATGCGCCAGATCCTATTGAAGCCATACGCTTTATGATGGAACAAATGGGATTGGATGATAATGATCTGGGCAAGATCTTAAGTAGCCGGAGTAGAGCTTCGGAAATACTCAACAAAAAAAGGAAATTAAGTATTACTCATATTCGCAAACTTACGGAACACCTTAAAATCCCAGCAGATGTTTTGATCAAAGACTATGATTTAGCTTCTTAGTCATTTAAAATCATAACAAGCTCTCCGAAACCAAAGTCACCTATTCGGTGAGCATAAATAACAAACCTTTCGTAAATCCCTATATACAAGTAATTTGAAAGATAGGTTCAAGTCTTCCCGGCTCCACCTATGCCCTCCGTAGCTTTAAAACAGGAGTATAACGAATTAAACTGTGACGTCTTGTTATGACCATCGTCCTTCCTGGATTTTAATTTCTTTTTTTGTTCTATTAGGTACTTTATGACGTCAAACTGCCGAAACTGTCTTGCGAAACTTAATGCGGTTTGGCCTCTGTAAGTGGCATTGAGATCCGCACCCTTTTGTACCAGGTATCGGGCCATTTCCAATTGCCCATATTTTGCGGCATACATCAAAGGGGTTTTATCCGCACAAACGCCCTCTATGTTGGCGCCGTTTTCAACAAAATAGCTCAAGGATTTCATCGATTTTAACTTGATGCTTACGGCCAAATAATTATACTTTTTGCTGTCTCCTACTCCCACACATTCATTGATGCGCTCTGCCGTAATTAAATGTTTTAATTTTTCAGTTCGACCATACTTTATACTCCAGGCAATTTCATTGGTTAATTCCTGTCCATAAGATGTGCTTCCTATTATGGCAATAAAGGATATTAAAATCAACTGTTTAAGACATGAAATCATGATTGGGATAATTCTATAATCAACAATTGTATAAAGTGATTTTTTCGCTGTCTATCTCAAAGATAGAAGATAAAGCGCATTAATCCCATGACCGCATAGCTACAATTATGTTAAAAGTAAAAGCGAAATTGACCTTTCTTACCTATACCTGTTTATTCTAAAACATGAATATTTTTGTTACCACAAATCACTTTTAATTCATCTGGCCAGATAGACACAGTTACTTCACCCAAATGCGCGCATCTTAAAAGGTACATATAGGTTCTTGCCTGACCAATTCCTCCTCCAATACTCAAAGGAATTTCATCATTTAAAATGGCCTTATGGTATGGAAGTTTTAGAAAATCTGTCTGCCCGGACAGCTCTAATTGGGCTTTCATGGTGTCTTTGGTAACACGAACACCCATTGAACTTAACTCATGCCTCCTTTTGGTTACAGGATTATATACCAGGATGTCGCCATTTAGTCCGTGCATTTGTTCGCCATTTATTATTGTACTTGGAGTAATCCAGTCGTCGTAGTCCGCAGCACGCATCTCGTGGGGATAGCCATCTTTTAGTACGGATCCAATACCAATAATGAATACGGCGGGATATTTTTCCAGAAGCTTGTCTTCCCGCTGCTTTCTGGGCAGATCAGGATACATGGCCAGGATCTCTTCAGCGTGAATGAATTTGAGTTCTTCCGGGAAATCAGGAAATTTTGGATCTGCTAATTCCGGAAAATGCTTTCTGGCCATAACGCCGGCGTCCCTAATTACCTTCCAGATTTTTCTTACAGTATCTTTTAAATAATCTAAGGTACGGTCTTCTTCAGAGATACACTTTTCCCAATCCCATTGATCAACATAGGCCGAGTGATCATGATCAAGAAAATAATCTTTTCGGATCGCTCTCATATCAGTATTAATACCCTGCCCAACCTCACAATCAAATTGTGCCAAAGCCATGCGTTTCCATTTTGTTGCCGCCTGCACTACCTGAGCCTCTATTCGCTCAGGTAAACCCAGTCCTACAGGAAATTCGACAGGTGTGCGAGAGCCGTCGCGATCCAGATAATCATTAACACCACTATCCTTTCTAACAATTAAGGGTACCTGAACCATTTGCAGATTTAAAGCCTTTGCAAGACCCTTCTCTATAAAGTCTTTGATCATATATAACGCTTCCATCCTCTTTAGCGGGGGTAGTATTGCTTCATAGTTATCAGGAAGGATTTTGTTTACTTCTTCATATGTGCTAATTCCGGGTCCGGCTAAATCTGATCTTTTTTCTTGCATGATTACTTTTTTTAATGTTGGATAACGGAAAAATTTCGCTCGCGAGGTACTTACCCCATGTCCAATTACCTTTAAAATTAGCTAAAAGAGGCCTAAGAAAATGTGATAAATCTCATATATGGAAACTTTTAATCCATCCCAGGCTAAAGCCAAAAAACACCCCATCAGCTCCAAACATTACTTAAAAATCTTTTTGCGGAAAAAGCAATAATTTCTTCAGGATGATCTACATCATTTCATAAGTAACACAATATGAATTCCTTTGAGTATCATTTAAAAGCATAATTATGAAAACGCTAATCCTTCAATTCATTTGGTTGTTCCCCCTTTTGGTAATCTCACAAATTAAAACCGGCGACGACATCACCATTTCTACTCCACAGAACGATGATATCTACCTTGCGGGCAAGGATATCAGCATTGATGCAGCTGTAAAAGGCGATGCCGTAGTAGCCGGTAGCTATATCACCGTAAATGATACTATTTCTCAAGATCTGATCGTAGCCGGTAGCGACATTATTATCAAAGGTTATGTTGCAGACGACATACGTATGGCGGGTGGTAAACTAACCATCGATGCTGAAGTCGGTGATGACGTTATCGTTGCCGGTGGTGAACTTACGATTTCCAAAGATGCAGTTATTAAAGGTAACCTGATAAGCGTCGGGGGCAAGACCATAATAAATGGAGTGATAATAGGAATGCTCAAAGCCAGAGCAGGTGAACTAAAAATGAACGGTATTGTCGAAGGCGACGCCATACTGTACGGGGAGGATATTAAAATTGATGGAGAAATATACGGGACCTCTGAAATTGTGGCCGAAGAATTGGAAATAGGTGAAAATGCTCAATTTCATGAAACTGTTTCCTACTGGACTGAAGACGGTCAAGTCGAATTTAAGAATTCACTGGTCAATACAACGGCCAATTTAGAGGAAAGTCTGATGGAAGAGCATGAGGAATTTCCATGGAAATTCTTTGGTATAGCCGCTTTTGGCTTTTGGATCTTTTATTTACTTTCCGCATTTTTAGTCATCCTCATATTAAATTATGCTTTTAAAAATCTTTTTGCAGAAGCAGTTACCTATATCGATAAAGAGTTCTGGAGAAGTCTGGGCTATGGTTTTATCTACCTCTTTGGAATGCCATTGCTTATTGTATTAAGTTTTGTGATCCTAATAGGCATCCCCGTTGGCTTATTCCTGTTTTCCGTTTTTGTCTTTAGTGTACTGTTCGGGCATCTAATCGGGGCCTTACTACTCACCTATTATTTAGAAAAACGCGATGGGCAAGCCTGGGGGTATTGGAAAACCTCGTTCATTGCCATGGCCTTTGCTATTGTGATACGATTATTGACTTTTATCCCCTTCCTGGGAAGTCTAATTGCATTCCTTATAATGGCAATAGCCTACGGATTATTGGCCTATACATTATGGCAAAGATGGAATAAAAATAACATTGAATTAGCTAAAGAATGATAGCATCTAAAGCAATACGAAAAAAAGTTTCCATTGTTCTCGATGGTACTGTATTAAAAGGAAATTTAGTCGTTCCGGAAAAAGCGATTGGCATCGTCATATTTTCCCACGGAAGCGGAAGTAGCCGACTAAGTCCAAGAAACAATTATGTGGCAGAAGTTTTACAGAATAAACAACTGGCTACGCTACTCTTCGATCTATTGACCGAACAAGAAGATAGCATCTACGAAAACAGGTTTAACATTGATTTATTGACAATGCGACTCATTGACGTGACCCAATGGGTACAACAGCAAAATGAGATAGGAAACTTACCCCTTGGTTATTTCGGTGCCAGTACCGGAGCAGCCTCTGCCTTGCGGGCTGCAGCTTTTTATAACAAGGAAATTAAAGCAGTTGTCTCAAGGGGTGGACGGCCAGATCTTGCGCTTCCGGAGCTTCACAATGTAACTGCTGCAACACTTTTTATCGTAGGCGGCTGGGACGAAGTGGTCATAGGTCTCAATGAAAAAGCCTATCGGAAGTTACAATGTGAGCGAAAATTGGAGATTATACCTGAAGCCACCCATCTGTTCGGAGAACCCGGAAAACTGCAGGATGTAGCCCGAATTTCCGCTGACTGGTTTAGGGCGCATTTATTGAACGATAAAAATTAAAACAATGTTCGAAGATAGAATCGATGCAGGAATACAATTGGCAGAAAAGCTAATGAAATTTAAAGATAAAAATGTGGTAGTACTTGCTGTTCCCCGGGGTGGTTTGCCCATCGGCGTTATCATAGCCAAGGCACTGAATGCGCCTTTAGACGTGGTCCTCACCAAAAAAATAGGGCATCCCTATCATAAAGAATATGCCATTGGCGCGGCAAGTCTGGAAGACATAATTCTGAGTGATACCTTAGGTGTTTCCAAAAACTATAT
This sequence comes from uncultured Eudoraea sp., assembly GCF_947258525.1. Lineage (GTDB taxonomy): Bacteria > Bacteroidota > Bacteroidia > Flavobacteriales > Flavobacteriaceae > Eudoraea. The sequence continues at coordinate 6,197 of NZ_CAMYIP010000189.1, forward strand.
TGAAAAAGAGACCACGAGAATAAGAAAAAAACTCAAAGCAAGACACGCACAATATTATAAGCATCACTCTCCCGTAAATCTGGAAAGCAAAACAGTAATCATCGTCGATGACGGAATTGCTACAGGCAATACCCTTTTAGCCACAGTAGAACTCATAAGCAAACAAAAGCCCGAAAAAATTGTGGTGGCCATACCTGTGGCCCCTGACTCAGGAATAAGTAAGTTTAAAAACAGCCCAAAGGTCGACGAAACCATTTGCCTTCTTGTTCCCACTAATTTCCAGGCGGTGGGGCAATTCTATAAGAAGTTCGAACAAGTTTCTGATCAAGAGGCCATTTCCTGGTTAGAGCAGAAAACCATAACCGAGCCATAATAACAGTTTTGTTATTCCGGCTTTTACAACAACAAAGGAACCTTCTCCATAGCCAGGTTTAGGAAATTGTATTTCATCCACCTCATCCAGATTTCCAAAAAGAGTTTGGTTGAATTCCAGGTCTTTGAACCCTGCTTCTTCTAATAATTTTTGTATTCTGTCTATCGTATAGAATTTAGCCTTGGCAAAGAAGGTACTTCGATGGCGTTTCTCTATATACTCTTTCGCCACACTCCGCTCCTTATCTAAAAATCCGATTAAAATGGCCCCGTTGTGTTTTAAGACCCTTTCTGCTTCGGCAAGCGCAGCTTTCATACTATCGAAATGGCAAATGGTTACAAAAAGTACAAAATCAAACTGCAGGTCGGCATATGGCAGTCGTTCAGCTAATCCCTGGATGACCTCGACCCCCCTGTTGATGGCCTTTTCAGCCATTGCACTGGAGGGCTCAACACCTTCTTTAATACCAAGCGGAACGGAAAATCTGCCCGTTCCCAAACCTACTTCAATACCCCGAATATTTTCCGGTAGTTTTCTTAATTGTTCCCTGATTGCTGCAAGTTCGGATTGGTAGACCTCTGGATAGTCTTCGTACCATTTTTCGTATTCTTCTACGTAACGATTAAAAATTTCTGTATGTGCCATGATCTTATCTTTATGATTTCCTTAAAGATCATAAGAATTAAGTCCATATGAAATGACCTTAATCAATAGGTAGAAATTTTTGTTGTTTAAGATGTTTTGAAACTCCGTTTCAAGACTTTATTGATACTAAAATATCAGTTACCGGAACCGATAGTAACAGTGGCATTACCCTCTCCGGCCATGAGCATTACAGCTATATCTCCTTTTTCAGCAGCAAGGTGGCCACCCGTTCCGGCGGTGGTTGTAAAATTAATTTTGAAGCCTTCACTTTCCAGGGTTTCCTTATATTTCTGGAGCGCATTAGCAGGAACATTTTCAAAAATAACAACCCAGTTATTCGCATCATCAATTTCCTGGGCAGTAACACTTATTACATCGCCGAATTTAAATTCGGGTACTTCACCGGGAACTTCTTTGGGCCAGCTGTTCATAGTAGCATCGGTAGTAAATGTACCTTCATCGGTCTTTATCACCACTTTTTCATCATCGATGTCTGCCTCTGCATCATCACCAAAAGACTTTTCTATGATCTTCTCACCGGTTTTTTCACTTGTTCTCTTACATGATTGAAATACAATTGATAAACTCATCAGGCTTACTAACATCACTACAAAATTGAAATTTAGGTTATTGTGATTTTTCATTGGATTTTATTTTTTGAATTAGAGTAACTATTTTTTGTTTTTCCCATGGAGTTTCAAACCCTGAGAACGAAATCAAAAATAGAACACCAAAAAACCCTTTACAATGATGTAGGTCATCATCAGTAGATTGATAGGCATCAAGCTCTATCCGCTTTTAAGAAAGTAATTTTATTTTACCCGAATAAATGAGCCCAATTGGTGCATATAGCCAATGTGAAGTAGTTTCATCTGCCATAGAATATGCAATAAATTATACGGATTTCATGGAAAAATTATTTATGTATAGCCTCTTCTAAGGATTAAAATTGGAAACTTTTCTTTGCAATCAATCTAACCGAATTTTATATGCCAATCTATTTAAAGAAAACGAATTTTATAAATACCTTTATGAAAAATAACCCGCTTAGGTTTATTATTAAAAAGTCACTAAATTATAAGTAATTTGGTGTATACACCGGGGATTAAAAAAATGATATGAAAGCACTTTTTTTTACAAGAGAATTTCCTCCCTATGTTTATGGAGGTGCCGGGGTACATGTGGAGTATTTAGCTGCTGAATTAAGCAAGCTTATGGAACTGGAAGTGCGTTCGTTTGGGGATCAGGATGATAAAACGGAGAATCTGACGGTCAGGGGATATCCCTATGACAACCCCGTTTTTGACAATTCCAATGATAAACTTAAAGCTGTATTAAAGACCTTAAGCACAGGAGTGCAAATGAATGCTGATCAAATAGATGCCGATATAGTGCATTGCCATACCTGGTATTCGCACTTTGCCGGCATTATGGCCAAATTACTTTATGGCCTTCCATTGGTAGTCACGACGCATTCTTTGGAACCTTTAAGACCCTGGAAAAGAGAGCAATTAGGCCGGGGGTATGATGCTTCATTGTGGATTGAAAAAACAGCGATAGAAATGGCTGATGCCGTGATAGCTGTATCTAAAGAAACTAAGGAAGATGTGCTGAAATATTTTGATGTAGATCCGGATAAAGTTGAAGTAATATACAATGGGATAAACCTCGAGGAATATGTAACCACCGACGAAACTGCTGCTCTGGATAAATACCATATAAATAAGACCAAACCCTACGTCCTCTTTGTAGGGAGAATTACACGACAAAAAGGAATTATACATTTGGTAAATGCCATCAAATATATTGATCCGGATACGCAGGTTGTTTTATGTGCCGGAGCACCCGATACCCCTGAAATTGCAAAGGAAATGGAAGACAGCGTTGCCGAAGTAAAGAAAATCAGGGACAATGTGATTTGGATAGCCGAAATGTTAGATAAAAAATCAGTGATCCAGCTTTATTCACATGCAGATGTTTTTTGCTGTCCTTCTATCTATGAACCCTTCGGCATAATCAATATTGAAGCCATGGCCTGCAACACAGCAGTTGTTGCCAGTGCTGTAGGAGGAATAAAGGAAGTGGTGGTAGATGGTGAAACCGGTATCCTGGTGCCATTGGAGCAACAAAGCGAAGCACCGTTTGAACCTGTAGATCCGGATAAATTTGCACGCGATCTAGCAAAAGGAATTAATGACGTCATAAAAAATAAAGAAATGCAGCAGTCAATGGCCAATAAAGGCAGAAAAAGGGTAGAAGAAACATTTGACTGGTCGGCGATAGCCAAACAAATTGAAACTTTATACAAATCTTTAAAGCATTAATAAATATGTTTACAAATAGCGTTCTAGGAATTATATTAGGTGGAGGTCAGGGATCAAGGCTGTTTCCATTAACAGAGAAGAGATCAAAACCTGCAGTACCCATAGCAGGTAAATATCGATTAGTTGATATTCCAATTTCTAATTGTATTAATTCGGAAATTAAGAGAATGTATGTGTTAACACAGTTTAATTCTGCCTCCTTAAACAGACATATTAAAAATACCTATCATTTTAGTTTCTTCAGCAAAGCCTTTGTAGATGTTTTAGCAGCGGAACTAACAATGACCAGTGGCGATTGGTTCCAGGGCACGGCGGATGCAGTCAGACAGAGTATGCATCATTTTTTGCAGCATAAGTTTGACTATGCTCTAATCTTATCGGGGGATCAGCTGTATCAAATGGATTTTAATGTGATGATCAACAGGCATATTGAAAGTAATGCAGAAATTACCATAGGTACAATTCCTGTTCATGCGAATGATGCACCTTCTTTTGGGATATTAAAAAATGATAACGAAGATAATATCACCTCCTTTATTGAGAAGCCATCATCCGATTTGTTACCCGACTGGCAATCAGAAGTTAGTGAAGAAATGAAGCAGGAAGAGCGCTATTATCTGGCTTCCATGGGCATTTATATATTTAATCGCGACCTTCTTATTGAACTTATGAATAATCCGGACACCATGGATTTTGGCAAGGAGATCATTCCGCAATCCATAGGAAAACACAAAGTCATAAGCTATCAATTTGAGGGCTATTGGACGGATATTGGAAATATAGATTCCTTTTTTGAAGCCAATCTGGGTTTAACGGACAGTATCCCGAAGTTTAACCTGTATGACACCCAGCGCGTTATTCATACAAGAGCCAGAGTTTTGCCTACTTCCAAGATTTCAGGCACACAGATGGACAAAGCGGTCATTGCAGAAGGGTGCATAATCCATGCAACCAAAATTGAGCGATCAGTAATTGGAATACGTTCCAGAATAGGTGCTGACTCAACCGTTAGTAACACCTATATGATGGGTTCCGATTACTATGAAACTTTGGAGGAAATTGAAGAAAACCATATTAAAATACTAATGGGAATAGGAGAGCGATGTACTATTAATAATGCCATCATTGATAAAAATTGTCGCATTGGAGATGATGTAACAATAAATGGGGGTCCGCACCTGGAGGACATGGAAACTGATAATTATGTCATTAAAGATGGTATTGTAGTCATCAAAAAGGAAGCTGTAATTCCAACAGGTTACAAAATCTAGCCCTGGCCGAAATAACTTTTTAAGAATGTAAAAACCTGTTTTATACAGGTTTTTATTTTAGAACCTTATCCACGCAAAAAAACTCCAACGCACCATGGATCCGGGACACATCAAATCCTCTAAGTGCATCCGGTGAATGAAGGTGTTGACCCGCAAGGGTTGATTTCATACCTAATATTGGTTGGTCTTTGTACAGAGATAACAGAATATCTCTTTCCTTCTGCCTTAAATAAAAACCATAATAGATTTATTGTATATTTAAATCGTTGATTAATTTAAAATATACTTAACTAATAAGGAATGGCAGATAAAGAGAATTCAGTTACAAGACAAGATCCCAATAATTATTGGGAGCAATTGGAGCGATTGGAAAAACTAATACGGGCATCAGAGCTTAAAGCCGGTGTTATATTTTCTTTTCATGGATTAATTTTAGGCGTGTTTTTTGACAGGTTAGAGCAGCTTCGCCCTCTTTTCCAGGAAGGGGCCGTATTTATTATCTTGGCCTGTTTCTGGATGATCACCTCATTGATTTCTATATACTTTTGTTTTAAGTGTTTTAAACCTCAGATTACCAAGAAATATGAAAAAAATGTGCTTTTCTTCAGAGATGCGGTATACTCATTCGGAAGTATAGAGAAATACACTAAAAATCTAATCGAAATATTTGGTGAAGAAGAGGAATTTTACACCCAATTAGGTCAGCAAATTTATATAGAAAGCATGATTATTGATAAGAAATTCCAACATGTAGAAAATGCCATCAAATACTTTGCGCTGAGCTTTATCTTTATAATAATAATTGTTATCGTATGGTTTATTCATTTGTATTTGTAATTAAAGCTTAAGATCACAGATCATACCATTTCAACCTTCAATTAGTTAAGCTTCTTCATTCATGTAATTCAACATAATAATCCAAAAATAAGTATCTTGAACCTATGAAAAAATACGTAGTAACACTTGCTCTAATAGCACTTCCTTTTTTTGGCCAAAGCCAGGCTGCGAGGCAAATAGATTCTGCAGGAGTATATATCC
>NZ_CAMYIP010000190.1 GCF_947258525.1 uncultured Eudoraea sp.
TGATTTATGATCTGATTCATTTAGTTTTTCATCAACTTTTACTTTCTTTTTAAATCTTGCTTTAACTTCTCTATATAACAAATGAACATTTTTGGATTTTAAGTAATTCTTTAAATACATCTTTAATGCTATACTTCTGGCCAGAATTGAAGCAGGTAAAGAGGTTGGGCGATACACAATATGATGTTCAAAGTCATAAATGTTATTGCACCATTTAATTTTGTATTCCGGGTTTCCCATACTCATATCAAAAATCTTGAATTTCTTATTTATGCACCACTCTAAGCGCTTATAAACCAAAATCTGACCTAATCCAAATTTGGAATAATCAATATCGTAAGAAGAAATGGCACCGAAGAAAATCTTATCCAAATGATAGTTTAATGAAAGAGCGATAGGATTGCTACCTTCATAAATCGTGAAAAGAGAAGCTTTTCCTGTATTAATTAGTGTAAAGAATAAATTGTAGAATTTATCCCATTCAATCAATCTTTCATTGATTTCATTTCTTTGCTTAAACCTGCGAACCAATAAACTGCGTAAAGCGGTCATTAGAATTGCATATTTTTCTTTGGATATTTCATTATATAAAACTTCATATCTTATATTAAAACATAATTCCAAACGTTTTTTTCTTCTAAGGATGGAAGCCCTGAGCTTACGATTCATTTGTATGGCAAGGTATTCTTCAACACTGGATATACCCTTTAAAGAAATTGCATAACCTTTTATTTCAAAAATTCTGATAGCCCTAAAATGCAATTTTAGATTTGGATTTAAATAGGTCGGAATATATTTAACCAGGTAAATAGTCGCATTTCTTTGTGAATATATTTCTTTAGAGCTTGTAAGGTTCCTGATAGAATGGTTATTATCTGAAAATGAGATGTTCGAGTATATATCGGGTAGAACACCTCTTTCGAAGAGTCCAAAATAGAAATCTATTAATTCTTTTTTCAACATTTTTCACTTCAGCTTAGCATTTAATAAAATATTTTTATTCTTTCCTTTAACCAAATATGAAGTCCCATCTATACTTTCAAATACTTCAATATCATTAATGTTTTCAGAACTGGAGTACAGAAAGTCATAAATGGGCTTTCGCAAGTCCATATAACCATCATCTTCAATGCTGATTTTTACGAGTTTGGACATTGAATTTATTTTAGGAATATTTTTTACCATAAATTCCCCTTGAACGTTTGCTAGGGCTTTTTGATTTAGTAAACCATAAAAAGAAATCTTCAGTCTTCTATAAATTAGGTGAAGCTTCAATTTTTTTAAAAGGTGTAATGAACGATAATACAATTTTACTTTAAGAACCAAAAAATTGGCAACTATTCTAGAAATTTGATTTTTAGATGGGAAAACTATCTGACTTTGATAATAATATTTCTCATCTGTAAAAACCATTTTATAGGCTAAATCTCCTTTCATCATATCAAATAACTTAAATTTGTTTTCAAAACACCATTCAAGTTGCTTCAGGATATTTATAAAACCTAGATAAAATTTTGAAAAGTCAACGTCGAACGCCATCATAAAACCAGAATAGATGTCCTCTTCGATAAGGTTTATCGAAATGCTTATAGGTTTCCTATCATGGTAAATAACAAATATTGAAGCTTTTTTTTCAATGATCCTGAGGTATATCATATTGTGATAGTAATCCAATTTTTCCCAACCACTATGCTTCATCTTCTTTAAAGTGAATCTCCTCTTTATCATTAGCCTTAATTGATCGAAAAGAAAATCATACTCTTTCTTTTCCATAGAACCAAAGTACATCTTGTACTGGACATTGAAACAAAGTTCCAATCGCTTTTTAAGTGTTTTATGTTTAGACCTCCGTTTTGAACTGAACCTTTTTACCAAATATTCCTCAAAATTTTTATATTTCCCAAGATTAATACTATATCCATGATACATAAATGCCTTTTTGACCTTATATGAAGGATGTATCCTAGTATGAAGATACCCTGGAACATCTTTGACAATAAATATATTTTTTTCATCATTTTTTTGGAGAGAATCTTCTAGCAGTATGGTAGATGAAAAAGCATTCACAACTCCAGAATAAATCAAAGACATTTGCTCTTTGAGTAAAAGATCGTCAAGGAAATCTAACTTAATGATTTTCATATAAAATTTTGATGTAGATACAGTACATTGTAAGTTTAATCAAAGAAACTAGATATATTTCAATTATTCATCAGCTTAAATAGATTTTGTATCGTAAAAAGGATAAACCTAACTTAGAAAAAAGTTATGAAATAATCTAGGAAATGACAGCGTGGAGGTATTGGATGACCAACTTTTGCCCAATTGACGAAGAGTTTCATATAAGCATCCCTAAAATAATTACGTTTAACTTTATACAAATTTCAATATTCTATAAGTACCAACTCTAGCCCATTTATGGCGTACTTACATTATAAACTAGTCTTTGTATTTTTGTCTGCCCCAAAATGATATAAGTGTTATGATGGTCTTTTAGCTCATAAATGTTAACCATTTTGGACCTTTCAAAATTTGTATATTGAAAATCATAGATTGCTTTTCTTAAGAAAGCATACTTGTGGTTATGGATATCTATTTTGGTCAAGACAAAAGTATTCAAATCAATAGCGGAAATATCTTCTGTCAAGAAATCGAGTTCCTCATTGATCTTAGCCGTACTGGTAGTCTTGAACTTGAACCTTAATAGCCGATAGGAGCAAGGTACTTTTTTACTTTCCAAAAACCATTTAAGACGCAAAAGTTTGGTGATGATGGTTGCTTTTATTTTTTGATAAAGATGACTTTTGGTATAAATGATATGGTGTTCAAACTTATAAACAATATTACACCAGGTTCGCTTATAGGCAAGTTCTCCGTAAGATAGATCAAAAATCGAATGATTATTTTGAAAACACCACTCGAGCTGTTTCCAAATATCAAGATAACCCAAACGAAATTTGGAATAGTCTATGTCGTAAGATCTTATGTAATTTCTGAAAATATTTTGATGGTGATAATTAAGACAGATATCTATTGGCTTATTGGAATCATAAATTACGAATAAAGAGGCCTTCCTTTCAAGAATCATATTGAATACGTTTTTTCTTAAATAGTCCCAGTGTTGAATACTTTGATGAGTATCACCTCTTTGAGAAAATCTTCGCTCAATCATTTCGTGCAGTTTCTTAAATAAGAAATCATAATTTGCGTGGGAAATCTCTCCGAAATACATTTTATATTGAATGGGAAAGCAAGTTTCAAGTCTTCTTAGTTGCCCTCTCATTCTAGATCTACTTTTTGGTTTTAATTGAACTTTCATGTAAGCATCGAGGTCTGGATACCCCTTCAAATTCGCCAAAAAACCATCACGGTGATAAATTTTCAAACAATTGAAAGAAGTTTTAAGTCTTGCATCAAAATAGGGAGGTACGTTTCTTACAATAGTTACATCATTAAGAGACATGCAGTCTCCTTTGGCATTGTTAATGTAATCCTCAGACGTTGTCTTATTATGCACGTTGGTGTAAAAAGGGTAAATAATACCTTTGGCAAAAAAGTCAAATGTGAAATTATTCTTCATTTCAGAAGGCTGTAAGGCTGCCAATTCTATTATTAAGGCAAGATTTGCTAATATTTTTAGTGGTTATTCCAGTCATAATTCTTTAACTTTTTCATCTTAGTATAATAATACAAGCTATCAAGTTGAAATATTCCTCCGATAATATTGCGATCTCTTAATAATTGCTTAATAGCCAGTTTTATAGAAATAATCCTGGCCTTGATTGTAGAATTCAAAGATTTACTATTGTAAAACAGATGATAATCAAATTGATAGATATGGTTACTCCAGCGAAGCTTATTAACCGTAGCCCCTTTTGAAAAATCCCAAATATTAAAATCATTCCTATAGCACCACTCAATATTCTTAAAGATGGCAATATCACCCATACTATACCTGGAATATTCTACATCGTATATCTGAATGTGACTGAAGACAATATCAGCAACATGAAAGTTCAAAGTAATTGTGATGGGCTTTTCTTGATCTGATATTACAAATATAGACGCCTTTCTATCTAGAATCAAAGGGTAAAATAAATCGTGATAATACTTCCATTTAATTAAATTCCGGTTATAAATCTTTTTCTCATGAAATCGTTCTTCCATAAGTTTATAGCATATTTCAAATAGATAATCATAATAATCTTTGTCAATTTCTCCATAATGGAAACTATACCTGATATCATGACCAGATTCCAATTTCCTCTTTTTTGCCCTAAAATTTTTTCTTGGGTTTCTGCTAAGTATCTGAACGAATAGATCTTCTGCATTATTAAACTTAGTGAGATCAATGAGATATCCTTTGTATTGAGGAATCTTTTTAACTTTTATATGCTCTATTTCGTCTAGAAGTACAACGTCAATAAAATCGGGAACATCAGCAACCGTACATGAATTTATATTCTTTTTTGGAATTGTTAGGTCATAAGAGATATTTGTCTTTTGACCTGTTAATTTGTTAGTCAGGATGTTATCATAAAATGGAACAATATTGTTTTCAAAGCAGAGTTTGTCTATGAGATTGCAATACATAGGTAATCCTGTTTTTATATATTTTAACTTAAATTTTACTTTATTGAAACAAACAATTTTATTTATGCATAGGTAATTAGGCCTTCAATTGTTTCAATGTGAAGCCCTTGATTGTTATTCAATTTGTATTAGTGTACTTTTTTTTTCGCTTGAGACTAGATAACGGGAGGTATCATCAAGTATTTTATAAACTTTAATATCATTCAAGGTTTCAGAATTGTAATATAGAAAATCAATCACTGCCGGTTTTAGATAGTGTTGTTCTTTGTTGAATACATCAATAAGTTTTTTTGGATGGTTTTCATAACTGTTAGCAACTTCAAGAAGCGTATATTTTTGTTGATTGGTTTTTGTTTTATTTTTTGAACTGAACCTTAAAGAATGGATCAATTCATTGATTTTTTTCTCTCTCAAAAATTGCTTTAGCATAAAATATTGTTTGAGGTAAAATGCTATTAGGAAGGATTGTAAAGAATTTTTGTCATAGAGCACATGATATTCAAATTGATATTCCAGGCTACTCCAGCGTTTCTTAAAATCAAAATATCCCTTAGAAAAGTCAAAGACCTTCAGTTCTTTTTCCAGGCACCATTCTATTAGTTTCATAAGGCTGGTTGTTCCTACATTAAATTTGGCATAGTCCACATCGAAGGCCATAATAAATTGATAAAGACTATCTTCAGATAGGAAATTGAGCATTATGGATATGGGACGGTTTCTTTCTCTTACGACAAAGAGACAAGCCTTTTTAGCTAAGATCATGGGGTAGGCTACTTCATAGTAAAAATTCCATTCCTGAGGATTTAGGTTATTGTTGTAAATACCTTTTTTTTCAAACCGTTTTTCTAATAGTATTTTAAAACTTTCGAAGATAGTATCATATTCTTCTTTAGATGTCTTGCCGTAATACATCTCATATTTTATATCAAAACTATTTTCCAGACGTTTTTTATCTCTTTTGAGCTTATTTCTGCTCTTCCCTTTAAAAGTAGCATTTATATATTCACTAATATTTTTGAAACCGTCTAATTTAATCAAGAACCCCGGATATTGTTTAATTTTATGTAATCTGAGGGAGGTTGAATTTATTTTGGGGTTTATTTCAAAATAAGTAGGCACATCATAAATTAAAAGAGCTTTTCCTTTTAAATCTTGAGTATTGGAATTATCAAGGCTATAGTTAATTCCTTTAGTATGGGTTTTACCACAGTTAACATAAAGTTTTGGAACCTTATGCCTAACAAAAAGTAGTTTTCTCAATGGGTCAAAAGAAACACCGGCCCCGGAATTATTAAAGTGTTTGAGCCATGTAGTGGTAAATATATCCGAAGTGAACGGATTGTCTTTCATAAAAATTCGACTTGACGATCTTAAATATTATAGTCAATCTATACTAAATAGCTAAAATATTTTCCTAAGCTTTGGATTATCATTTTGGAAATTTGCCTCGGGAGAAATCACAAATTGGATATTCTAATTTACTTTAGGAATGGCCATTATTTTTTCTTTAAACCTAAAGAAAACAGTAGTGTCGTCTTTCACATTTTTGTCAACGATCATACCTGCCTGGATAACATTATTATTACCCACCTCAACGCTTGGAATTACTGTAGATCTCAATCCAAAATAATTATTGCTGCCAACTTTGACAGATCCTGCTAAACCTGCTACAGATAGGAAATTATTATCGCCTACCACACAATCATGACTTATAAAGCAATAAGATGTTAGAAAATTATAATTACCAATGGTTGCATGTTTCTCGAGTATACAGAATGGGAAAACTATATTGCCCTCGCCAATATTAATATCTTTAGGCATTATAACACTATGATGGATAAAACTCCCGATTTTAGCATTCTTGTTTAAAAGAGTTTTAATCATTTTCTCCCTTAAACTGATATCCATTATTGCAATCAGGACCTCTTCGTCCTCCTTAGGGGTATATGAATCAATATCACTTAAAAGTGGTGCTTTATATTTATATTTTGTCCAATTCTCTTTGGAGTCGTCAATATAACCCGATATATTGATTTGTTGATCATCTCCAACTTTTGAATTATGATCTTCAATGTAAAAAGTTACTTCAGCGCCTGCTCCGCCCGCTCCTAGAATGATAACGTTCCTCATAATATTATATATTTTTGGTTGTATAGTTACAGTTTGGGAACATTTTGTATAAGTATCTAATGCAAGATAAGCAATTACAAAATTAACTTTTAATATTACTTAATTCTAGTTTAAAACTAAAAAAATGGTATCGAACTTACACTATAATAAAATACTACATTTTACTTTCAATCAGCTCCCTTAAACCCAAGATGGTACCTGAGTTATCAATTTCCTCTGCTGATAAGGGTACATTGTATTCTGAGTCGCAAAATGCAATGATCGACAAAACGGTCAATGAGTCCCAAGCCTCAAAAGATTGGAGCTCATCACCGAGCTCAACGGTTTCTTCTTCCAGGAGTTCAGCTATTGACGATTCAAAATTTTCCATGGTTTATTAATTAAAGTCGATGGTTTCACAAAAGTCCAGATTTCCCATTTCCAGCAGCAAAGAGGCCCAGCTCAAACCTGCTCCAAATCCAGCGATACAAATCATATATGAATTTGTTAATAGTTTTTCTCCTAAATTGTAAGTAATAGTTGTAGGTACTGAGACTCCACTAGAGTTCCCGAAATTCTCAACTATGTTAAATGGCATTTTGTCATAGCTCACCTCCATTTTATCTGCAAGCTTTTTCAGCATAAATTTATTGGGCTGATGGAACATAAAATAATCTACATCCTCTTTGCTGCTATCTGCCTTAGCCAGTAAGTTCTCAATCATCGGAGGAACCTCTTTTTGAACAAAATTAAAAACATCGTCCCCTTTCATTACTAAATGATCTAGAGATCTGGAATTTCCGCTTTTATCGGTTTTTAATTCTGCAGTTTCTGGCGTGGATGGCATCTTGAAACCACCTGCAGGAATGATTAGGGCATCAGCACCCTTACCATCAAGATTAACAGATCCATAGATAATATTATCTGTTGAATCCTTTTCTACTATAGTAATGGCAGCGGCATCACCGGTTAATGGTCTGCTACCTCTATCTTTTACTGAAACTTTACGGCTCATAATATCGGCGTTTAATACCACCACTTTATTCACCTCATCCTGATCTAAAAGCATAAATGCCTGATTTAAACCTATTGGATATCCCGAACAAGCCTGATTAATATCTAAACAAATCATGTCTTGCTTTAAGTCCAGCCTGCCATGGATAATGTGGCTAGTGGCCGGCACAAAATGATCAGGAGACTGTGTCACCAATATTATGGCATCTATATCATCCTTCTTTAAAAGATTTTTATCAAAAAGATAATTCATGCCAAAAACGCATAGATCTGATATCGTTGTTCCTTCTTTGACCACCCTGCGCTTACCATAGCCCATAATTAATTTGAGCTTCATGGATTGACCTCTTGAAAAGTCGTAGTTGTCGATCTCGTCGTCAAAATTGACTTCATTTTCGGGCAATACAGTAAGGATGCCTGTAATTTTTTTATTATGAAATTTTAAGTTCATTCTGTAACACCATTTTTAATTAGTAGTTGGTAAATGCCATCGACATTTGAGAAATTTTCAGGTAAAATTTCTGTTCCATCAATTGAAATCCCAAATTCTTCATCGAGTGAAGCAACTAAACTTACAATATCAAAGGAATCCAGCATGCCTTCTTCAATAAAATTACTAGATTCTGCAAAGTCGAATTCCGGTCTTATTTCCGTTAAAAATTCTAATATTTTTTTCTTCAAACTAAATAGAATTGAGTAATAGAGCTATCATTTTTTTGGATAGCTTTATTTGTTATTGATTTTTTTGTTTAATAAAGCCCTATCTATTTTCCCAGTTGTCGATTTAGGTAAAATATCCATTTTAATATACCTTGTTGGAATCATGTGTTTTGACAATACCTGCGCAAGTTTTGATCTAAATTCCTTAATTGATATTTCATCTTCTGACTCGTATATTAAAACAATTTCATTTTTCGCCTTGTCAAAGAATACACCTGCATTTATAGTATCAAAAGTACTTAAAATATAATGTTCTATTTCCCCTAAATCAATTCTATATCCAGATAGTTTTATTTGAAAATCTTTTCTACCTATATAAATATATTCTTCTTTTTCATTTAAAAAAGCAATATCACCAGTTCTGTATATTCTTTCAGGAACCGATTTGTTCAATGGGTTTTGAACAAAAACAGCGTTTGTTTTTTCAAAATTATTCCAATAACCAAGTGCAAGTGAAGATCCTCTAACGCACAATTCACCCTTCTCTCCAATTTCACATAGTTCATCTTTATCATTTAGGATTAGGATATCGGTATTTCTGCAAGGCTTGCCAATGGGTAGCGATTCATTTTCATTGAACGTATCATCAACAATATGACAAATACAGGTTCCTGTTATCTCCGTGGGCCCATACATATTTCCATAAACAACATTTTTATCTAAATTTTTAATCCAATATCCTAAATGCTTTGGTGGCATCACTTCACCACCAAATAACACTTTTTTTACTGTTGGGAGTTTAATTGAACTAAATAGCTTAAGATTTGCGATATTGACTAAAACCGAGGGTACCCAAAAAATAAAGTTGATTTTATTGTCATTTATGTAATCCAATAGCGTTGCAGGAAACATAAACTTCTGTTCGGGAATTATAAAGAGTGTTGCACCTTTAAAAATCATTAGATAGATATCTAATGTAGACATATCAAATATAAATGGGGTTTGATTACCAATTCTTTCTTTTTCAGTTATATCAAAAGTGTCAACTACCCAATTTATATAATCGATAATGGACAAATGTGAAATAACGACGCCCTTTGGTACCCCGGTAGAACCTGATGTATGTAATATATATGCCGGGTCAGTATCAATACATTTTAGATAATTAAAACTTTCGTCAATTGGAGTACCTTCCTCCAATTCATCAAGATTGATGACCTTAATATCCAGGTTACATTTTTCTATGTTAGCTTTAAATCGATTATTCGTAATAATACAGGACGGGTTTAATGCTTTTAAGATTGCTTCAATTCTAGGGGCAGGATTTTTGGTATCCAGGGGAGTGTAACAATTACCACTATATAAAGTACCTAAAAATGAAGCAATTGCATCATTGGTTTTGGGTAAATAGATTGCTACCGGATTATTTACAGAATTATTAATTCTTGAAATTTGAGTAGCTATGAGTTTTGCTTTTTGCGTTAACTCGTTAAAAGTCAGTTGAGAAGTACCGTCGACAAGTGCTAATTTATCAGGAAATGTATTAGCAGTGTTTTCAAAATATTCAATTAGATTGATCTTAATCATATCCGAGCATTAAATAAAAATAAAACTTCAATTGTTGTTTGGTTAATTTTTTAATTTAACTAACGGAATTTTTACTTCTATCGTATTTTTATCAGCGTCCTTTCCATCAATTAATTTTTAATGAAATTTGTATTTTGGATTTGCCAACTAATCCAATAAAAGTTAAAATCAGTTTTCAGTAATTAGCAATTATTATGAACCATTCAAATGCTCTAGAAGCCTTTTTGCGAGGGGACCTGGTAGATAAGATTTAAATTCTTCTTACTACTAATGGTAAATCTGAATTAACCCGCTCCTAGATAAGATTTTAATCAGTATTAGTAATTATAGCATTTACCGCAAGAACTTTTCGGGGATTGGAAGTTCTTCCGTCTCCCTAGCCCAAAACAGATTAAGAATCCACCATCTATCCTGGTCATAAAGCAATTGAAAACTATTAATACCCCTTGTATAGGGTTTATTATTATCCATTTCCTCTTTACTATTAAAAGATTGATAGGTACTGAATACCTGCGCAATATTACCGAAGGCATGAACTTCTTTATGAACTTCATTTTCATAAAATGCGGTTTTCCTACCCGTATTCAACCATTCTCCAGTTGTATTAATATATTCATCACATGATAAAAACTGTGGTCTTAATACGCCATCGGTAAGGGCTTTTTCATAACGAATTAACCTCCCGTCAGGATGGAACAAAAACTTATAAAGTTCCCAATCTCTGGCCTCTCCGGCCTCTCCACAAAGAATATTATAATTTGTATCAATTATACTATCAATCGATTCTACGCTTTTTAAATATTTTTCATCCATAATAAAACCTATATCTCTAATTTAATATTTTAGAATTGTTAAAAATAAATTACATACTTGCCAAATAATTACTCTAATCCCAGGAACTCATTAGGAATGGGGAATTCCTCAGTTTCCCTGTACCAATACAAATTGATTATCCACCATCTATCCTGATAGTAAGCCATCTGTATACTATGTACGTTTCTAACATATGGATTATTATTTTCCATATCTTCTTTACTTCCAAAAGATTCGCACGTACTCCATACATGGGCTATTGGACCAAACACTTTTTTGATTTTATGAATTTCTCTTTCATAAAAACCTGTTTTTTTTATCTTCTCCATATATTTTCCAATAGAGGATGTGAAATCATAAGGAGACATGTATTGAGGTCTGAATTCTCCATCCGTGAAATCCTCTTCATAGCGAATCATTTTACTATTCGGGTGATACAAAGAACGATATAACTCCCAGTTTCTGGGATCACCTGGTTCACCAGCTAAACAATCGTAAAGTGTTTCTATTGTACTATCAATAGTGGCAACTTTTTCTAAAAATTCTTTATTCATTTGACAAAAATTTATGTTTCAGATATGAATTAACTTAGTTCTTTGAGTTAAAAACTTCGTTTGTTATTAGTATTTGATTATTACTTCTAAATCCTAACAAAACAACAATTTCTTATTGGTTGCACAAATTTTTTCAGGCGAAAACCCAGAAACAATCGACAATTCCCCTACAATACAAATATCGATTTTTTTGAATAGCCTTATTCTAATTTTTGCGAATGATGTAATAAATATTTCTTCTTTGTAAAAATTCAAATTTTGTTAGCTCGATAACGCGGAAAATAGTGCATGGTTTCTTTGCAATTTTGAATATCTTTTCGCTGTTGAACCAAATCTTCATAGATTTTCGGATTTACCATATATTTCCAGACTTTGAAGGGTATTGTATTTTTTGAAAATCCAGATTTGAAGTAGAATAATGAATCTTCCTTGCTGCCCACACCACCGCCAAGATTAAAATATTTAAATTTCTCTTTGGTTCCTCTAATTCGCATTTCATCAATTAACAATTTAATGGGATTCAAATCTAAATATCGTTCACTGGTTCCGGAAAGATGATACTGGATAATTTCATTTTTCTTTATAAACATAGCCCCTCCTGCAACTTCGCCGGTCTTCTTGCTTTTAGCCATTAAAACTTCCGTCTCAAAATCAGAACTGTTAATTAAATCCAGAAAGTACTTTTTATCAAAGAAATAAGCCTCGTTAGCATTCACCCGTCGCATATTTTCATAATACAACTTAATGAACAAATCAAGATCCGTAAGAATATTAGCTTCTTTAATAGTGTAAATGGTCCTGGATTTGTTAATATAAGTTCTCAACCTTCTATGGTAAAACTTCAATTGTTCCTCCAAAGGCATTGTTAGGTCAACAAATACGACACTCCCCAATGTTTCCGTATGCCCCATTTCAAGCAAACATTTTTCTTGATTTGGGATAAATGAGTTCAACCTTGAAAAAACAGATACCACATTTTCTTCTCGAAAAAGTTCGAACAACTCTTTTTTAAATATTCCAAAATTAAACCTTCCTCGGAATAGTGAATCAAAATAGGTTGTTCTCCTTCAATCCTGGAAGCATGGTGATAGTCGTAAGTATGGTAAAAATCTGAAAAATCACAATTTTTAACAAGTCTGTCCCAATTTTCTTTGTCCTTTATGATCTCTATCATAAAATTGATCTAAGCTTATTACGATTTGGTTCCAAAATTAATAAACAAACATAAAGCTCGAGTGTGTCGATCATTTAACTTATTGTATGGATATCAACAATAAGAAAGCTTAAACAAATATCAGGATAAGGATGGTTTGTAACACCAATATTTGGATAAAAGCGCTTAAACCATCGTTAATTAGCCAAATATTCACTAATTGAAAATAACACCTAGCGACTTTTGTCCATGCTTAAATCCTTCTTTATTCCGCGTTTCCTGACCACTGCTCAAACACGTCTTCCAGCTCCTCGTCATAAATATCGTCCCGCTTGAATACTTTTTGAATGGTTTTCAACAATATTTTTAAATCAGTACTGAAACTTAAATTGTCAACATACCACACATCATAGATAAATTTTTCTTCAAATGATAAGGTATTACGACCATTTACCTGCGCCCATCCAGTAATTCCTGGCTTTACCAAATGCCTCCTGGCCTGTTCTTCATTGTATAATGGCAAGTAATCTATCAATAGTGGTCTGGGCCCTACGATTGACATATCACCTATTAAAACATTGACCAACTGTAGTAATTCATCTAAAGAAGTATTTCGCACAAATTCACCGATTTTTGTAACACGTTGGGCTGCAGGAAGCAGTTCACCATCCTTGTCTTTTTTATCGTTCATAGTCTTAAACTTAATGATGGTGAATATTTCCCCATTTTTCCCAGGTCTTTTTTGTAGGAAAAATGGTTTACCATTATTGGCAAACATCAGGAATATGATCAAAATGATGATGAACGGTGATAATAAGAGTAAGGCTATGAATGATGCCAAGAAATCGGCAATTCTTTTTACAAAATTTTTATACATATTTAAATAATATTTTAGATAATCATATCTGCGAGGTTAATATTAGTATATCTTAAGAAAACGTATCCTAATCTAAA
>NZ_CAMYIP010000191.1 GCF_947258525.1 uncultured Eudoraea sp.
ATCGATTAGCTGCTATTATGTTCACGGATATTGTGGGATATACTGCTATGATGCAAAACAATGAAGAGGAAGCAGTCCGGGTAATAAATATCCACAGGGAAGTTTTGGAGCAAATAACTGCGAAGTTCGGTGGAAAAATTATTAATTATTATGGCGATGGCAGCCTGACAGTGTTCCAGAGTGCCATTGATGCCGTAGGTTGTGCCAAGGAAATACAGGAAATTTTTCATCAGGAAAAAAACCTTCCATTGCGTATTGGCATTCACATTGGCGAGGTACTTTTTCAGGAAGACAACTTATTTGGCGATGGTGTAAATATTGCTTCCCGCATAGAATCATTAGGACAACCAGGAACCGTACTTTTTTCTCGCCATGTTTTTGAAAAAATCCGAAATCATAAGGAATTTCAGGCCGTTACTCTTGGCACTTTTGAATTTAAAAATGTCAAGGAACCCATGGAGGTCTTTGCTCTGGCCAATAAGGGATTTCCAATACCGAAAAGGGAAGAGATCACCGGTAAACTAAAGGTTCCCTCCAGGACCGAACAAGAACTAGCAAAATCTGGAAGTGCCAAAAATTGGTCATTAATACTGAAAGGGCTAGGTATTCTTATTCTGTTGGCAATTAGTTCTTATCACTTTTTCAATAATAATAAGAATGAGCAACAGAATACTGCGAGTATAGAACCTTACCAGTCTGTAACTATTTTCCCCTTTACTTATATCGGTAGCGACAAGGACAAAAGTTGGCTTGCGGAAGCCATGACTGAAGAAGTAAGAAGAAATGTAGCACAAATACCTAAGATCAGTGTAACCCCAGGAATATCTTCTGCTGCAGTGTACCAACAAAAGGACTTGGATCTTCAGGAAATGGGTGCAAAACTGAACGTCCGATACTTAGTTGAAGGGAGTTTACAAGTCAATAATGAAGAAGCACAACTTAATTTTTCACTTACGGATGTCAGTACGAGGGATATCATGTTAATTGAAACAATTAATTTTCAACTGGAAGATCTGTTTAGTACCCAAAATGAAACTGCTGATATGATCGCAGTGAAGATCCGCCCACTCTTCGTGCATCCTCCGGGGAAATCTGATGCTGAAAAAAATGTAGATCCTGCCGCTTTTGAAAAGTATCTCGAGGGTAAATACTCAGGAAATTATGAGAGTAGAGAAAACCGTTACAAGGAATCTATCCAAATTGATTCAAATTTCGCACTTGGATATGCCGGTTTGGCCGAATTATATCTCAACCAGGCTCATCAAGGATATCCAGGCCGCGAGGTATTTCCGAAATCAATAAGCTATGCCGAAAAGAGTATTGCTCTAGATTCCAACTCCTATATTGGCCTGACTGCCCTTGCCGATTGTAATTATCATTACAACTACAATTGGGATCTTTCAGAAAAATACTTTAAAAAGGTTATGAGTATTGACCCTAGTTATGCGCAAACCTATGTCTATTTTTCAGGTATGCTTTCTGCAATGAACCGGCATGATGAAGCACTGTATATAATCAAAAAGGGACAAGTAATTGACCCTTTTCATCTCTACACACTGGAGTGGAAGATTCGCTCTCATTATTGGGCTCGTGATCTAGAAATGGCTAGAAAAACTTTTTTAGAATTGAACAGCCGGAATCCTCGATCCTCTAGTTCGAAATGGCTTTACTATTTTTTATTTCCCGATTCTAACCCTGTTGAGACCCTGCAGAAAGTTGTCTCCGAAAACCCTAATAATTTTTACCTTAAAGTAGGCTTGGCCATTGCCTATTCTTCCAACAACCAACTTGATTTAGCCGAGGAAATTTATAACCAGCTTGTACCTGTATTGAAGTCCACAGCACCAAGTTATTTAGCTAAAATTGATGTCCATCTTGGCCGTTTCGAGGATGCTATTAGGATGCTTGAATTGGCATACGAGCTTAAGGACGCTTCCTTGATCTGGATTAATGCCGATGCTTCATTCGACCCGATTCGTGAAGATCCGCGATTTCAAAATCTGATCGAGAAGATGAACCTTAAAAACTATCCGCCTTATTGATGTCAGAATCGTATGATTTTTCTCATGGACTTAGGAGCGAACTACTTGGGCATTCCAGCATTAAGATTACCCAGGAATATTATGGGAAGATCGTTCAGAGGAGGGTTAGTGAGGAGATCAAAAGATTCGGGAATAAACTACGAAATAAAGTATGAACTTTTGACGGATTCTTCTATAATCACTCTATTTTTTTCCACATTCTCCTCTTTCCATCCACCTCTGTCATATCCCCAAATGAAACTAACCCTAAAACTTCCCCATTTCTCCCATATTCAATTTTAGAAAATATGTGTTCTCCTTTTGCTTGCATATAGTTGATCAGATGAGATTTGGAATATGGATGAATATCCCATTCCTGCAGCATAGAATCATTCTTGAAAAAATTCGCTTTCCATTCATTTTTCCCTATAATATGTACCTTATATTCTCCATATTCATAAATACCCTTGATGTGCTCAAAATCTTTAATGTCTTTAACCAAAGAGGTGTCTTTTTCTATTTTCAGCATTTCAGTAATCTCTTCATAGAGATTCAACGCTTTTGTCCTAAACCAGAACAAACCCATGGTGCGCCAATACTCCCTAAAACGTATTTCATGAAGTTGATTTCGATAGAAAGGATCGGTCAAAGCATACTGGATCATTTCTTCGGTGAGACCATTTTCCATATAGACAGACCACCATGCCTGTTCATTCATCATTTTGTCTCTAAAATCTATTTGAGTATTGTGAGTCGTTTCATCATCTATATCTATATTTTTTTTCCTTTTGCCATAAAGGTCTTTTAGCTCTGAAAATATAGAATCCTGTAACTTGGTGAGGTTATTTTTTCTCGCAAGAAGCTCTCTGAAGTCTTCATCCACCAGGCTGGTCCTATCATACATAGCCGGAAAACCAAATAATATAGATGATGCTTCATAATCCTCGTGTTCAATCCTTTTTTCGAGTACTTCGAAAAAAAGAGAATCTTTGAAAATCATGGTGTTTAGTATTCTGTCTATATTTTCAATATTATGCACTAATTCGTCACTTACATCCTGGAGAAGAATATTGGTGCTCTCAGCACCAATTCTTTCTTCATTCCGGTTATCAACCCGGATAGCAATCAGGATACCTATGATTACTATAAAAACCTCAATTATTACATACAGCAGGTATTTGCCGAACTTGTTTTCAGTGAGGAGGTTTTGACGTATTTGTCGGAAGAAGCGGAGCATGAATGAGATGTTGCTCCTGTTAATTTACGGAATTAATTGAATTTTAGGGAAGTACTTTGGCGTACCAGCATCAAGATCATCCAGGAATACTATGGGAAAGTAGTTCAGACGAGAATACGTCAAGAAATGAAGCGGATTTCAAAAATGATCACCTGAAAGTCAAGTCTGTACAATTTCAATTGAGAAGCGTTATATCAGAATTTAGAGACGTTATTGTCCCAGGTAAGAGAAAAGACTGCAATTGGAACATCTAAGATGCTTATTTACCTTCACGGAGCACTAGCCAAGCCGAAACCAGGTACGGCTGCCATAGCGATAATAAGGGCTATTATTGGTCCAGCAATCACGGTTACCGTGACCCATGTAGATGCCGATTTATTTTTCGTTAAGATCCTGACGATATCCTCCTTATTCAAAGGCTTCTTAACTTCTTTCCCGTATCGGGTAGTCACCCCATAAAAAGTACCCTCTTCATAGGTGATGTATTTGTACGTCATGGTTTCATTGTCAGTATTTGTGATTTTGGTCTTAATGTGTTCCTGTCTTGCTTGTTCAAGGGTCGTAGGCGTTTTGTGATACACCACACATCCCTGAAACAAGACCAGAAATGCCAATAAGATCGTAATAGATTTAAACCGGAATACAATGATATTCTATTAAAATTATTTAGATCGCCATCCATATTAGAAAGAGTCATCAGTAGCCACATAATACAGTCCTATGCTCGCCATAATAACTAAATATCCAATAAGCGCCCAAGCCCACCAGGGTAGTTTTTTTTTCATCAATACCTCTTCAACTTCTTCTACATTAATTGGAAATCTCACATCTTCCCCGGGATTATCCTTTACCCCATAGAACTGTCCGTCTTCATATACAATGTATTTGTACTTGTAAGCATTATCATCAACGGTAACAATCTTGACTTCTTTCTGTTCCCGTACTGCCTGTTCTAATGTTGATGGAGTCTTATAGGTTGCACAGCTTTGGAATAAAATAAGCGTTGCCATGAAAAGGGAAATGGATTTGATCTGATCTTTAAGTGTTCTCATGACTCAACTGTTTATTACAGGATGTCAATGAGTAGGGCAAGTCATAAAGGTACTTTTGAAATAAGGAGTATACAATGATATTGGTCATGAACCTACAAGCGAGCTAACCCCAGGACCCTCTTTAAATTCCATCCCGATAACTATCGGGACCAAATTCCAAAATAACGGTACACAAAGCCTGCGTTGGTTTTGTAGTGGAGAAACCATCGTGAGACTGTTGCAAGGTGATTGTGGAGCACAGCCTACACCAACCTTGAAAATCTTTTATTTGAATAGGGGAAATCTACACCCATTGCAAAGGTTAAAAATATGCCCCCAATTATCGAAGCTGTTAAAACTTCCCAACTTAATCCTGGTGTAATTGCCGGAAGATCCACCTTGAAAGCTGTAAATATTATGCCTAAGATTACGGATAACATTGCCGTCCATTGATATAATCTCAAACCTCTAATAACAGGCGTCTGTACTTCCCCTCTGTATGCTTCTTCCACAAATCTCCCTAATCCGGTAAGTATCAGATACATTCCGAAAATAAAGTTTGAGGCATAATTACCGTACCATAATGAAACCAATACAAAACCTACAAGCAATAGCCACAATATTGAATACAGTGGTGTAGGATGTAAATATTCTCCCTTCATTTCGGATATGTTACATACCCTGGATCTCGGATGATAATACCTTATTCCGATTTCTTTTTCTGAAGTGGTTTTTCCATGACAGCACCCATTTATCAAACATCTTAAACGCCCAATAGCCTGCACCCATGGCATAGCAACTGAGATAACCCCGATCAAAACCCAAGGATTATAACCCAAAGCCCAAACCAATATACTTGCGAAAAGGATTCCAACCAGGGCTCCGTAGTAACCATATGGCCTTTTCAATTTTTCAGAGCCTTCAATAACTTGAGCCCAGAGAGCCGAAAATATGACCACTGTTATTGCAAAAATCAAGATAACCCAGGCATAATCCGGACCGGCCAAAATTCCAGCCATAAAAATTCCCAGGAAGGCCCCGACACCAACATAAAATCCATGATTGATTACCCTGATCTTGCCTAAAGTCCATTCTTTCCATGAATTTGCCATTTTCTCACTTTCTCTCCTAAGAAAAAGCCATATTCCACGATATTTTACAGACAAAATGAAAACAGCTATTGAAACCAACCAATGATAAACTATACCGCTGAAAAGAACGTATTGTACTATTAAAAAGGGAATTGCTGCGACAGATATTTTAAGAACTCTCAGGGGGCCATGACTAAAAATCACGGAGAGTGATATTAGAATCAAATATATCGGAACAAATACCATAAAATTCGTTTCGACAGGAATAATGTTCTGTAACGACATTAGGCCAAATAAGACCGAAAATAGCTCCAGTGAAATAGCCAATAGTGAATAGACACACCACTGCCTGAGGTTTTTATTTTCTTTAAGGATAAAAGGTGTCACAAGGATAAATATGATACCTAAATAGTTCAAAATTGCGCCAGACGCTTCGATGTTAGGTAAAGACCAAAACTCGTCTGATAATGGATCTCTGCCTGAATTTAATGCTAACACAACATTTCTGATCAAAAGTGCCAATATGACCCAAAACAATACGGCAATCTTTTTTATTGCAACAGCCCTATCCCCATTTGCCATGGGTAGATCTAATATTGTATTTAATCTATAGCCCGAAAATCTCTTATGAAGATCCTGATTCTCATAACCTAGGACCAGAGCAACCATTGCTAGTACTGTTATTGGAGTTATCAACCAAATTCCACTAAAAGATCCTATATAGACAAAATAGCCTAAAACCATCAATCCGAATCCCCAATATATAGGATGATGTAAAAGCCGATAGGCTCCCTCTTTTACCAATTTCTTTGGAGGAAATGCGTTCATAGGAAGCCCCTCCCCTTTAACTATTAGTGCAAGCATCCCCCAGATCAGCAAAATGCATCCCAGCAAGAATATTACAGCTCCGGTTTCATGGGATCTAACATTTAAATCGTTAAAATGGATTGAAGTGGCTTTAGCCCAATAAACCAGAATTATGGGTATAAGTATCAGAAAAATGACAGCATAAAGAACTTTATTTAAGACAGTGTTAAAGACTTTCATTTATTTATTGACTTTCATTGTTCTGTAATAGATGATCAGACTCAGGATCAAAAATATAGAACCATAGAGCAATCCTAATGCTATGGAATGACCAATTGAATACTCTGTGAAGGCTGAGATCATAGAGGATTGGGAAGGATAATAAGCAGGTAAATACCTAATTATTAACTGGTTCTGGGCCTCCTCATAAAATAAGGGGTTTTGGAGCCACCCCACATCAATATTCACCAGCAATACGATCATTAATATTCCCTCCAATTCCCTTTTGATCAAACTCCCCACCAGCAAACCGTAGCAGCCATACACATATCCTATGGAAACCAAACTGACAAGGAACAAGAACAGATTATTTACATTATATAAGGCGTTCATGATACAGCCAACGTATGTGGCAATCAGGAGCATGAAAACAAATGCCGTTGCAAGCTTGGCTATCACTATTTCATTGGGGGAATATCCACATATAATTAACCTTCTTGTCGTGTCCTTGTCCTTTTGAATGAGATTCATGGCCAAAAAGCTTAATAGGAATCCTACTGAGGATACGGCAAAAAAAACATAGTTAATACCTTTCTCACTTACAGTAATAATAGTTTCTTCACTTAATGAGGCAAGACGAAAAGGAAGTGGCCTCTCAGTGGAAGTCAGGCCTACAATCATTAAGAACACGACCGGAATAACCGCGATAAGAATAAGGACAATCCGCCGGCGCAATAGCATGAGCAGCGTCATTTTAAAACTAATCATGATACGTTTCAGACTCATAATAAGCGTCCATTTTCTAGTTTGTAGATACGGTCAAATTTATTTCTCTCCGTTATAAAATGACTAACTATCAGAATTGTGCAGTTCTCATCTATGATTTTTTCTACATAATCCCAAAATTTCAAATAAGTATCCCAATCAAATCCACTATAAGGCTCATCAAGTATTAATAGTTTTGGACTGTGTATTAATGACAGACATAGATTTAATTTTTGAGCCGTTCCACCACTTAGATGTGCTACTTTGTGATTAAGATATTTACGGAAGTTATAAAACTCCATTAGGTAATTTTTCTGTTCATGCATTTCATCATTTTCGAGTCCATAGGCAGCCGCAAAGTATTTGAAGTGATTTTCCACCGTAAGATTTTGAAAAAGGGTTATCTGTTGAGGGCAATACCCAAATTTATCGAAGATGGTGACCTTTCCCTTATTAGGACTCCATTGGCCCACAAGGATTTTTAACAGCGTAGACTTACCTGAGCCATTTTCTCCTACAATGCCCGATATGGTGCCTTCTTCAAGTTCAAACGAGAGGTCTTTCAATATTTGGTTATTACCAAAAGATTTGTAAATATTTTCTGCTTGAAGAATCATATCAACTATTTGAAATCCACGAACTCATGTATGCATTGACCCTTAGAAATCATATCATTATCCTGGTAGAGTTTAGCCCTACTATACCATTTAGTTTCATCTGCCAATAAAAAATTTTTGGGAATGATCTTAGCAAATCCTGGAAGAAAACGATCCAACTTCCTCACAACACTTTTAATCTTTTGATCATTTTCGAGTACTTCCTTTTGGTCCATTAAGATCTTTAGATTACGGCTTGGTATAAGAACCTCACTATCAGTAATCGTACTACCCTCAACCAAATCATTATTGACCCAGACCCATTGTTTGATATCCTTTTCTTTAATTTCAATCCATACTAAACAATGATTTTCTGAAAAAAAATGACCCCATCGCAATTCATTCATTGGTATTTTCCAAGTCGGTATGGTCATGTACAATTCTTCTGCATACCCTTCTCCTGTTAGTTTTTCATCCTCGATATTTAGCACTACGAGTGATCTGGGTTGATGGCATTTCCATTCCAGAGACCCATCTTTTGAGGAATACAAGACCTCTTCAAGGGATGCATTTAATTTCTTCCATATACCACTAAATTTAAATGCTTTTTGCCTCCAGGATATTTCACCATCTGTCATAAGAGGACTTTTTGCATTTTTAAAGCTAGTTTTTTGAATTGTGCTTTCTCCAGGTTTATGTACAAGTAAATTACTATAGGGCACCGTATAGTTATTCCATCCAAGTTGTGCAGCATAACAAATGACCACGGTTCCATCTTTGCCAACAAAATCTAAATACCATTTGGTTAGGTGAAAACCAAGGTTATTATTTTTTGATTTTGCGCTCATGGCCTGTCGGATATAGATTTGGTCTTATCAATTCTTGAAATTGTACGCTGAAAAACTTTTTGGGCTGGCCACTTATAGACTGGAGGAAATGTTGCTCTTGCCAGCCAGCCAAATTTACCACTTGGCAAAATTTCTTCATGCTTTTTCAAAAGTTCCATTCCTTCCATGGCATGCTTGTACAACCATAAATCAATTTTTGATGAATTATTGAACAAAATGTCATTCAATGAAATGTCCAGCTCATCCATCTCTTCTTTTGGGATATTAATGTAGCCTGCAGCTATATCCTCATTAAAGTCTTCAAGGTCATAATGATACCTGCAAGCTGTACCTAATGATTCTAATATTTCAAACTTTTCAGGATCTTCTTTGAAAATTTTCAGAGTCGCCTTAATAGTGCCTCTTATATCTAATTGATGAAAATGCGCATAAAGTACCTGGCTTGTAAAAATTTGATGTTTACCTCTGCGATCAGCGTCAAATAATAGTGAATTCAATATATCACTGGTTTCTTCATAAAATTCTTGACCGAACTGCTCAGCAAGTTTAAAACAATACAATATAAGTTGGTCCACCTCATCCTTTGGTGAAGTCATATTCTCAGTAAACGCGATTTTTTCCTTAATGTATTCACTTTCAGAAATATATCCATATGGTAATGGGGCATCTCCATCAACAATGTCATCCAAATAACGCATAAGAACATAGTAATACTCCAGAAAAGATCCCCTTTTCGGTGAAAAGCTTATATACTTAAAAAATCGAAGGTACCGCAAAAAAGACTTGTATTTCCAACCCCTGGTGCGGTTCATATGGGAAAAGATCTTTAATTTAATTGAGTTTAAATCTCCCCTAGTTTTTAGACTATTATGATAAGTAATGGCCAAATTGAATGTGTTTGGTTTATGAGTAATCTATAATTTACAATAAATGTGATACAATTAGTATTGTGAATATGTATTAGATAAAATTAATGCTGGGAAAAACGTCAAAATATGATTTGCATCAGGATACTAGGAATTTTAAAGAATAAGGCCTGCAATTAGGCACCTAATAAAGTTGGCAAGTTGTCAATAAAATGGTAGATAAAGCGCCAACCCCAGTCCCCTCTTTAAATACCATCCCGATAACTATCGGGACCAAATTCCAATTAGTGCCAACCCAGAGTTGTGGGTTTTACTTTTTGACCTTGAGATCACTGGGTCAGGCGAGTGCCTTATCCGCCGAAGCCTGGAGGCGAAGGTGGAAGCGAGTCAACCCCAGGCCCCTCTCTAAATACCAACAATTCAGATGCGAATTAGAAGTAAGTCTCCACGGCAAACTCAAATTGCTCCATAAACAATTCTTTAAATGAGGAAATATTGTTTTGCTCGTAAAACACCAACATGGCCTTTTTATATTCCACAGATGCTACTGTCCTAAATGATAAAGGGCAGTATCCATTATTCATTAAAATGGCATTGCTAACAATACGTCCTGTTCTTTTATTACCATCTCCGAATGGTTGAATATAAGATATCAACACAAGTGCTAATAATGCTTTATCAAACACTATTGACTTACCATTAATTAACGCACACATATCTCTTATGGCCTCTCTTATCTGAAACTCATTGTCTAAGGGTCTATAATTGGTTCCAGAAATACCGACTCTTGTTGTTCTAATACCACGACTGATTCCAAGATTCTTGATCAGAATACTGTGAAGGTCTGCTATATTTGCCATCGTTAGGGGGTCTAAGTAGTCGGGATGTTCTATCAGAAAATCTATTGCCTCCTTGTGATTAAGCAACATGGTTGCTTCATCTTTGCTCTTTCCTTCAGCCGTTTCCTTTTCTTTCAGCAGGCGTTCGGTTTCTAAAAGCGAGTAGGTATTTCCCTCTATTTGAGAAGATTTCCAACTCAGGTCTATAGCTAGGCGTTCTAATTCTCTTATGTATTCCGATGTTGACAATTCCGAAACATTCTGCTGGTACTGGCTTTGGAGTTTATTTAAATGTGCGATCTCGCTATCGGTAAACAGCGATGCTATTCTTCCCAGATCAGAAATGAGCCTCAGATCAAAATCGTTCTGTATTTGCCGTTCATCAATCTCTTGTACAAAGTATTGTTCTAGGTCAATTGGATAAAACAAATTATAATGTGGACTAATAACGTATTTAGTTCCCTTTCCTCTACCTTCAGTACCAACGAGTTGCTGGGTTATCAGGTGTGCTAGTATTCTTTTAACCGTGGCGTAACTTATTTCCAGGTTTACACCCTCAAATATATTCCGGGAGGAGCCCAATGGGTGCTCTCTAACGTACTCTAAAATTTCTTTTTCTCTGTTGTCCATAACGATATCTATCGATCATTCAAGCTCACTGTGGATTCAAATATAGCTCAAAGATAAACATATTTGAGCTTTAATTTATATTAATTTGAGCTACAAATATAGCATTTTTTAGTTATTTGAGCTCACAACACCTCCATTTAAAGCTCAAAATTATCTCAAAATGAGCTTAAAAAATCCTTACAGTGAGCCATAATGGGATAAAAATCTGGAATTCTTTTCAAAGCGAGCGTAATCTTGTTTCGAGCTACAAGCCTAAATATTTTGAGTAAAATTTGGTGGTGAGCTATAATAGAATCTTCAACATAAATTCCAATTTGTCTCAACCTGAGTTTGCAAGTTTGCAGTACAGGACGACTGAGTCCAACCATACTGCCTCGAATCTAGACGTTAAGCCGTAACCCAATAAAAATGCCCCGACAGGCGTCGGGGCACTAAATTTTGGTCATGAAGACAGTCTGCTTTTAGACCGGGATAGTGTTGGGGTCACAAACATTACCCACGCCATCATTATTGGCATCTCCCTGGTCCGGATTGTATGTCATAGGGCAATTGTCTTCCGCATCGAGAATACCGTCGCCATCTTGATCATCATTATTTCCTCCATTATCACCCGTACTATCTCCATCATCAGAAGTCCCGCATACTACGCCATGGGCGATCACATATATAGGGCCTGATAAGTCGGATACCGTGTAAGAATCGCCGGAGGCTTCGTTCAGTTCATCATTTTTATTGGGAAACTGGCCCGGGGATACCGTGGGATTTCCGTTATTGTCAAGGGGATATGGATCGCTGCCTACATAGAGGTGCGTCTCATTGAGGACAAAACCATCCGCCATTGTGTAAACCACTTCGGCAATGCCAGTATCAGCGTCGAAATCGACGGAAAGGGTCCCTACAGAAGTTCCCTTTACGGTTTCACACTGCCCGGCTCCGGCGTACAGCTCAAAGGTATAATATCCACCCTCTAATGGGCCAATAGTCCAACCCCATCGGCTGGAACCATTATCCATAAAACAGGTAGAGGGATTATCTGAACCAAAGGCAAACAGCGTCTCGCATCCGCCGTCCTCGGACTCTTTTTCTTTTCTATCGTTGTTATTGGAATTATTCGGGATCCCGCCTTTCAGATTTGTGCTATCTAAGGCAATGGGCTCTACTTCACAGGACAGTAGCATAAGACCACTGCATAGCAAGATTAAATAGGCATTTTTCATGATGTATAAGATTTGGGTTAATCTAATAGCGAAATAACGAAAGAATTACCCTGGTACCCAAATTATTCGTGTATGTAACAAATAATTCGTTGTAAGGCAACTATCTATTAATATGATCGTGAGTCCGTTGCATTCAGAAACATTAATTCCTTAACACATTCCTGCTACTATGAATGCTCAGTATTTGGGCATTTACTGCAATATGACTAATGTTAGCTGCGAACCAGAAACCCGTATACTCAAATAGATTGGATTTTTTTGTTTAATGAATTTATAGTCAATTACTTAGCTGCATTTACCGCATTAACTACACTTTCCAGCATCTGTCAAAGGCGGAGAAGATGAAAATGAGTGTTTTCCTGAAGTTACCTGCTTCGTGCCTGCCATTTTTTATCTACCTAAAAAGGCACTTGAGTATATTCACTATCTTAAGAGATCACTAAAACAATTAATCATGAAATCCGTATCAATTATTGCCTTTTTCATTCTCCTGCTAACAAGCGGAACTTCTATTGCGCAAACCTTTCAAGAGGGTAACCTTATTGGTGTTCACACCCTAAGATTAAACCTGAACCCTGATGTAACTTTTAATGAGTATAAAGCCAACTTCAAGGCAAACGTTGCTCCTGCAATGAAAGAATATCTTGAAGCGGAAGTTTATCTTTTAAGATCTGCACGGGGTGCGGATGCGAATAGCGTTGGAATAATCTATATCTATGAATCCGATGCAGTACGAAGTAAATACTGGAATCAGGACGGTTCCCCTTCCGAACTGTGGCAAACGCAAATAGCAAAGATTCAGGATATCATGGACAAAAACAATGAGCTGGGAACCTGGAGTTCTGATTATAATGACTGGATCGTGCAATAACCATTGCATAGCAGTTCATCCCTTTCAGATTACCATAAAAAACAAAACCCTCCAACTTGGAGGGTTTTTATATCTATTGTCTACCTGGTATTAGTACTCTATCCAACCTACAACTTCCCAGGTAGATTCGTCTCCGACAAAGGTGGCATCGACAAATTTCATCATGCCAGTTGCATTTTCGAACCTGCCTGTTCCACCGACGATTTCAATGTCTCCACTAAAAGTGCCTGTATTGAATCCGGTAGCGGGATCGAGAACAAGAAAGGGGTATTCTACAGTATGTATGGCATCGCCGTGAGCACCAATATAGTTGACACGGTAGACAGACTCAATGGTAAAAGTCTCCGGATTAACTTCTACACATTCTACGGGAACCCCGAAACTGTTAGCCTGGATCTTGCCCAAATGGGTCATGTTCCCAAAAATGTCGTTTGTCGTTAGGGGAATATCACCAAAAGGAGTGTCAAAACATGTTAGACCATCCGGGGCATCGGGATCGGATGTAGATTTGTTATTAATCTTGCCCCTAATGGCCCTTCTGGCTGGCTCGGCATTGCTCGATTTGGCCTCTACCACGTTCAGGTCGTCCGGATTGGATTCAAGCACCGAGTCCTGGGTACAGGATGTAGTGATAAATAGGACGGAAAGCAATAAAAGGGCAAGGGCAGAAAGGGGTTGCGAGTGGATTCTCGTTCTCATAATATAAAGGTTTAATTGTTACAATCTTTGCTGCACAATGAGTCCAATGAACATTGTCAAGGGAAATAAAAAGAATGTACAGCGGGGGGGGTGTTTTAAAGTTAGTGAATTGATTACCAACCTCCAAACATAAAATCGAACTTACACCTGGTATTTTTATTGGTCTGATACGCTCAGCCAATTTTATCACAGTCTACTGTCTAAATTCCATCCCGATAACCATCGGCACCAAATTCCAACTTGTCCGCCGAAGCTTTAGCGAAGGTGGAAAATCACTATCTTTTCGTTTTCAATTGATTGATACATGAAACGATCACTTCTCATAGCTGGCTGTTTGATCCTCTCAGCCCTACTCTTTACAAATTGTACCGACAAGGACCACGATCCCGATAAAGAAGAGTGGATCTCTCTGTTCGATGGTAACAGTATGGCCGAATGGACACCCAAGTTCGCTGGGCATGAACTGGGCGTGAATTACAAAAACCGTTTTGTCTTAAAGGACAGCCTGCTTAGCGTTCGCTATATGGAACAAGACACGTTTAAAGGGAATTTCGGGCATCTGTACTATAAGAACAAGTTTTCGCATTACCGGTTGAGAGCAATGTATCGTTTCGTTGGGGATCAACAAGCTGGGGGACCCGGATGGGCCTTTCGCAATAACGGACTGATGCTACATTGCCAGGATCCAAAAAGCCTGGGCCTGGAACAGGATTTTCCTATCTCTCTTGAAATGCAACTACTGGGAGGAGACGGGACAAACGATCGGAACAATGCCAATCTCTGTACGCCCGGCACCAACGTAGTCATGAATGACTCGCTCTTTACACCGCATTGTGTGAATTCCACATCAAAGACCTATCACGGCGACCATTGGGTGGAAGTGGAAGCGCTGGTACTGGGAGATTCTTTACTACAACATATTATTGACGGCCAGGTGGTCATGGAATATAAAAAACCCACAATGGGTGGGGGTGAAATATCCGGCTACCAGGAAACTGCCTACCAGGTTGGACAGGCCATCAGCGACGGCTATATTTCCATACAGGCGGAGACTCACCCGATCGATTTTAAATCCATTGAACTACTCAATCTCTGCGGGTGCACAGACCCCGATGCAAAGAACTATAAATCCTACTACGTTCGATCTGATAATAGCAGCTGCATTTATTAGGAATGGCTCACAAATGGCCTTCTTTTATTCCGCCTAAATTATGTTACATTTATGCAAATCAATCCGATGACTGATTCGAAGAAAAAACAATACTGGCGGGAAAACATTCGATATGTATTGATCCTGCTTTCCATATGGTTCCTGGTCTCCTATGGGGCGGGGATCTTATTTAAAGATGCTCTGGATACCATCAGGATCGGGGGGTTTAAATTGGGATTCTGGTTTGCCCAGCAAGGTTCCATTTATGTGTTTGTTATACTGATCTTCGTATATGTCTACCTGATGAACCGACTCGACCGAAAATACCACTTTGACGAAGATTAGACCAACCTCCAACACCTGAAAAACCAATGGATGTACAACAATGGACCTTTGTATTTGTAGGTCTGACCTTTGCCCTATATATCGGCATAGCGATCATGACAAGGGCCGGGAATACCAGCGAATTCTATGTCGCCGGAAAAGGCGTGCCACCGCTGGCAAATGGCCTGGCGACAGCAGCGGATTGGATGTCTGCCGCCTCCTTCCTGGGTATGGCCGGACTTATCTCGTTTGTTGGCTATGACGGTTCTGTTTACCTGATGGGCTGGACGGGCGGCTATGTCTTATTGGCCCTCTTGCTCGCCCCCTATCTTAGAAAATTCGGAAAATTTACAGTCCCTGATTTTATAGGGGATCGATATTATTCCAACATTGCGAGAACAGTGGCCGTAATTTGCGCCCTCCTCGTATCCTTTACATATATCGCTGGACAAATGCGAGGCGTAGGCCTGGTCTTTTCCCGCTTTTTAGAAGTTCCTATTACGACAGGTGTTATCATCGGGATGTTCATTGTCTTGTTCTATGCTGTGTGAAGGTGATTTGATTGGATCGACAGCGTCGAACAAAGTTGGCTCTGGTTCAGGTTCAACTTGGTCATAAGTGTCCATATCCGGTGTGCTAAGTACGCGCGGATAGGATTCATTGTTAGATGAAGCAGTGGGTACAGTACGCGGTTGAAGTTTGGGATCCCAAGTAACACGTTTGTTAATTGTGTATGGCTTCAGAACACTGCGAGCTACGATATTGCGCGTGTATTCATCGTAGATCCAGTACGTTAACTGGTCACCAACATTTCGTGCAATTCCGATGACACGTCCTGGTCTTTCCTTACAGTTAGGCCATGTTTCCTCGTGGTCTAAGTACAATACTCGTTGGAAGAACAGGAACTGTAGCAGGCATGAAATGTCAGGCGTTATTCCGTAACGACGTTCGTGTGGTACTCGGAAGTTAAGTGTTGGGTCGGCACAGTAATTATGGATGAGACATAGCCATACCAATGCAAAATACCAGAAGTTAGGTGGGGCTCCGGTTCTATCTAGTAGGATGTGTGACTGTTCCTTTAGATACTTAAAGGCCCTAAGTTCTACTGGGTTCTGGTGCTGGT
>NZ_CAMYIP010000192.1 GCF_947258525.1 uncultured Eudoraea sp.
TGCTGCAATACCCATTGCAATTAGGCTTAAAAACCTCCTCCGCTCCGGTAGGCTGAATTCCCTGTCTGTACCATAAAATTTATGATACCCTGCGGCAATAAATCTGAAAATGTCCTCAGAAAAAAGAAATATTATGGTGATTATTTTGAAAGTAAGAATCGCTATTAAAAACCCAAAAGCATAACTTTTTGGCCTGCTTAGTACCCTTCCGCTTTCTTCGCCGAAAGTGAATTGAAAAATAAAGTTACCAAGTACAAGCAAGGACATCGCTGCAAATACAAAATAAACCCATGGAAACCTGCTTACAGTCTTCAGGGCTTGCAGGGTGTAGAATCCCAGAATAAAATAAACTATTACAAAAACTATCCAGCGCAGCATATGCTTTTTTTACAAATATATTTCTTTAACAGAGTATTGTTTAAATCTTTGTCTTTATTTAACGCTTTGAACCAGAGTGCGTATTATCTCAGGGTCGGTTAAGGCTATTTCATCATCTCTCAGGTATGAGGCATTGTTCATTGAAGGTTCAGGGGTTTTTTCAAGTGTTTTATTAAACATTGATCCGGAAAGATGTATTGCTTCAAATCCATTATTTTTGAAAAGCAACACATTGCGATTGCGTATTCCACCGCCTGGCATAATAATACATTTTTTTACTTTCTTTTTCCAGGAGATGAGCTCATTTATAGCCTCTTCTGCCTTTTGTCTGCCTCCGGATGTCAAAACACAATCGACACCTAAATCTTCAAGTTCCAATAGTGTTTTTAATGGGTCTTCTACCCAGTCAAATGCCCTGTGAAAAGTAAAGTGTAAATCCCCTGCCATAGAAATTAATTCTGCGGTTCGGTCCTTATCCAGAGTCCCATTGGAATACAAAACTCCTGAAACAATTCCAGATACACCAAGATCGGTACAAAGTGCAATGTTTGTTTTCATAATCTCAAACTCATCCCCTGAGTAAGTGAAATCACCGCTACGCGGCCTAATTAAAACATGAATTGGAATAGCAAGATTTTCCGACACCTTCTTTATTAAACCGTAAGACGGGGTTATACCTCCGACGGCCAATTCGGAACAGAGCTCTATCCTATCGGCACCAGCTTCCTCTGCATTGACAGCAGATTGATAAGAATTAGCACATACTTCTACGATCATTTCATATATTTAAACAGATAAAAATAAGCAACCCTGCCACATGAAACGTAGAAAATTTTTAAAAAATTCTTCCTTAAGTACTGCCGGTATCTTTTCTGCTTCAATTTTTTCGGCCTGCGAAACAGGTAAGAAACAAGAATCGGTCAATGAAATAGTAAAACCTATTGTAATTGCAACATGGGATGTACCCAATGCAACAGATAAAGCCTGGCAAATTCTTAGTAATGCCGGCAGCGCTTTAGATGCAGTAGAACAGGGAGTAATGATTGAAGAAGCAGATATTAAAAATCAATCTGTAGGTAAAGGGGGCAGGCCCGACAGGGAAGGCAATGTTACTTTGGATGCCTGTATAATGGATAAAGATAGCAATTGTGGGGCCGTTGTGTACCTTCAAAATATAGTCCATCCCGTTTCAGTTGCCAGAAAAGTTATGGAAGATACCCCTCATGTAATGCTCGCAGGAAAGGGGGCAGAAATGTTTGCTTATGAAAAGGGTTTTAAAAAAGAAAACTTACTTACAGAGAAGTCCAGGGAAGAATGGATAGAATGGAAAAAAACTTCAAATTACAAACCTATAATAAACATAGAAAATCATGATACCATTGGGATGCTTGCGATTGACAATAAAGGAGCTATTGCGGGGGCCTGCACAACCAGCGGAATGGCTTATAAAATGGCAGGACGAATAGGCGATTCCCCGATAATTGGAGCCGGATTGTTTATTGACAATGAAGTTGGCGGGGCCACAGCCACCGGCGTTGGCGAAGAAGTAGTCCGCACCGTAGGGAGTTTTCTTATTGTTGAATTAATGAGACAAGGCAAAACCCCACAGCAGGCATGTGAGGAAGGCGTGAAACGAATCATTGAGAAAAACAAGGAGAAACTGGATTTCCAAATTGGCTTTATTGCCATTAATAAAAAAGGAGAGACGGGAGGCTATTGTATTCAGCCGGGTTTCACTTACAGGGTCTATTCCGAAAAAGGACATAGTAATAACACAGCAAGAAGTCATATAAGCACTTAAATACTTTACTAAAGCACTTAAACTTTGTAGATTTGAAATTCTACAAGAACTCTAAAAATGGCAGACCAGAAAAGACTTTTTTTATTGGATGCATATGCTCTGATATTTAGGGGATATTATGCCCTGATTAAAAATCCCAGGATAAATTCTAAAGGAATGGACACTTCGGCAATCATGGGGTTTATAAATTCCCTGTTTGACGTTATAAAACGGGAAAAGCCAGACCACCTCGCTGTTTGTTTTGATAAGGACGGCAGTGCGGAGCGTACAGAATTATTTGCAGAGTACAAGGCAAACCGTCTTGAGACACCGGATGCCATTCGGGTGGCAATACCAATAATACAGGACATTCTTAAAGCCATGCATATTCCTTGTATAGAGGTATCTGGTTTGGAAGCCGATGACATTATTGGCACATTAGCCAAACAGGCTGAGAAAGAAGGATACAAAGTATACATGGTTACACCCGACAAGGATTTCGGACAATTGGTATCAGAAAATATTTTTATGTACCGCCCCTCCCGAATGGGTAATGGCGTTGAAATTTGGGGTATCCCTGAAATACAAACTCGATTTGGAGTAGAACGCCCCGAACAAGTGATCGACTATTTGGGAATGATGGGTGATGCCAGTGATAATATTCCGGGACTTCCGGGAGTTGGAGATAAAACTGCGAAAAAATTTATCGCAGAATTTGGCACTCTTGAAGGTTTGCTTGCGAACACGGATAAGTTAAAGGGAAAAATGAAAGAGAAGGTGGAAGAAAATGCCGAGTTGGGCCGACTGTCGCGAAAGTTAGCCACAATTTGTGTTACTTGTAATGTTACTTTTGATGCAAAGGATTACGAACTATCTGAACCCAATAGCGAAGAAGTACAAAAAATATTTGAGCAATTAGAATTTAGAAGGCTTAAAGAACAATTCTTAAGAATTTTCTCAGAGGAATCAGATGAAGCAGTAGCCAAAGGCAACAGCGAGGAGCAGAAACCTAAAAAAGAGTTGCAGGCTGCAGGAAGCGGTCAGTTTTCCCTATTTGGAAGTGATGGAGAATCTCCGGCGACTTTAAAAGAATTTTCCAGCAGAAAAACCATAAATGACGTAGCCCATGTCTATCAGAGTATCTCTCCGGGAATGGGTATGAAATTATTCCTTCAAAATCTAATGAAGCAAACTAAGGTATGTTTTGATACAGAAACAACTTCTTTAAATTCTCTTGTAGCCGAACTCGTGGGAATCGCTTTTTCCTGGGAAGCGCACAAAGGTTTTTATATTCCTTTCCCGGAAGGACGAGAAAATGCACAGGAATTAATTGAACAGCTCCGCCCATTTTTTGAAGCTGAACACATAGAGAAAGTTGGTCAGAACTTAAAGTATGATATTAAAGTACTTCACAAGTACAATCTTACCGTTAAAGGAGGGTTGTTTGATACAATGCTGGCTCATTACCTTATAAATCCGGATATGCGTCACAATATGGATGTATTATCGGAAACTTACCTGAACTATACACCCATATCTATTACCGAGCTTATTGGGAAAAAAGGTAAAAATCAATTAAGCATGCGCGATGTTAGTTTAGATAAACAAACAGAGTATGCAGTAGAAGATGCAGATATAACATTTCAATTAGCAAAACTGTTTGCCAAGGAACTAAGTGAAGCTAAAACGGAAGAACTGTTCAGGAACATTGAGATTCCTTTATTAAGTGTTTTAGCAGATATGGAGTTGGAGGGGATAAACCTTGATAAGGAATTCCTCCATTCACTTTCAAAAGATCTGGATGAGGATATAAAGAATCTGGAAGTCAAGATTTATAAGGAAGCTGGTGAAGAATTTAATATAGCATCACCAAAGCAGTTAGGTGAAATTTTGTTTAATAAGTTAAAGCTTGTCGACAAACCCAAAAAAACGAAAACAGGCCAGTATTCCACCTCAGAAGATGTACTTTCTTCTCTTTCTAAAGAACACGATATTATTAAAGATGTCCTGAATTACAGAGGTCTGGCCAAATTAAAGAGCACCTATATTGATGCATTGCCGGAACAGGTCGAAGAAAGTACAGGCAGAGTACATACAGATTATATGCAAACTGTAGCTGCCACAGGAAGATTAAGTAGTAATAATCCTAATCTTCAAAACATACCAATACGGACGGAACGAGGCAGACAAGTGCGTAAAGCATTTATTCCAAGAGATGATAATTACATCCTATTAGCAGCGGATTATTCTCAAATAGAACTCCGGATAATTGCATCTCTTAGTAAAGAAACAACAATGATTGAAGCCTTTAAAAATGGGGAAGATATTCACGCCTCAACTGCTTCAAAAGTTTTTAACGTTCCTCTGGAAGAAGTTACGAGAGATCAGAGAAGTAATGCTAAAACTGTAAATTTTGGCATAATCTACGGGGTATCGGCTTTTGGATTGAGCAATCAAACAGATTTATCCCGGACTGAGGCTAAGGAACTAATTGATACATACTACAAGACGTATCCAAAATTGCGAAATTATATAAGTGATCAAATAGATTTTGCCAGAGAGCACGGTTATGTGCAAACTGTACTGGGAAGAAGACGCTATTTAAAAGATATTAATGGCAGTAATGCCATTGTAAGGGGTGCTGCAGAGAGAAATGCCGTTAATGCACCCATACAAGGTAGCGCAGCCGATATCATTAAAATTGCCATGATCAATATCCATAAAAAACTTGCTGAGGGGAAATATAAGTCGAAGATGCTTCTTCAGGTTCATGATGAACTAGTCTTTGATATTTATAACCCTGAATTGGAAGATCTAAAGGCTATGATCAAAACCGAAATGGAAAATGCTTATGAACTCCTTGTGCCCCTGGATGTAGAGCTGGGTATTGGTAAAAATTGGCTGGAAGCGCACTGATACCAAAAAACCCTTTGAAAAATACAAAGGGTTTTAAGTAATCTTTATTGGTCTAGATGTTAATTATCTTTTTGTAAAGATCAATTCACCACCATCATCAAAATTGGCAAAATCTAATTCCACAGCATTTACCCTCATCGTGTTTCCGGAAATAGTTACACTGACCGTAGTCTCCATTTCATTCTCGTCTATATAGGTAAGCACTCCTCCTTCATAAAGATAATTATCTACACTTGTATCTTTCTCTGTAGGACATGGAACATCAAGCCCTGTTCCTCCTGTATTTACATTTATATCCAGGTAATTTCCCGAGTTTTCGGTAATAACAGTTTGGTCTGCATTAAAGGTAATCGTCATAAGTGAGCAGTCTAAGGCAGATAAAAAATTCAAAATATCTCGTGCAAATTTTTCATCGTCACTTGCTGTACTGTCATCAATTTCCAATGCGGTTAAATCCCAGGACCCAATAATATCATTATCTTGATTAGTATCATCTTTGTCTGATGAGCATGAGAATAATAAAGCAGTTGCAATAAAAAGGGATAATAGGTTACG
The DNA here is from genome assembly GCF_947258525.1 of uncultured Eudoraea sp. Lineage (GTDB taxonomy): Bacteria > Bacteroidota > Bacteroidia > Flavobacteriales > Flavobacteriaceae > Eudoraea. The sequence continues at coordinate 5,630 of NZ_CAMYIP010000192.1, forward strand.
TTTCATTTTTTTGGGTTTATTAATATTTCATCAGTTGAAAAACGTAAAATATTGCTATATAGTATGCCTGGTTAGCTGCTTTAACCAAGATTTTAAAGTAAAAATCAACAGTCTTTTGTTTATCCTTATCTATAACAATCAAAATCTTGCCCCTTTTATCAGAATAAAGAACACCTAATTATTTTAAAAAAATTGAGAAACAAGGGTTTGCATTTAAACTTAATAGTTGTACATTTGCAGCCCGTTAATCGGGATCGGAGTGTTTAATTAATAAATAGAAAGTAGTGGATACATTGAGCTACAAGACCAAATCTGCTAATAAGAATACGGTTGAAAAACAGTGGTTATTAGTTGATGCTGAAGGGCAAACTTTAGGAAGACTTGCTTCCAAGGTGGCAAAAATTTTAAGAGGCAAATATAAACCAAGTTTTACACCACATGTTGATTGCGGGGACAATGTTGTCATAGTGAACGCGGAAAAAATTCAACTCAGTGGAAATAAATGGGAAGACAAGACCTATCTCAGGTATACTGGCTATCCCGGAGGTCAAAGATCAACCACTGCTCGGGAACTCTTAGATAAAAATCCTGCAAGTATTATTGAGAAAGCAGTAAAAGGCATGCTTCCAAAAAATAAGCTGGGAGCCGAATTATTTAGAAACTTAAGAGTTTATGCCGGAACTGATCACGATCAGGAAGCACAAAAACCAAAGGCTATTAACTTAAATGACCTTAATTAGATGGACATAATTCATAAAATAGGTAGAAGAAAAACTGCAGTCGCACGCGTATATATTTCTGAAGGGAAAGGCAAGATTACTGTTAATGACAGAGCATTAGATGATTATTTTTCTACTGCAACACTACAATACAAAGTTAAACAGCCTTTTGCTTTAACCAATACCGTAGACAATTATGATGTTAAAGTTAATGTTTACGGAGGTGGAATAACAGGTCAGGCAGAAGCAGTGCGTTTAGCCTTGTCCAGGGGTCTATGTGAGATTGAGGCCGAAAACAGAGAGTTATTAAAACCTGAAGGTTTACTTACCAGAGATCCCAGAATGGTTGAACGTAAAAAGTTTGGACAGAAGAAAGCAAGGAAGAAATTCCAATTCTCTAAACGATAAAATAAAATATAGTCCTGGAACGAATTCAGGATTTTAACCCAAGTTCATTGAAAGTCTCTTCTTGTAGAGACAATTAAAAATCTAAGCCTCCAGACTACTTATATTTGAGTGTCAATAAAAGGAGGTATAGAAAAAATTTAGTTTAGCATCTAAATGATGGAGGCTTTCCCCTAAAAAGGAATACCACTTCATCATTGCTAATTCAAAAGAACGTAAACTAAGTATAAAAATGGCTAAGAAAGCTGAAGTAAAAGAATTATTGGAAGCAGGTGTGCACTTTGGACACCTAACACGAAAATGGAATCCGAATATGGCTCCTTACATCTACATGGAGCGGAATGGAATTCACGTAATCAATTTATATAAAACGGTTGCTAAATTGGAGGAGGCAAATGAAGCCTTGTCTAAAATTGCAGCGTCCGGAAGGAAGATTTTATTTGTAGCTACAAAGAAACAGGCAAAAGATATTGTTGCCGAGAAAGTTGCCAATGTAAATATGCCCTATATCACTGAAAGATGGCCGGGAGGTATGTTGACAAACTTTGTGACTATTAGAAAAGCCGTTAAAAAAATGGCTTCTATTGATAGGATGAAGAAAGATGGAACGTTTAATACGCTTTCCAAAAAAGAACGATTACAGGTAGATCGTCTTCGTGCTAAATTGGAAAAGAACCTGGGCTCAATCTCAGATATGACCCGTTTACCTGGCGCTTTGTTTGTTGTAGATACTATGCGAGAGCATATTGCTGTAAAGGAGGCCCAAAAATTAAATATTCCAATATTTGCTATGGTTGATACCAACTCGGATCCGAGACCTATCAATTATGTAATTCCTTCAAATGATGATGCATCCAAATCCATCAATGTGATATTAACGGAAGTTACAAATGCAATTGCAGCAGGTCTGGAAGAGCGTAAATCCGAAAAACAGGCGGAAAAAGAAGGTGCTGATCCAAAAACTGCGGCCACTACTGAAACAGAGGTTGTGGAAAAAGTTGAGAAAGAAACTGAGGTGGAAGCTAAAGCTACGAAAGAAGAAAAAGTTGAAACCGCTAAAGTAGAAGAAACCCCTAAACAGGTAAAAGAAGAAGCTGCACCGAAAACTGAAAAGAAAGAAAAAGCCGAAGTTAAAAAAGCGGCAAAAGCAGAAGCAGACAATCTTACAAAGATTGAGGGTATTGGTCCAAAAGCAGCCGAAGCACTTAGCAAGGCAGGTATTGATTCATATGCAAAATTAGCCAAGGCAAAAGCAGATAAAATCAAGGAAATTCTGATTGAAGCGAGTTCCAGAATGGCGCATTTAGATCCGGATTCCTGGCCAAAACAAGCAAAAATGGCTGCTGATGGTAACTGGGACGAATTGAAAGAATGGCAGGAAAAAGCTAAAGGAGGAGTAGAATAAGTAAAGATTTATTAAATAATTTACAACTGAACATGAGCGAACATGTTCAATAAAAAGAAAATAAAATGGTAAAAATTACCGCCGCAGAAGTTAATAATTTAAGAAAGACAACTGGTGCAGGAATGATGGACTGCAAAAATGCACTTGTTGAAGCTGAAGGAGATTTTGAAAAAGCTATCGAAATTCTTCGAAAAAAAGGTCAGAAAGTGGCTGCAAAGCGAGCAGACAGAGATTCATCTGAAGGGGCAACTATAGCTCATGTTAATCCTGACAAAACAAGTGGAGTTTTAATTTCACTTAATTGTGAAACTGATTTTGTTGCCAAGAATGACAGTTTTGTTGCCCTGGCTAATGAGCTGGCTAAGCTTGCACTTGCTTTTGACAGTAAAGATGAATTCCTAAACGCGAGTTACAACGGTATTTCTGTAAAGGAAAAGCTTACTGAACAAACGGGTGTAATTGGTGAAAAAATTGAAATTGGTGGCTTTAAAAAACTGAATGCTCCTTATGTAGGATCCTATATTCATGCAGGTAACAAGATCGCCACTTTGGTCGGGCTTTCAAATGTGGTTGAAGGTGCAGATGTAGCCGCCAAAGATATAGCAATGCAGGCAGCAGCTATGAATCCTGTAGCACTTAATGAATCGGAAGTAGATCAATCCGTTATTGACAAGGAAATTGAAATAGCCAAAGATCAACTGCGTCAGGAAGGTAAGCCAGAGGCCATGCTGGACAATATTGCAAAAGGAAAATTAAAACGTTTCTTTAAAGACAACACTCTTGTTAATCAGGCTTTTATTAAAGATAGTAAGCAGAGTGTTTCTCAATACATTCAATCTGTAAGTCCTGAATTGGAAATAACAGGTTTTGAAAGGTTAGCTTTAGGCTAAAACACCTATTCAAATTATTAAAAAACCACTTTTCTTTTTAAAAAGTGGTTTTTTTTGATCTGTATGTCAATCCTCGGTCTACGGGCTATGAATGCATTCACTATTCCTGGAGAGATCTTTAGCCTTTTAGCCAAGCTTTCCTGAGTTTGGATTCAGGGCTGTTTTCCAGGCTATCTATTGGCACAATTGTAGTTACCCTTAGTGTCGGTGTTCCAACTTTTCCCTGTAATGTTAATTCTTCTTCACCGCGTTTAACAACCATCGTGATTTGCCTGTCAGATGTCCATCCAAAACTTTGCCCAATAATAGGCCTGATAGATTCTAATGAAATTGGCATCCCATCTATACTTTGTATTGTATCCCCTCCTTGTGCCCCAAGATCTGTAAAGAAAGTATTTAATTCAATGCCACTTCTAATAAATATTGCGTCATTATTGTTCGGATCAATATCTATAAAGGGAATTTCTCCATCTAAAAAATAACCGGTTCGCTCCTGAGTAGCCTTTGTCATTAATCCAACCGAGGCAAAAATCTCATCATAATCCAATGGGGTATTACCTTTAACATATAAATCAAAAAACGATCTGATCTCAGGATAGGTCATTGCCACGATCTCGTCTATAATTTCATCATCCTCAAATGGTGTGTCATCGTCATATTTTTTTGAAAGTTCTTTCATTAACCACAAAACTCCTTTTTCTCCATTGCTTAAGTCCCTGAGCCTGATATCCAAACTCATATTTAATAAGGTTCCTTTTTCATATACATTGGCATAGTTTCCTTTATAAGGGTTTTCCAAAATATTTCTACTCATAGTCGTAAATGACATTTCATCGTCATAGGATTTGGAATTACTTATTTTGTCCACAATTCGGGTGAAGAAATCGGCCTCATCAATCAGCCCTTGTTGGATTTGGAATAAGTTGGCGAAATATTCTGTAGTTCCTTCATACATCCATAGATGCTGGGACATTTTAGGATCGTTAAAATCAAAAAATTGAATTTCCTTTGAATGCACATTCAAGGGGGTAACAATGTGAAAAAATTCATGTGAAACAACATCTATCATTGCTTTTTCCAGAGTTGTCAGTGGCATTTGCTCCGGAAGCACTACAACGGTGGATGTATGATGTTCCAAAGCCCCGAATCCTGAAGCATCATTTTGATCTAGGGTAGATAAATATAACAGAATATTATATTCCTTAGTCCCGTCAATCTCACCAAGAAATGCCTTTTGAGCCTGCATCATACGCTCCATACTTTCTTTTAGATCTGTTGCCGCATAACGGTTATTCGGAGAATAAACACTCAAATTAACTGTAATATCATTTATAACAAACGAAACAATGTTTTCTTCAGCATATAGTACAGGGTTATCTACTACTTCAAAATATCTGGAAGCATGAAAGATATCTGTTGTGCTGTTAGTATCATCCTGCTTTTTATTTAATGATGTAGTGGGCACCAGGTGTGAAGGGGAAGAAATGATTAACTCATATGGCACTTCCTTGAATCCTTCAAAATAACCTACAAAGCCATGAAGGTTCAAAACAAAATTTTTATCCTTTAAAATATTTGTTCCTGCAGGAGAAAATACCGGATCGTTTAATTCACTTTCAGTATCAAAAGTATCCGTAACATAATAGGAGATCTTATCCAATTTGGTGGCATTGGAGATATTCCATTCATTGGTTCCGATTGAAGTAACTAAAAGTTCATTACCCTGATAATCATACGCTTTCAAGTCCTCAATATACTTGCCGTAGTTATCTTCACTATATGTTCCAGGAACTGTTTTTGGAATAAAAAAAGAAATGTCTTGTTTACTGAATGATCCCGGATCAATAGTTACACTAACTCTATCATTATCAACATTAACTAAATCTATAGTTGTTTCAATAACTGCATCATCTTCAGATAATACAGATTTTGAAGCTCCGCAACCATATAATAATACAAGGAAAACATATGGGATAAATAATTTTTTCATGTATGCCTGAGATATGATGTTTAAAAAAACAAGATTATTAAAATTAATCTAGATCATGCTGGTTGTTAGCAAAAAATTAAGATGAACATTAAACCTATTAACGAAGACTTCTCATAAATATTTTTGATTATTTTTGTTTGCAAATCAGCTTAGGACAATATGCTATATAAACGAATACTTCTTAAACTCAGTGGTGAAGCACTAATGGGCAACAAGCAATACGGGATTGATGCCGCGAGACTGGCTGAATATGCCCAGGAAATAAAGGAAGTGGTAGACATGGGGGTTCAAGTAGCAATTGTCATTGGAGGAGGAAATATCTTTAGAGGACTGGCGGGTGCAAGTAATGGAATGGACAGGGTTCAGGCAGATCATATGGGGATGCTGGCAACGGTCATAAACGGCCTGGCATTACAAAGTGCTTTGGAGCTCAATGGTGTACAAACAAGATTACAATCTGCTATAAAGATCAACGAAGTTGCAGAACCTTTTATAAGAAGAAGAGCTATGCGCCATTTGGAAAAAGGACGCGTAGTCATTTTTGGAGGAGGTACCGGAAACCCTTATTTCACAACAGATTCTGCTGCAGTTTTAAGGGCAATTGAAGTTGAAGCAGACGTAATCTTAAAAGGCACAAGAGTGGATGGTATTTACACCAGTGATCCTGAAAAAGATAAAACGGCTACTAAGTTTGAAACTATTAGTTTTAATGATGTACTTACCAAAGGTTTAAAAGTCATGGATACGACGGCTTTCACGCTAAGTCAGGAGAATAATCTTCCAATTGTTGTTTTTGATATGAATAAAAAAGGTAATCTCCTTAAAATAGTATCAGGTGAAAATATTGGAACGGTAGTGGATCTTTAGTTGGTATAGTTAGTGTAAAATAAGTTATAAAATTTATTATGGACGAAGATGTTAAATTCATTTTGGAAACCGCCAAAGAAAGTATGGATGGAGCCATATTACATTTGGAAAAGGCATTAGTTAAAATTAGAGCAGGGAAAGCTAACCCCTCCATGTTATCGACGGTGATGGTGGAGTATTATGGCTCTCAAACTCCCTTATCACAGGTGTCTAATATAAATACGCCCGATGCACGAACACTTTCTGTTCAGCCTTGGGAAAAAAGTTTGCTGACAGAAATAGAAACAGCTATTATGAATGCCAATCTTGGTTTTAACCCAATGAATAATGGAGAGGTTGTAATAATTAATGTTCCTCCTCTGACTGAAGAAAGAAGAATACAATTAGTAAAGCAAGCGAAAGCGGAAGCGGAAGATGCTAAAATAAGTGTTCGCAGTGCAAGGCAGGAAGCAAATAAAGAAATAAAACACCTGGGGATTTCAGAAGATCTTGAAAAAAATGCAGAAATAGATATTCAGGAAATGACCGACTCCTATACTGAAAAAATAGACAAAATACTTGATGTCAAGGAAGCAGAGATCATGAAAGTATAAATCGTGAATTTCCAAAAGGCATACAGCACTGTCATGGCAGCTAATTATTTGTATATCGGCTATTAATTCATAAAGGAAATTTAGCTCTATCCTTCAAAATAAATAGCAATAATCGCTGCAATAACGATGATAGCAGAAATGACAATTAAAACTCTATATAGTATAATTGCAATTTTACTATAGTTTTTATCATCGGTCATGGCATCATTTCTTTTAACCCATTTTAGTGGAATTTTCTAATGGATAATTTTACTACCGCTCAATTTACATAAATTCTTTAGAATATAGTCCTTTCTGATTTAAAGGTTGGTATTCACTATTTTACAGCCGGTTTCTAGGTACAGTGCTCCTTGTTTTCTACCTTTGCCGCGGTTAAAAAAGCAATAGCAAATAAAGCTTATGCCAATTGAATTGGTCTTCAGACCTGAGTGTTCATAAAAAACACAATCAATTTTTAATTAATAGTATGGTTTCGAAGATTACGAGTGGGTTTTGGGCAAAGGTTGGAAGAATAATTCTTAGAAACAGAATTCTTATTTTATTGGGAATCGCTTCCTTTACCGTTTTCCTGGGTTTTCAATGGAAGAACATGCAATTTTCGACTTCTGAGGCGAATTTACTCCCGGATGATCATCCCCTGAATATTGCCTATGAAGATTTTCTTGAAAAATTTGGTGAAGAAGGTAATACAATTGCTTTTGCAATTAAAGACAGTTTGTTTTATGAAGTTGATAATTTTAACAGATGGAACAGATTAAGCAAACAATTGGCAGCTTTTCCGGAAGTAGACTTTGTCGTATCTATAGATAATCTCAAGGAACTCATCAGGGACAAAAAGGAAAAGCAATTCGTTCTGCGTCCTTTAATTGAACAAACTCCCATTAATAATACTGAAGTAGACAGCCTAACCAATTATCTGTTCAATAACTTACCGTTTTATGATAACCTGTTATATAATAAAGAAACAGGAACCATAAGAACACTTGTCTATTTAGACAAGGATATTGTAAATACTTCTGTTCGGAAGGACTTTATTTTAAAAGACCTCCATACGCTTATATCTGATTTTGAAAATGAAACCAAAATGGATGTTCGAGTATCCGGAATGCCGTATATACGAACAATGAATACGCAACACATTATTGATGAAATAGGAATTTTTATTGCTGGAGCACTAATTGTTACTTCCTTAATTTTCTTTTTCTTCTTCCGCAGTATTCGGGCAACGCTAATTTCCATGTGTGTAGTCCTAATTGGCGTTATGTGGGCATTTGGGATCCTTGGACTCTTGCAATATGAAATAACCGTTTTAACAGCCCTTATTCCTCCGCTAATCATAGTAATTGGGATTCCAAATTGTATTTTTCTCATCAATAAATATCAACAGGAAGTTAAAAAACATGGAAATCAGGCTTTATCATTAAAGAGGGTCATATCAAAAATTGGTAATGCAACGCTAATGACGAATGTCACCACAGCTTGTGGTTTTGCCACCTTTATAATAACAGACAGTAAACTTTTGACTGAATTTGGTATAGTAGCCTCTATTAATATATTGTGCATCTTTATGCTTTCCATACTTATTATACCAATCGTGTATAGTTTTATGTACCCGCCAAAATCAAAACATCTGAAACACCTCAACAAAAAATGGATAGATGCTTTTGTAAACTGGATGGAGCATATAGTACGAGAAAAAAGGATTGCTATTTATTCCATCTCTTTGATAGCATTAATAATTAGTATCATTGGAATTTATCAAATCAAAATTTCCGGAAATCTTGTTGAAGATATGCCTAAAAACACCGGGTTTTATAAAGACATCCAATTTTTTGATGAAGAGTTCAATGGAATTATGCCTATTGAAATTGTTATAGATACAGAAAGAAAAAAAGGGGTGCTAAAGCCCGTTACACTGAAAAAAATGAATCAGTTGGGGGAAATGATTGAAGAGACCTCTTCATTATCCAAACCCATATCCGTAGTTAATATTGTAAAGTATTCAAAGCAGGCTTTTTATAGCGGAATTCCTAAATATTACCAACTCCCCACATCTCAGGAATACAATTTCATTATGGATGTTGCCCGAAAATCTCAGGGAAATGAGGGCTTAATTGAAAATTTTGTTGACAGTACCGGGCAGGTTGCAAGGATTACCACCTTTATCAAAGATGTTCCTACAGAGGAAATGGAAGAAATTGAAAAATCGATCCTTGATGAAATTACCAAGATATTTCCAGCAGATCGATTCAATGTTTTTGTGACCGGAAAAGCGTTACTTTTTTTAAAAGGCACGAAATATTTAGTAAAGAATTTAGTGCTTTCTTTATCCCTGGCTATTCTTTTAATAGCTTTATTTATGGCTTATTTATTCCGTTCATTCCGAATGATTGTTATTTCTTTAATACCAAATCTCCTGCCGTTGGCCATTACTGCCGGTGTTATGGGTTTTGTTGGTGTACCCATTAAACCTTCTACAATATTGGTTTTTAGTATTGCATTCGGAATATCAGTTGATGACACCATTCACTTTCTGGCAAAGTACAGACAAGAACTGACAGCTAACCATTGGCGAATTCAAAAATCGGTTTATGCCGCTTTACGAGAGACCGGTGTAAGTATGTTTTATACTTCGATTGTCCTTTTCTTTGGCTTTTCAGTATTTACTATTTCCAGTTTTGGAGGCACAGTGGCCTTGGGCGCGTTGGTATCAGCTACACTGCTCTTTGCCATGTTAGCCAATTTAATTTTGCTTCCCTCACTACTTCTTTCCTTAGAACGAAGCATCGCTAACAAGCAAGTTCTAAAAAAGCCTCAAATAGATATTCTACCAAAAGAGGAGTTGCCCAGAAGCAGATCGCAAGATTAAGTCAATGGTATTCGATAGCCATTTTATAAGTTGTTTAAAGCTGTATATTTTATCAATAAGTTATCTTTGCCATTTAAATTTAGAACTGATCTCATATGAAATCATACGGCATAAATGAGCTACTTCAGTCACCCCCTTTAAAACAGAAGGTAGAAGTAAATGGATGGGTTAAAACATTTAGAAGCAATAGGTTTATTGCTTTGAATGATGGTTCCACTATTCAAAACATTCAATGTGTGGTTGATTTCGAGCAATTCGATGAAGAATTACTAAAGAAAATTGCAACAGGTGCTGCCTTAAAAATAAGGGGTGTCCTTGTGGAAAGCTTGGGAAAAGGACAAAACGTTGAGATACAAGCAGAAGAAATTTCTGTACATGGCCTCTCCGATCCGGATAGCTATCCCATTCAACCCAAAAAACATTCTATGGAGTTTTTAAGGGAACATGCACATCTGAGGATACGCACAAATACCTTTGCTGCTGTAATGCGTGTAAGATCTGCCCTTAGTTTTGCGATACATGCATATTTTCAAAAAAACGGATTCTACTATTTTCATGCCCCGATAATTACAGGTTCAGATGCCGAAGGAGCAGGTGAAATGTTCAGAGTGAGTACACTAGATCCAAAAAATCCCCCTTTGACAGATAATGGTGACGTAAATTATAAAGAAGATTTTTTTGGAAAGGAAACCAATCTAACCGTCTCTGGTCAGCTTGAAGCAGAAGCGTATGCTATGGGATTGGGTAAAGTCTATACTTTTGGCCCAACTTTCAGAGCTGAAAATTCAAATACTTCAAGGCATCTGGCGGAGTTTTGGATGATTGAACCTGAAATGGCTTTTTATGATCTGAAGGATAATATGGATCTGGCAGAAGATTTTATTAAAAATATCCTTGCTTATCTGTTAGAAAATTGTGAAGAGGATTTGGCATTCCTCGAAAAACGACTTCTCGATGAAGAGAAAACAAAGCCTATGGCGGAGCGAAGTGAAATGAAGCTTAGAGAAAGGCTGAAATTTGTAGTGGATAATGAATTTATCAGAATAACGTATACCGAAGCAATAGAAATTTTAAGGAATAGCAAGCCAAACAAAAAGAAAAAGTTTAAATTTCTGATTAACGAATGGGGTGCTGATCTACAAAGTGAACACGAACGCTATTTAGTTGAAAAGCATTTTAAATGCCCTGTTATTTTATTTGACTATCCTGCCAAAATAAAGGCGTTTTATATGCGTTTAAATGAAGACGGGAAAACAGTAAGAGCCATGGATATTCTATTCCCGGGAATAGGTGAAATTGTGGGAGGATCTCAGCGTGAAGAAAGACTGGACGTCTTAAAAGAAAAAATCGCTGCATTAGGGATTGATGAAAAAGAACTTTGGTGGTATCTCGATCTAAGGAAATTTGGAACCGCCATTCACAGTGGATTTGGACTTGGCTTTGAACGCATGGTACAATTTGCTACCGGAATGGGAAACATAAGGGATGTGATCCCATTTCCAAGAACCCCGCAAAACGCAGAGTTTTAAAACCAAAATCCCTACATGACATTAATTCTTTAACTTTATAGATAGGAAAAGAATACAAGCTTATGCTCAAACAACACTTACAGTTTAAATTATCGCAAAAGCTATCTCCCCAGCAAATTCAGCTGATGAAACTTATTCAGCTGCCTACCCAGGCATTTGAGCAGCGAGTGAACCAAGAACTTGAAGAAAACCCGGCATTAGAAGTAGGTAAAGAAGAAAAAGGTGCATTAGATGATGATTTTAACGAAGATTATGAAGGAGCATCCGAAGGCGAAAGCATCGCAGCAGAAGATATCAATATTGATGATTATTTAAGTGACGATGAAGTCCCCGACTATCGTACCAGGACTAGCAATTACAGCCCGGATGATGATGAAAAGAGCATACCATATGCAGCCGGTATCTCGTTTAATCAATACCTAATTAATCAATTAAATACCATATATCTTAATGACCAGGAATGGGCTATTGCTGAATTTTTAGTTGGTAGTGTTGATGAGAGTGGATATATAAGAAGACCCCTGGCCGATATAGCAGACGATTTGGCCTTTACCCAAAATATCTATTGTGAAGAGCAGGATATAGAAAGGGTATTAAAAATTGTTCAGGAATTGGATCCCCCGGGTATTGCAGCAAGGACGTTGGATGAGTGCCTCATACTTCAGCTTAAACGCAAAGAGAGAACTCCAAGTATTGAATTAGCCATTAATATCCTGGATAAATCCTTTGAGCAATTTACCAAAAAACACTATAGTAAACTGCTTCATAAATTTGATATCACTGAAGACAAACTCAAAGAAGCCGTTGCTGAAATTGAAAAATTAAACCCTAAGCCCGGTGGGTCTTATTCCGGCAGCAATAAGGTCATTGAGCATATTGTTCCGGATTTTTCTATTAAGATTGTTGATGGACAGCTAGAATTGACCTTAAATGGAAGAAATGCACCGGAACTTCATATCTCAAATGAGTATAGCAATATGTTAGCCGGTTACAAAAGTGCAAAGGACAAATCCAAATCGCAAAAAGATGCTGTTATGTTCATCAAACAGAAGTTGGATTCCGCAAAATGGTTTATTGATGCCATCAAACAGCGGCAGCAGACACTATTTATTACTATGAACGCCATAATGCAATATCAAAAAGAATATTTTCTTAGTGGTGATGAACGGAAATTACGCCCAATGATCTTAAAAGATATTGCAGATGCAATTCTTATGGATGTATCTACTGTTTCAAGGGTTGCCAATAGTAAATATGTCGATACTCCCTATGGCACAAAATTAATTAAGGAATATTTCTCTGAATCGATGAAAAATGTAGAAGGAGAAGATGTTTCTACCAGGGAAATCAAAAGTATTTTAGAAACGGTTATAAGGGATGAAGAAAAGAAAAAGCCCCTAACAGATGATAAATTAGCCGCAATGCTAAAAAAGAAGGGATATCCAATTGCGAGGCGGACGGTAGCGAAATACAGAGAACAAATGGGTATTCCTGTGGCCCGCTTAAGAAAACAGATTTGATGACACTGTTTTTCAAAATAATCTCTTATTTATTTCATCCCATTTTTGTTCCCATTGCAGGAACCATAACCTATTTTGTTATAACCCCTAAGTACAGCCCCTTAGAACTTCAAAGTGGCAACATTTTACCCATATTTATACTAACAGTTATCATACCCATTATTAGCTTTCTTATATTGAAAAATCTGGGGGTGGTAAATTCAATTTTTTTACCGGGAACAAATGAACGCAAATATCCATTAATTATCCAAATTGCTTTACTCCTGATGATAGTAATAAAGGTAATTCCTAATAATTACACGCTGGAAGTGAATTATTACTTTGTGGGATTGCTCAGCGCCACTATTGCTTGCCTATTTTTAATTTTTCTTAGATTTAGAACCAGTTTACATATGGCAGGCATGGGTAGCTATCTTATGTTTTTGATAGCTCTAAGTATTCATTTTGAAATAAATATTACTATTGCAATAAGCCTTTTTACCCTATTGACAGGTCTTCTGGCTACCGCCAGGCTTTATCTAAATAGACATAGCAGGGCGGAAGTATTAATTGGTTTTCTAATTGGATTTGGGTCACAATTAATGACTATCAAATTCTGGCTTTAGTATTAAAGGATATAAAAGATAATTCCTATTCGTAAAGGTCTAAACTCAATTGATTCTCCCTCTACTGTATTTACATTATCGTTGAACAAATTACTAAGTGCGTAATAAGCATGTACATTAACGGTGCTATAACCAAAATTAAGCATAAGACCATATCTAAATTTACGGATATCAGTATTATTAAATGATATTTTAGCAGTGTTAGAAACAAACTTTGATCTACTGCTCACAACATAACCTAATTTCATTCCCGCATAAATGCGCCAAAATTTATAATCACTTGGTGTAGATGTGCGCCATCTGATTTCAATGGGCATTTCTATAACATGCGAATCTAATTTATTTCGCTTATACGATATATCAGAATCAAGTACAATATATTCTAAACCATTTTCTGTTTCATCAACGAATAAGTTGGAATAATAGTTATTATATGCATAACCGAGTCCCACGCCTATTGCAAAATTTCTACGCCTGTTTAATGGCAGATCTTTTATAAATCCTCCCATTAAGCCATAAGAAAAATTACTCTGAGTAACTCCATCAGGTTTGTTTAAGATAATATTATAGGTTATGCCAAGGTAAAATTGATCCTCAAGGTATTTAAGGTCTTCTACTACGGCTTTCTCCTGCGCACAAAGATTAATTGTGAAACCTAAAATTAAAAAAAGTACATGGCGTTGCATAGGACTTTAAAGGTAAATAATAAACGAAACCAAGAGCAAAAAAAAAGTGCTTCAAAATAAATTTTGAAGCACTTTTTACAATTAATTAAGTATGAAAGTTAATTCTTTACTGCAAATTTCTGAAAGCATCCCCTTCGTAGGTTGTATAATTAACCTTCAGAGCGTTTACTTTACGCAACTCTAGTTTTATATCTGATATAAGACCCATATTTGCGTTTTTATCTACTTTAAGAGCAGTAGTCAGAACATTCTGTAATTCCTGCGCCTTTTTAGCCCTCTCCATCAAAATAAAATCTCCAACTTCAGAAACATTGGCAAATTTATCATTCAGTTGAATTTTTGGTTCAGTTCCAAAGACCTTCTGATATTCTCGTGTAGGTTTCCCCACATAGATATACAGTACCCTATCCTTTTTTTCCAACTTCTTAACCTCACTTGCATTTGGCAAGGTATTCTGAACCATTAATGAGCTGTCTTTCATAACGGTTACCGTCATAAAGAAGAACAATAGCATAAAAACAATATCGGGCAAGGAAGCCGTAGATACTGCGGGTAAATCCCCATCTTTTTTCTTATTAAATTTTGCCATAATTATAACTTAGCTCCAGGTTAATTACTAGTTGATGTTTCTGCCTCAGATAATTTTTGAGGAAAGAGTCCCTGTATTTTCTGAACCTTTTCTTTTAAATCATCTCTAACACGGGAAGGTGTTTCAGGATTTAAAAATTCTGATTCCATTTCTGTGAAATTTCTTCCATACAGACGCTGTCCTTCTCTATTTCGAAGATCATTATACGCACCTACCAATTCATTTTGAACAGTAATATACGTACCATAGCTCGTTTCCCTGTCATTTTTTAGCGATATAATTGCTTTTGTAGGATTATCCGAAGAACTTGCATCTTTTTTACCCTTACAATAATTGCAAGTTCCATCACCTCCATTATCGAGAAATTCAATAGCTCTTCCTCTGAGTTGTTTAAGATCAAGTAATTCTTCTTCAACCAGCAACTGACCATTTTTATTGATATTTACAGTAAAAATGTTCTTTTGTTTAATTACAACGTCCGTATCTGGCGGCTCCATTGGCGGAAGCATCCTGTCTAACCCTGCATCTGTTTCTATAGTAGTAGTTACTAAGAAAAAAATGAGTAGTAAGAAGGCAATGTCTGCCATAGATCCTGCATTAACTTCTGGTGGTCCTCCTCTTCTAGGCATAGCTTAAATGTTTTATTTGTTTGTCATTTTCTTGAATGCACCCAAGGCCATAGCTACAATAGCTATAAGGACAAGGAGAAAAAACATATTGAGACCAGTCCCAATTCTTCTTATCGTAGTTTCTGAAGTTGCAATACCCCTATTGGCCATTTCTTCAATACTAACATCCGTGCCACTTGCAAGAATATAAGAAAAAATAACCACCAGTACAAATCCACCGGTAACCATTAGGGTTTTTTTCAGACTTTGAGGATTCGCAAATAAACCCTTAATCGTAAATACAAGACTAACAGCTACCGCTATTCCCAACAAAATATATGTAATAATAAACATAAAATTCATTGCTGCACTTCCCACTGCTTCTGAAGCAGGGACATCTCTTCCTGGTAGTTGGTACCAGAGTATAGCGGATAACACTCCTAAAACAACCAATACTATTTTAACAATTTTATTCATAATATGTATTATTTAGTGAGCGATTTATTTTTTGTGGTCCACCAACATATCGATCAATGTGATCGAAGAGTCTTCCATGTCATTTACAATAGTATCTATTTTTGCAATAATATAATTATAAAAAATTTGAAGAATAATAGCCGTTATCAAACCAAAAACCGTGGTTAATAATGCAACCTGAATATCCCCCGCGATTAATGAGGCACTAAGGTTACCTACGGCGCTAATCTTTTGGAAGGCCTGAATCATACCAATTACCGTTCCCATGAATCCTAACATAGGAGCAATAGCGATAAATAAAGACAACCAGGAAACATTTTTCTCTAATTGACCCATCTGAACACCACCGTAAGCAACAACCGCCTTTTCGGCTGATTCGATACTTT
Source organism: uncultured Eudoraea sp. (assembly GCF_947258525.1). Lineage (GTDB taxonomy): Bacteria > Bacteroidota > Bacteroidia > Flavobacteriales > Flavobacteriaceae > Eudoraea. The sequence continues at coordinate 21,768 of NZ_CAMYIP010000192.1, forward strand.
CACCTGCTCTATCTAAACCTTGGTAATATATAGACGCAACCGGCCCTTTGGTATTTCTGCAAACCTCCTTTGCAGCTTCGACACCACCTGATGCAAGAGCATCTTCTACTTGTTGCTTCAATTTTGTAGTATTGGTGCTTGCCATATTCAAATAAATGATTCTTTCAATGGCAACAGCCAAACCTAAAATCAAACATAATAGAACAATCCCCATAAAACCAGCTCCTCCTTGAATGAACTGCTCTTTTAAAACCTGGGTGAAACCTTTAGCTGTTTCTTCTGCAGCTTCTTCTTGAAGCATTATCGCAGCATTAGCTACCGTTGCTGATAAATTGGAAACTATTGCGTTTGCTTTTGCGCTTACCGTATTTGTGTTTAGAACAAATAACCCAGCCATTGCCAGGATCGTAAATAATCTTTTCATTTCTTTCAGACTTAAATTTAGTTAGTTAATAGGGTTAAAGATAAAAAAAAAATACAATTAAAAAATTAAATCTTTGCACTATTAGGAGGCTGCTTTAATCGAATTTGACAATTCCTTCCTATCAGAGTTAAAAATGTTGAATTTGGTTCTGCTATGTACAAAATATTTTTTTGTTTCTGGCAGAGAGGAAGGGATTCGAACCCTCGATACACTTTTGAAAAAAACTTTCAGAACTTTATTTTGGGTCAATTCTCCTCTTATAGAAGTTTCAAAAATTGTTCTGAATGATTTATGTGATACGCTGCTGCCTAAAAGGTACATAAGTTTGGTGATAGCCGCTTCGGAAGTGATATCTCCTCCATCTATAAGATTCATTTTCCTGAGTTCTTCACTTGTACTATATCTGCCCATAATTACTGAACCGCCTGAACATTGAGTTACATTTACAATATGCAAGCCTTTTTTTATAGCTTCCTTCATATCTGACAACAACCACGGATCAGTAGGGGCATTACCTGCGCCATAAGTCTCAAGAACTAATGCTTTTAAATTGGGAATGTTCAGTATTCCCCGAAGCAATTCGCGACTAAAACCCGGAAAGAGTTTAAAAATTGCAACATTGGTGTCCATAGTCTTATGGGCAGTAAACTTTTTCTTTTTTTGATCTTTTAAAAGATAATTATGATTGATCTTTAAATGAACACCAGATTCTACCAGAGGAGGAAAGTTTAAAGAGGTAAACGCCTGAAAGTGCTCGGCATTAATTTTAGTAGTTCTGTTGGCCCGGTATAACTTATATTCAAAATACAGACAAACCTCCTGTATTACCGGTTGGTTGTTTTCCTGCAAGGCAGCTATTTGGATGGAGGTGATTAGATTTTCCTTAGCGTCAGTGCGGAGATCTCCAATAGGCAATTGTGAACCTGTAAAAATCACTGGTTTACGGAGATTTTCAAGCATATAACTCAAAGCCGATGAAGAGTAGCTCATAGTATCACTGCCGTGGAGTACAACAAACCCGTCATAGTCGTCGTAATGCTTTTCAATTATAGTAGCTATATACGCCCAATGCTTAGGGTTCATGTTGGAGGAGTCTATTGGTTTTTTAAATGATATACTTTCAATATTACAATCCAACTGGCTTAATTCGGGGATATTACTGACTAACTTCTTAAAGTTAAAAGCTTTTAAAGTTCCCGAAGAGTAGTCTTTTATCATTCCTATTGTACCTCCGGTATAGATAAGTAATATGCTAACTTTTTTGCTCATTCAGTAAATTTATGATTTGTTGTATGTAATTCGAACAATATCCCTGTTTTATCTCTATAAGCTTTAAATACCAAACACCTCTTTTGAATTCTGCGTTGTAATATCGGCAATCAGCTTTTCATCCAAACCATAGATCTCTGAAAGTTTTTTTAGAACAAGCAGTAAGTATACACTTTCATTCCGTTTACCTCTGTAGGGCACAGGAGCCAGATAAGGACTATCTGTTTCCAAAACAATATGATTCAAGTCTATTTTTTTTAAAAAAGTATCAATTTTACCGTTTTTAAAAGTCAATACCCCACCTATTCCCAGTTTCATGTTATAAGCCAATGCCTTTTTGGCTTGCTCTTCGGTGCCGGTAAAGCAGTGAAAAATTCCAAAAAGATCCTCTGATTTTTCCTCTTCGAGTACTTCAAAAATTTCATCGAATGAGTCTCTGCAATGAATGACTATGGGTAGGCCATATTTTTTCGCAAGTCCTATTTGGAATTTAAATGCCTCCCGTTGTTCATTTAAAAAAGTCTTGTCCCAATAGAGATCTATTCCGATCTCCCCTACTGCATAGAAATGTCTTTTTGATAACATAAGTTCAACATGTTTAAGCTCATCTTTATAATCTTCTTTAACATGCGTTGGGTGTAAACCCATCATCAGAAACATATTTTTAGGGTATTGCTTCTCAAGCTCTAACATGGATTGGGTATAGGCAGCATCAATAGATGGAATGAAAAAGCGTGTGATACCATTATTTATGGCATTCTGTATAACTTCATCTCTATCCTCTTCAAAGGCTTCGCTGTATAAATGGGTATGGGTATCCGTTATTATCATAGAGCAAAAATAGAATTATCTTTGTCAAAAAACATATTGGATGAGTAATCTGAAAAAACTTTTAAAAAATAAAGGATATTCCAAAATTCCATTGATTCTAGGCGATACAAATCATTTAGAAGTTACCGCCAGTATTAATGGAGTGAACGGGCGTTTTATTTTAGACACTGGTGCTTCCAATACCTGTGTGGGGGTTGATAAAGCCAGTTATTTTAAGCTTATCTCGAAAGACTCAGAAGTTAAAGCTGCCGGTGCCGGCGCTACTGATATGGAAACACTGGTTTCAGCAAAAAATAAAATTGAAATTGGCGAATGGAAAAAGACAAAACAACAGATAGTAATTTTTGACCTGGTACATGTTAATGAAGCTCTTATAGCACATAAGTCCCTGCCCGTCGACGGAATTATAGGGGCAGATATTCTAATAAAATGCAAGGCAGTAATTGACTATGCTTCCAAGAATCTATTTTTAAAAAATAATCTAGGTGATATACCCCTGTAAATATATCTACAATTCCAGCGATTGTTCCACGTTGCCTTCCATTAACAATTCTACAGGATTTTCCAAAGCTTCTTTTACTTCAACCAGAAATCCTACTGATTCTTTACCATCAATAATTCTATGATCATAAGATAATGCAACGTACATTATTGGAGCAATGACTATGGCCCCTTCTTTAACTATAGGCCGTTCTACAATATTGTGCATGCCAAGAATACCGCTTTGAGGCGGATTTATTATTGGGGTCGATAACATTGAGCCAAAAACTCCACCATTAGAAATCGTAAAGGTACCTCCAGTCATTTCGTCTACGGTAATCTGTCCATCCCGCGCCCTTAAAGCAAGGCGTTTTACTTCTGCTTCTATACCCCTGAAAGTGAGATTTTCAGCATTTCTTATAACAGGCACCATAAGACCTTTTGGGCCGGAAACGGCGATGCTTATATCGCAAAAATCGAAAGAGAGCATTTCTTTACCATCAATCATGGAATTTACTGAAGGGTACATTTGTAAAGCTCTAATCACTGCCTTGGTAAAAAATGACATAAATCCGAGGCTTACATCATGTTTCTCTTTAAATATTTCTTTGTATTGTTTTCTCAATTCAAAAACTGCCGACATGTCTACCTCATTAAATGTAGTAAGCATGGCGGTTTCATTTTTAGCAGCTACCAGACGTTCCGCTACTTTACGCCTTAACATAGAAAGCTTAGTCCTGTGTTCTCCCCGTTTACCACCTGTAGGGCTCCCCATTGAAGGAACTGATTTAACTGCATCTTCTTTGGTAATCCTTCCATCCTTACCAGTGCCTTTTATACTTGCCGGATCAACACCTTTCTCATCAAGAATTTTTCTGGCAGCAGGCGAAGGTTGGCCCGTTGCATAGGACTTTTTTGCAACTTCCTCCTGAACTTTTTCTACTTGTTTAACAGTAACTTCTGTTTTCTCAACTTTAGTTTTTTCCTCTATTACTGCTACGCCTTCAGGTTTTTCCGCACTTGTATCTATAAGGCATACGACCTCCCCAACGGCCACCGCATCTCCTTCTTCTGCTTTCAAGGTGATTGTACCGCTCTCTTCTGCAGGCAATTCCAGTGTAGCTTTATCAGAATCTACCTCAGCAATTGCCTGGTCCTTTTCAACATAGTCTCCATCGCTGACCAGCCATTCTGCTATTTCAACTTCGGTAATGGATTCACCCGGAGATGGAACTTTCATTTCTAAAATCATGCCTAAACTTTTATAATGGTTTCTTTAATTACTATTACTGATAAAATCTTCTTTTACTGGAATATAATCCATTCTTATCTCTCCATTGACTTCAATACGATCAAAATATAGTTTGGCTCCTATTGAATCTTCCATTTCTAACCCATTTTGCAAGCTCAAATGCAAGTGAGCTTCAGTTGAATTTCCAGAGTTGCCGCATTTAGCCATAATATCTCCCTTTCTTAAGTCCTGCCCCTCTTCAACAACTATTGAATTATTCATTAAATGTGCCAGAAGTATATACTCATCTCTATCTGTGCGCAGAACTATAGTATTTCCTGTCAGTTCCTGCTCATTGGTTTCTCCCGGAATATTGTCAGGAACACCATCAATAACTTTAACCACACGGCCATCACATGGTGCTATAATATCTTCACCGAATGCAAAATAGCTTTCGTTTCGCAAAGGATCTCCTTCATAAGAAGCCCCATCTTTTACCTTTAAAATATCATAGGCATATTGCTGTGTCTCTTCAATAATATGATAATTCTGCTCTTCTGTAACTCCACCCCAATATACAAACCATTCCCCATTAAATGGTAAACTTATGAATGTTGTATTTCTTTCCAAAAAAGGCATCTCCAGGAGCTTTGGTTTCGAAATTAACAACCCATTTATTTTACTCTGAGGAGATAATGTAATTGTCATATCTGCCACGGACTTATCAAAATACATTCTGTATACGTGTGCTCCATCCCTAAGTGTATAAAACTGCATGGACTCAATATCACCAGTAAAATTTTTTATGGTTTTTTCAAAGAAATTTCTGGTTTCAATACTTGTATAGGTATTCTTCATGCCAGCATCGTATAAATCGTAAATACCATCGTAATCACCACTGTTAAACCGTTCAGTAAATACTGATACAAACCTTTCATAAATTGGTTGCTCAGACTGGGAGAATAATTTAATAGAAAAGAATATCATTAAGAGCAATACAGATCTCATCCTTTCTTATATTCACTTTTAGTAACCCGCCTTGTCATATTGTCTTTTGTTTTATCAAAGACGAAATCTATAATCTGCTGTTGTCTTAATTTAGAACGAACTGCGCTTCCTGCTGCAGGTGATGCATAAAAACGTCTTGATGCCACACGAAACTTTTGAGCCTCAGTATAATGGGTAAACATATGGCTCCATGCTCCCATATTCCTTGGTTCTTCTTGTGCCCAAACCACGTCATTAGCCTTTTTATACTTCTTTATAATAGCAGTCATTTTTTGCTCAGGTACAGGAAATAATTGCTCAACTCTCACTAAAGCAACATCATTTCGTTTATTTGCTTCTTTAAATGCAAGCAAGTCATAATAGAATTTACCTGTACAGAAGACAAGACTTTTAATCTTATTTATATCAGCACTTGCATCATCTATTACTTCCTGAAAACATCCGTCGGAAAATTCATCTACACTAGAGACAGCCTTTGGGTGACGCAATAAACTTTTAGGTGTAAATACAATTAAAGGTTTTCTGAAATTTGCTTTCATCTGCCTTCTTAGTAAATGAAACAAGTTGGCAGGCGTTGTGCAATCTGTGACATACATATTGTCTCTTGCACATAATTGAAGATATCTTTCCATTCTTGCTGACGAGTGCTCTGCACCTTGCCCCTCATATCCGTGCGGCAGGAACATTACAAGCCCATTCTGCAATTTCCATTTATCTTCTGCAGCGGAAATGTACTGATCTATCATTATCTGCGCCCCATTACTAAAATCACCAAATTGGGCTTCCCAGATAGTCAATGTATTTGGGCTGGCCATGGCATATCCATAATCAAAACCTACTACACCATATTCCGATAAAAGTGAATTATAAATCTGAAACCTTCCCTGATTATCATTCAGGTTGTTTAATAACATAATCTCTTCCTCACTTTCTTCTACCTTCATTACAGCGTGCCGGTGCGAAAAAGTTCCTCTTTCTACATCCTGCCCGGACATACGAACATCAAACCCCTCTTCTAGGAGAGTGCCATATGCCAGTAATTCTCCCATTGCCCAATCCAACTTATCTGTTTCAAAGAACATTTTTTTGCGATCTCCCACTAGTTTTTCAACTTTGCGCAGAAACTTTTTATCCTTGGGCAGTTCAGTAATAACCTTTGCAATTTCAGTTAATTTTGCCTTATCATACGAAGTGTCCACCGGATCTAACATTTCCCATTCACGGACATTTTGAAAACCACTCCATTCATCAGCCATAAAAGGTGTAATGATCGTTTTATCTTCTTTTTTGGAATCCTCTAATTCTTCCTCTAAACTTTCTTTATATTCCAGTTCTAACTCCTTAACAAAATCCTTATTAATAATACCATTGGAAATTAATTTCTCGGAATATATCTCTCTCGGATTCTTATGCTTGGCTATGGCTTTATACAATTTAGGTTGTGTAAAACGTGGCTCATCTCCTTCATTATGACCATACTTTCGGTATCCCAGTAAGTCAAGAAAGACATCACTTTTAAAACGCATTCTATATTCCAAAGCAAACAGGGATGCGTGAACCACAGCTTCTACATCATCTGCATTTACATGTAAAACAGGGCTTAATGTAACTTTGCCAACATCAGTGCAATATGTAGAAGATCTACCATCGAGGTAATTCGTTGTAAATCCAATTTGATTGTTTACTACAATATGAATAGTACCATTGGTTTTATAGCCGTCTAATTGAGCCATTTGTACCACTTCATAGGCTATTCCCTGTCCGGCTATAGCCGCATCTCCATGAACTACAATTGGTAAAACTTTAGAAAAGTCTTCTGGATAATGGGTATCTTGTTTTGCCCTGCTAATACCTTCTACTACGGCACCTACGGTTTCCAGATGCGAAGGATTAGGTGCTATGTTCATATTTATTTTGTTGCCATTATCAGCCTTACGCTCAGAAGTCCATCCCAAATGATATTTTACATCCCCGTCAAAAATTTCCTCCTCATAGTCTTTGCCTTCGAACTCACTAAAAATATCTTTGGCAGATTTGCCAAAAATATTAGTCAATACGTTAAGTCTTCCTCTATGGGCCATCCCCATGACAAATTGCTTAACACCCATTTCAGCTGCTCTTTCAACAACAGCATCAATTGCCGGGATAAGTGATTCATTTCCCTCGAGTGAAAACCTTTTTTGACCCACATATTTCGTGTGCAAGAATGACTCAAAAGAAACGGCCTGATTGAGTTTTCGAAGTATGTGTTTCTTTCGGTCAGCGTCGAAATTAGGGTGGTTGTCATTGACATTCAGCCATTCCTGTATCCATTGAACACGTTCTGGCTTTCTTATATACATATATTCTACACCTATGGCATCACAATATATGCGTTGCAAATGGCTGATTATTTCACGTAATTCTCTTGGACCCAACCCAATTACTTCACCGGCACTAAAGACAGTATCCAAATCTTCCTGAGATAAACCAAAATTTTCTATGTCAAGGGTTGGTACATATTTTCTTCTTTCTCTAACAGGGTTAGTCCTGGTAAACAAATGACCTCTGCTGCGGTACCCATCTATTAACTTTACGACTTTAAATTCTTTGAACAAAGTTTCAGGAATAGATACCGATTGTCCATCAACAAGCACAGGTGAGCCATTAAGATCAGCTATGCCTACTTCATCCAATGCACTTTCCATTCCGAAATCAAATCCCTGAAAAAAAGCTCGCCAGCTGGGTTCAACACTGTCAGGATTAGTGAGATACCTGTCATATAATTCAGCAAAGAAAGACGTATGAGCAGTATTTAAAAAGGAATATTTATCCATAAACGCCAATTCAATCTATTGTAAAAAATTAGATCAAAAATACAATAATTAATAGTTTATGAGTTTATATAGGAGTGTATTAATTAAAAATCATGTTTATGGGCTTTAGACATTTATACAGATATAAGTATTTTGTGCTAGCCGTAGTTTTCTCCTTTACAGCTCTGACTTCCCATTCACAGCAATTAAAGCCACAAAATGAGTTTTGGAGAAATGTGCGATATGGAGGTGCATTAGGCCTGGGATTCGGAAATGATAGTTTTAGTATTGCTTTAGCCCCAAGTGCTATTTATCAGGTAAGTGAAAAGTTTGGAACGGGTTTATCATTGAATTTTGAATATTCTAAATTCGGAGATTCTGAATTCACGGCTTATGGCGGAAGTATTTTGAACTTTTTTAATCCAATACCACCAATACAATTATCAGCAGTACTTCAACAATTAAGAGTTACAACAAATTATAGTTCTTCTTCTCTCTTGTTGGATGAAAATTACTGGACTACCGCCCTTTTTATGGGAATTGGATATAGTACAAGAAATGTTACGTTTGGCATCCAATACGACGTATTACATAATGATAGAAGCCTTTATGCAGATCCCCTGGTGCCTTTTATCAGAGTGTTTTTTTAATATAGTATTCTTTATGCAACTATTTATACTTCTGCCGAAACCATACCTTTTGCCAAATTCTTTTTAGTATGAGAAAAGTATAGTGCTCACTAATGTGCAGATCACCAATATTCAGAATCTTTTTGGCTGTTGCTTCTGGTAAATCCACTACGTATAGAAGATTTAAAAAATCTGAAAACTTCTCCTCAATCAGAAATTGAATATTCTTTTGAAGTAAATACTTAAGTTCATTTGGATTGCAATCAGCAGGCAGGTCCAGTGTTAAATTTGCTAAACTAAAATCCTTTTGAATTTGTAGCACAAGCTCTTCATATAATTGAACCGAACTTGCATATTTAATTAATTCACCGCTTTCTTTGAATACAGGCATCATATATTGCAGAAAAGTTTTTTATTGAACACTGTTAAAAGTACCTACAATGGCTGGAAGGAAAATCAAATGACTGATTCCTGGAAGCGGGTCTTGGGGATTAACTTCTTATTTTTTGTTCCCAATCCCAGGCAGATTTCATTGCCTGGTCCAGGGTAGAACCTGCTTTCCAACCTAATACCTCATTGGCTTTTTTAGTATCCGCATATGCCGTGGTAATATCACCAGGCCTTCTTTCTACCACAGAATAATTAAGTTTCTTACCGGAAACCCGTTCAAAACTAGCGATAACTTCCAATACCGAACTTCCCTCACCTGTACCTACATTAAAGACTTCATAATTCTCCCGGTTCTCTCCTTTTAAAAGCCGCTCTAAAGCTACAACGTGTGCCTTTGCTAAATCAACCACATGAATATAATCTCTAATACATGTGCCATCCGGTGTTGGATAATCATCTCCAAAAACAGAAAGTTGTTCTCTTAAACCAACTCCTGTTTGTGTTATAAATGGTACCAAATTCTGTGGAACACCTATTGGTAATTCCCCTATCTCGGAACTGGGATGTGCTCCCATGGGATTAAAATATCTTAAAGAAATGGCTTGTAAATCTGAATTTACTTTACAAGTATCATGAATTATTTCTTCTCCAATTTGTTTTGTATTTCCGTAAGGAGATTCTGCCTTTTTCACAGGAGCATCCTCTGTAATGGGCATTTTGTCTGCTTGTCCGTAAACAGTGCAAGAGGAACTAAAAATAAAACTCTGCTTCTTTTTTGCAGTTATTTCTTTAAGTAAATATACTAGTGAACTTAGATTGTTTTCATAATATAATAGTGGCCTTTCCACACTTTCTCCTACCGCTTTTGAAGCTGCAAAATGTATAGTTCCTTTTATATCGGGATGCCTTTCGAAAAAATCCCCGATCTTTTCTTTTTCGCGCAAATCTATTTTTTCAAATACCGGTCTCTTTCCTGTAATTGCATATATGCCGTCTAATACTTTTTCAGAAGAATTGGAACAATCGTCTATGATTACAACTTCATAACCAGAATTCTGTAACTCTACCACAGTGTGCGAACCAATAAATCCGAGCCCCCCGGTTACAAGTATTTTCATAAATATTTTTTTAATTTAAATTGAATGATAAAACTGGTGATTAATAGGAATCGTATAATTAATCTTTTAAAAATTGAATTACCGTATCAGTAATAAATGAGATTTGGTCATCTTCTAATTCCGTATGCATGGGAAGTGATATTACTTCGTTAATTAGTTCGTTTGTCACCGGAAAATCAGATTCCTTATATCTTGTATCCATATAAGCTTTCTGTTTGTGCAGCGGAATTGGGTAATAAACTCCAAAAGGGATATTTTTCTCTGCCAAATGCTTAGCCAACTCATCTCGTTTACCATTCATAATTCGGATTGTGAATTGATGGAATACATGACAATCGCAATCTTCACAAAACCCGGAACAACTGATCCCTGTTTTAGGTAAAATAATAAAATCATGTCCCCGGAAAGCGTTCATGTATTTCCGGGCAGCTTCTCTACGCCTGCTGCAATAGGCATCAAGATGTGGAAGTTTTGCCCTTAAAACAGCTGCCTGGATAGTATCTAACCTGGAATTTACTCCAACAACATCATGATGGTAACGGGTATACATGCCGTGATTTACAATCCCTCTTATTGTATGAGCCAGCTCATCATCATCGGTAAATATTGCCCCGCCATCTCCATAGCAGCCCAGATTTTTGGATGGAAAAAATGAGGTAGAGGCCACATTTCCAATTGTGCCGGCTTTTTTCTTTTTTCCGTTCTTATAGGTATAATTGGCCCCTATGGCCTGGGCATTATCCTCTATAACAAAAAGACCGTGTCTATCGGCAATATCCATAATTGCCTCCATATTTGCGCACTGCCCGAAAAGATGAACAGGAACTATGGCCTTGGTCTTTGAAGTTATCGCCTTTTCAATGGCAATAGGGTCAATATTAAAGGTATCGGGTTCAACATCTACCAATACCGGCGTTAACCTTAATAAAGCTATTACTTCAACTGTAGCAGCAAAGGTAAAGTCCGCAGTAATTACCTCATCACCTGGTTGTAGCCCCAGACCCATCATAGCAATTTGAAGTGCATCTGTACCATTAGCACATGGTATTACGTGCTTCACCTGCAAATAATCTTCCAAATCTTTTTGAAAGGCATGCACCTCAGGACCATTTATAAAAGCCGCAGAATTTAATATCTGTGATATAGACTCATCTACCTGCTTTTTAATCCCCTGGTATTGACCAACAAGGTCTACCATTTGTAGCTTTTTCATAAGTGCTTGTTAAGTGAACAATATTACAAAAATAAGGAACCCCTGCCAATGAAATTTAACAAAGAAGCGTATTTTAGCTGCAAATTCGCAGTACGTGTTTATCCTATATAATTTAGTAATATATGTTAGCTCCTTCTTCTTGCATATAATTGCATTTTTCAGCCCCAAAGTCGACCTTTTTGTCAAAGGCAGAAAAAAGGTTTTTGAGGAGTTAAAAAAGCATATTAATGCTAAAGATTCTACTATCTGGGTGCACGCTGCCTCACTCGGGGAGTATGAGCAAGGCTTGCCTATTGTAGAGAAATTAAAAGCGGAATATCCCACGGTCAAAATTGTTGTCTCATTTTTCTCACCATCGGGTTATGAAGTAATTAAGAAAAGTACAACAGCCGATTTGGTAACTTATCTTCCTCTGGATACAGCAAAGAATGCAAAGAGATTTATTAAACTATTGCAACCAAAAATCGCCATTTTCATAAAGTATGAAATCTGGCCAAATGTGTTAAAAGAACTTAAAAGCGGCAGTATACCCATACTTCTTATTTCCGCAATTTTTAAAAGTGATCAGATCTATTTTAAATGGTATGGCGGATTTATGAGGAATGCATTAGAAAAGTTCTCGCATTTCTTTATACAGGATTCGGAATCTGAAAAATTATTGAATACTATTGGTCTGAATAATGCCACCATAACCGGTGATACACGATTTGACAGGGTTTCTGAAATTTTACGGCAAAATAATTCCCTGGAATTTATGGATAATTTTACCCAAAATTACCCGTGTTTTGTAATGGGCAGCACCTGGCCAGAGGATGAAGAGCTATTGGTAGCCTATATTAATGAGGCTTCCCATAAAATGAAATACGTTATTGCACCTCATACTATTGTTCCAAAAGAAATTACCCGGCTTAGGCAACAAATCAAAAAGCGAACGGTTTTATTATCAGAAATATCGGAAAACCCTCTGGCAGACGCTGAAGTTGTCATTGTAGATACTATCGGACTATTGACCAAAATTTACAGCTATGCCCATATTGCCTATGTAGGAGGAGCATTTACAATAGGGGGACTTCATAATACACTCGAACCTGCTGTGTTTGGAATTCCGGTAATTATTGGCCCGATTTATTCCGGATTTAAAGAAGCTGAAGAATTGGTTAAGCTTAGAGGAATTTTTTCAGTCCGTGATAAAGCAGAGTTTACAAGCCTGGTGGATAAACTTTTTCTCGATTTTGATTTCAGATCTAAAGCCGGCACTATAAATGCATCTTACATCAACAATAACAAAGGGGCAAGCATCCAAGTAATGAATCATATACGTACATTATTGTAGCTATTCTTATCTGATTAGATAGCACTATAACAAATTAATCCCAGTTGCTGAAAGCCGTTTAAGAGATAATTGAACTATTTATAAACTGGCATATCTTTTGTTATTAAATTTAAAACAGAGCTGATGAAATTTGCCCCTTTTCATATCATGTTGTTATGTCTTTTGTTTTGCTCAATATCGTGCAAGGATACTGTTACAGAAGCTGATAAACCCAAAGAGAAAGAAAAAATCGTTCCCAATTCTGAACGTAATTACAACAGTAAGCAAGATCAGGATATTAAAGGGAGTCCCGGTAACCTAGAACCTACAAAAGAACAACTGGAAAGGGCTATAGAAAAAAAGAAAAAATCAAGTATTTTAGATTCTTTGAAGCCCAAGACTGCCTGACTTCTATTTCAATTTTATATTCTCTTCCTTTTTTTTGCTAGATTTACCAAAACCAGCAAACCATGGACAAAAGGATTTTCAGAATTTCATTAACCGCCGCGCTGGCAGGTTTTTTATTTGGCTTTGATACCGTTGTAATCAGTGGGGCCAATTTGCCCATTAAAGAATTATGGAACACTTCACCCTGGTTCCACGGAACTTTTATAATGTCTATGGCGTTGTGGGGTACGGTATTGGGTTCTCTTTTTGGAGGCATCCCCTGTGATCTTTTTGGTAGGAAAAAAACCCTGTTCTGGATTGGTGTTTTATATTTTGTTTCGGCTATGGGATCTGCTTTGGCTGTGGACCCCTATATGTTTTCTTTCTTCAGATTGATTGGGGGTCTGGGAGTGGGAGCTTCTTCTGTTGCTGCTCCAATTTATGTTTCAGAAATTTCATCATCAAAAAACCGAGGGCAGTTAGTGGCTCTATATCAATTTAATATAGTATTTGGGATTTTTATCGCTTTTATTTCCAATTATTTGCTCAAAGGTTTTGATGGTGCGAACGACTGGCGCTGGATGCTTGGTGTAGAGGCTATTCCCGCTTTAATATACAGTCTTATGGTACTTAAAATTCCGAACAGCCCCCGTTGGTTAGTGATAAAAAAACAGGATAATACAAGGGCGCTAAAAGTGTTGGAATTTCTTTCAAATAAGGAACATGCAAAGCTAAAACTTGAAGAAATAAAGAATTCATTTAAGACAACAGATGCAAAAGAAAAACTCTTCACAAGTAAATATAAAAAACCACTTATACTTGCTTTTTTACTAGCTTTTTTTAACCAGATGTCCGGGATTAATTTTGTGCTTTATTACGCACCAGAAATCTTGGAAAGGGCAGGATTGGCCGCCAGGGAATCTTTGTTCAGCTCTATTTCCATAGGTATTGTCAATTTAATTTTTACACTTGTAGGGATACGATTGATTGATAAAGTGGGAAGACGAGAATTGATGAATATAGGCTCTATTGGTTATATCATAAGTCTGGCAATGGTGGGCTGGTGTTTTTACAGTGGAGCCGATTCTACCATACTTCTTGTTTTTATTCTGATTTTTATCGCCTCACACGCTATCGGACAAGGTGCGGTCATATGGGTTTTTATCTCGGAGATTTTTCCGAACAAAGTAAGGGCATTCGGCCAGTCATGGGGTACAGGTACACATTGGGTATTTGCGGCTTTAATTACACTCCTTACTCCAATATTCCTGGATGCCAATGATGGTATCTTTAAGGATAACCCCTGGCCAATTTTTCTGTTTTTTGCATTTATGATGGTATTGCAATTGTTATTTGTAATATTTATGATGCCTGAAACCAAAGGAATTTCACTTGAGGACTTAGAAAAAAAGTTAAGTCCGGATAAAGATTCTTGAAAAAAGCAAATTACACTTTACCGAAAATTCAGGTATTACATCTCAAAAAGGCCCATTCTTATTGACTTTTAGTCGAATTATGGCATTGCAAATGTAATTTATTGTCATAAATATGTACATTGTAGGAAATTATATGAATCATGGAAGATCAATTAACATTTGGCACAAAGCTCCTTAACGGGTTCCTAAGCATAATGGTAGTGGTTTTGGTCTTAATTCTTGCCGCCGTGGTGATTTGCCTTATTCTGGCTGGTCTGGGCTTCTTTTAGCAAGACACAAAACCGATTTTCCCCAATCTTGCCCACTTATCTTTTTCTTATTACTTGATTATCATTTTGAATTTATTCAAAATAAACTCACTTGTTATTAATGATTGAATGACAATGGGTTGAAAGAAAGTGATATCTATCAAAAGAGATTTCAGAAAAAAGGAATCTCTCATTTTTACTTTCCTGAAATTTGCATTTCAAATCCAAGAACTCTAAATCCCAAGTACCTCGGTTACGGTTTCTCTTGAAGATTGGCACCTGGATAAAGAAAATACATGGGTCAATTAATTACCCAGGTAAAATATTCCGGATTATAACGGACTACTTGTGTATATTGCAAATAGAAACATTAAAGAAGATTTAATGCGATTTAGGACTCTTCCATATTTTCTTTTATTTTTTTCCATATTTATTAGTTGCAATCGAATAGAAAAAACAAAGACCATTAAATTGGCTCATGGACTCGATGTAAACCACTCTGTTCATAAAGCTATGGTCAAAATGGGAGCTGATCTAAAAGAGCTTTCAGGCGGTAAACTTCGTTTAGAAATATATCCGAGTCAACAGTTAGGAACAGAGCGACAATGTCTGGAACTTTTACAAATTGGAAGTCTGGATATGACTAAAGTTTCTGTAGGTGTACTTGAAAATTTTGCTCCAAAAATGAAAGTCCTGGGACTGCCTTTCCTTTTCAGGGACAGGGCTCATGCATTTAAAGTATTAGACGGACCGGTAGGACGGCAATTATTAGAAGATGGGGAAAAATACTGGCTAAAAGGTTTGGGTTATTACGATGCCGGAAGCAGAAGTTTTTATACAAAGGACAGACCCATAAATTCACCTGATGACCTTGACGGACTAAAAATAAGGGTCATGGAAAGTGTTACGGCAATAGATATGGTGGAAAGTTTAGGCGGCTCCCCCACACCTATTTCCTGGGGTGAATTATATACTTCTCTGCAACAAGGGGTTGTAGACGGTGCAGAAAACAATCCTCCAAGTTTCTATTTATCACGTCATTATGAAGTTTGTAAATACTATACACTTGATGAGCATACCGTCTTACCCGATGTGCTTCTGGCGGGAACACATCTATGGAAGAGACTTTCTTTAAAAGAAAAAGAATGGCTTACTCAAGCGGTAGATAAATCTATAGTCTATCAGCGTAAATTATGGTTGCAGTCAGAAGAAGAAGCCCTAAACGCAGTGCAGGAAGCTGGCGTTAAAATTATTAGACCAGATAAAACCTTATTTTCGGAAAAGATTAAGGGCAATTATGAACAATACAGAAATAATGAAGAACTGTATAGATTAATACAAGAGATACAGCAAACCCAATAAATGGAAATAAGGAATAAGATCGATAAGGTTTTGGCTAAGCTGTTAATAATCATAATGAGTATTATGGTTATTAATGTTCTATGGCAGGTATTTAGCAGATATTTCCTTGGAGCCCCCAGTTCCTTTACCGATGAACTGGCCCGGTACCTGATGATATGGATAGGCATACTTGGTGCCGCCTACGTTTCAGGCCGAAATAAGCATGTTGCCATAGATGTACTTCCTTCCAGATTAAATGCAAAATCTCAAAAAAAACTAAAACTGGTGGTCCGCATTTTAATTATTCTTTTCTGTTTGTTTGCCTTGGTTATTGGTGGCTCCAGATTGGTCTATGTTACCTATGTGCTCGATCAATATTCCCCTGCATTGCAAGTCCCTTTGGCCGCAGTATATATGGTTATCCCTATAAGCGGAATACTGATCATATATTATAAAATTTCTGATATTTTAAATCAATAAGTCAAATGGAGTATATACCTGTCTTTGTTTTGGTCATTAGCTTTATAGGCTTACTTGCAATAGGTACTCCAGTAGCCTGGAGTATAACAATATCCGCACTGCTTACCATGTTGGTAAGCATTCCCGCATTACCTGCATTTACAACAGTCGCTCAACGAATTGGGACAGGATTAGACAGTTTTGCACTCCTCGCTATTCCATTTTTTATACTCTCAGGTGAGTTAATGAACAAAGGAGGTATTGCACATAGGTTGATTGCCTTTGCAAAAACATTGGTTGGTGCTTTGCCAGGTGGCCTGGCTCTTATTAATATCATTTCGGCCATGCTAATGGGTGCAATTGCGGGTTCTGCCATGGCATCGGCCTCTGCGATGGGCAGCATATTAGGTCCGGAAATGCAAAAAGATGGATACTCCAAAGAATTTGGTGCTGCGGTCAATATAACATCGGCTACCACCGGACTCCTTATTCCTCCCAGCAACGTTCTGATAGTATATTCTTTGGCTAGTGGTGGTGCATCTATAGCAGCCTTATTCCTTGCAGGTTATATTCCCGGAATACTTACAGGTCTATTTTTAATGCTCGTGGCTTCCTATTGGGCCAAAAAAAAAGGGTATAAAGTTGGAAAACGAAGCACATTAAAAAATATTATTAAAACATTTATTGATGCTGTTCCCAGCTTATTTATGCTGGTGGTGGTCATAGGGGGTATTGTAACAGGTATATTTACAGCTACCGAAGCGTCGGCTATTGCAGTACTTTACAGCGTTGTGCTTGGTTTTATATACAAGGAAATCACATTCGGGAAACTACCCCAGATTTTATTAGATTCATCGGCTACAACAGCCATTGTAATGCTTTTGATAGGGGCATCCATGAGCATGTCGTGGGCATTGTCTTTTGAGAATATTCCTCAAGATATAAGTACCGGTTTGTTGAGTATTAGTGATAATAAAATAATCATATTGCTTATTATAAATCTTATACTTCTGTTTGTGGGCATATTTATGGATATGACTCCGGCAGTACTTATATTCACACCCATATTTTTACCTGTGGTGATGAAGCTTGGCCTGGATCCGGTGCATTTTGGAATTATTATGATTTTAAACCTGTGTATCGGTTTATGCACACCACCGGTAGGCTCTGTACTATTTGTCGGTGTTGGAATAGCCAATACCACCATTGAGAAAGTAATTAAACCGCTCCTCCCCCTTTTTGTAGTAATGATTGTTGCTCTGTTCCTTATTACTTATTTACCTCAGTTAAGCCTTTGGTTACCTGGTTTATTTGATTTGTAGTGCAATTCATGTTCTCTATAAAATAAGCCAAGTTAAAGGAACAGATGTCGATCCTACGAAGTCTAAAAGGGTACTAATTAGTGCTACAATGCTATTAAACAGTTATGAAATTGTCTGGAAGCAAAGGATAAGGCCCCATCAATTTTGAATTAGGATAGCTTTGTTGAAGCCAGGTAAAAAGTTATGAAGCCGGCAAGTATTACTGGTATGGAAAAAATCATAAAATTCTCTGCCATCGATAGCCCGATCCCTATAAGGATTCCACCAAGAGCTGGTCCAATAACTCCTCCAAGTCTGCCAACACCAATGGCCCAGCCCAGCCCGGTTGTCCTGAATTCTGTTGGATATATCCTGGCGGCCACAACATACAAGCCTACAAATCCACCCTGTAGGGTAAACCCGAGCAAACCAATTACAAAGAGCAAGGCACCGGAACCAATAAACAATTTAAAAGTGGCCATCAAAATCCCCGTTATTCCTAAAAATAATGCCACTGTCCTCTTCAATCCCATTCTAGAGGAAATAAAGCCCTGTGTAATGATCCCGAAAAAGGCCCCCATATTAAAAACTGTGCCGGCATAGATTGCCAATGACATTGAAAGACCAGTAGCCTCTGTAAGTTTTGGTATCCAGCTTATTAGAAAGTACAAACACCCGAATGCCATGAATAAAGCCGTCCATAACTGGAGTGTAGGCATACTAAATTCTTTGTTGAGTAGTTTGTTTACGGGAATACCTGAAGATTTCAACTCTAGTTTCGGAAGTCTCTCTAATGCCCCAAGCTCCATTTTACCCAGAATCGTATTCACGCGCTGCAATGCCCCTTTGGGCTGCCTTTTTAGATAATAATAAACAGACTCCCCCAATAAAAAAAAGATAAGTGGCAAGCAGATAAAAGAAGCCAGTCCGGCCAGTTTGAACATAACGGGCCAGCCATAAACAGGTACTAAATTTGCCGATACTATACCGGTTAAAACAGCTCCAACCGGATAACCTGATAAGACGAAGCTGACCCAAAAATCCTTTTTACGATCCGGTGCATATTCAGCAGTCAGTGAAGCCGTACTTGCAAGCATGCTTCCTATGCCTATGCCACTTAAAAACCTCAAAAACATTAACTGGGTAACGGTTTGCGACCATGCCGTCATCAGTACGCTGGCACCCATTAAGAAAGCACTAATCAGGATCATTCTCTTTCTTCCAATCTGATCTGCAAAGGGTGCCAAAAACATAGCTCCAATCATCATCCCTGCAAGTCCCGAACTAAAAACAATTCCCAACTCCTCCGGCCCTACCTGCCAGGATGTTGCTATTGCAGACGCACAATAGGAAATAACCATAACGTCCATCCCGTCCAGAATATTCATAACAAAGCATACAAAGAAGGTGGTATATTGTAATTTTGACAGAGCCTGTCCGTCTATTAGCTCCTTTGTTGTTTTTTGCATTCCCTGGTTTTAGATTGATGAGGTAAAGTTAGGGATTTAGACACTTAGGATAGAATTGAACTCCTTAGAACTTATAGGTATAAAACATTTCAAAGAGCTGGAAAGAAACTTTTGTTTCCGAAAAAACGTTTCATAATTAAAAATCCGACTTCTAAAAGTGGGCATTCTCATATTTACAGGCGGAGAGACTTCCCTCCCAATGCGGGATAGACTTCTCGTCTCTCCGCAATATCAACTTTGCTGAAAAGAAAAAACCTCCGAAGATCGGAGGTTTTTTATAATCGTACAGGCGGAGAGACTTCCCGCCCATGGCGGGATAGACTTCTCGTCTCTCCGCAATATCAACTTTGCTGAAAAGAAAAAACCTCCGAAGATCGGAGGTTTTTTATAATCGTACAGGCGGAGAGACTCCTGCATTTTCCGTACCGATAGCTTCTCCTTCGTAATACTATGGAAAAGGAACTATCAGCTAAACGGGGATGCAAATATAAAGCAAAATTTCAATTTAAAAATAATCGAACTTCAATTTTATCTGCCTTCTTTTTGTAAATTTAGACTTTCTTGAAACTTTCGATAATGCAAAACATAAAGGCTTACCTGGATCAACACAAAGAACGTTTTATCAATGAACTTATAGAACTCCTGAAAATGCCTTCTGTTAGCGCAGATTCCGCCTATTCCCATGATGTACTTGCCACTGCTGAAGCTTTTGCAACTTCTCTAAAGAATGCAGGCTGTGAGATTGTGGAAATTTGTGAAACGGATGGATATCCTATTGTATACGGCGAAAAAATTATTAATGAGAAACTGCCAACGGTTCTTGTATACGGTCATTATGATGTACAACCACCAGATCCTTTAGACTTATGGGACTCCCCTCCTTTTGATCCGATAATTAAAAAAACAGAACTCCACCCTGACGGTGCCATTTATGCACGTGGAGCTTCAGATGATAAAGGGCAGGTCTATATGCATGTGAAAGCGCTTGAATTCATGGTTGCTAACAACTCACTACCATGTAATGTCAAATTCATGATAGAAGGTGAAGAAGAAGTTGGAAGTGTAAGCTTATCTGCATTTGTTAAGGAGCATCATAAAAAACTTTCAAATGATATCATTCTTATTTCAGATACCGGATTGATTGCAAATGACATTCCCTCAATTACAACCGGATTAAGAGGATTAAGCTATGTAGAAGTAGAAGTTACGGGTCCAAACCGAGACCTCCATTCCGGACTTTATGGTGGAACTGTCGCCAATCCAATTAACATTATGGCAAAAATGATTGCTTCTTTGCATGACGAAAACAACCATATTACTGTACCGGGATTTTACGATAAGGTGGACGAACTTACGAAGGAAGAGAGAACGGCCATGGCCAAAGCCCCTTTTGATCTAGATGCTTATAAAAAAGAACTTGATATCCAGGATGTCTATGGAGAAAAATCCTATTCCACCAATGAAAGGAACTCCATCCGTCCAACCCTTGATGTAAACGGCATTTGGGGAGGATATACGGGTGAAGGTGCTAAAACAGTGATTCCGAGCAAAGCGTACGCAAAAATATCCATGCGTCTGGTACCTCATCAGGACTGGAAGGAAATAACTCGCTTGTTTGCAAAGCATTTTGAGAATATAGCTCCTTCCGGAGTAAGTGTAAAGGTTACTCCCCATCATGGTGGGGAGAGTTATGTAACGCCTATAGACAGTATTGGCTACAAGGCCGCGAGTAAAGCCTTTGAAACCACTTTTGGCAAAGTTCCTGTGCCTAAAAGGAATGGAGGGAGTATCCCAATTGTACCCCTGTTTGAAGACGAATTGGGCAGCAAATCAATTCTTATGGGATTTGGCCTGGACAGTAATGCCATCCATTCCCCCAACGAACATTTCGGTGTTTGGAACTATTTAAAAGGAATTGAGACAATTCCATATTTTTATAAATACTACACAGAACTCTTTTCTTGAAGAATTAAAATTTAACTAGAAATTTATTTGTTCAAAAGTGTCAAAGGAAATTTCCTATATATCATAAAACCCTCTTGATTGGCTGTTATTATTTCATTAAAGTGTAACAAATAATAACAAATTGCGTTCTAACCAGTAGAATCAAAAACGAACACTATTATGATACGACGCTTTTTTATCCTCTGTTCCGGAGCGGACACAGGCATTCTTGAATCCTGTTCTTCAGGAGAACAAAACAAATACGCAGGCATTGGAGCCACTGTTTTTTTTACAGCCGTAATGGCCTTTATTGCTGCTTCTTATGCCCTTTTTACGGTATTTGATAACGTTTATACCGCTATCTTTTTTGGCCTTGTTTGGGGCCTTTTGATTTTTAACCTGGATCGGTTCATAGTCTCTACTATTAAAAAAAGAGACAGTTTTAAAAGTGAATTTCTACAGGCAACTCCAAGGATAATTTTGGCAGTCATTATTGCCGTAGTAATCTCCAAACCTTTGGAAATGAAAATTTTCGAAAAGGAAATCAACCAGGTTTTATTGGAACAAAAAAACGAACTCACCCTTGCAAACAAAGCGCAAATAGCCCAGCAATACACCCCGGTGGTTGAGACCCTTAATGAAGATATTGCTTCACTTAAGAATGAAATAGATATTAAGGAGGCCGAGACCAATGCGTTGTACGACACCTATATTTCAGAGGCAGAAGGCAGAGCGGGTACAATGCTTTTGGGCAAAGGGCCGGTGTACAAAGAAAAACGGGAAAAACACGATGCCACCTTGTTGGAATTAAGACAATTAAAGGAAGCCAATGCAATAAAGATTGCAGATAAAGAATCTCAGATTGCAGCTTTAAATACGGAATATTCTCAGGCAATTAATGATTCTCAACCCATCATTGACGGATTTGACGGCCTTATGGCCCGTATAAATGCGCTGGGAGAATTACCTTGGTTCCCATCTTTTTTCATTTTCCTGCTTTTTCTTGCCATAGAAACCTCACCGATAATTGTAAAACTACTCGCTCCAAAAGGGCCCTATGACCTTAAATTAGAAGATGAGGAAAGTGCCGTAGAGACCTGGGTTATGCAAAAGGTGCAACAACGTCAACAAATCCTGTCTACAGACACTTCACTGAATGAGAAAATATATGGTGAAATTGCAGAAGAAGAAGCGGTTTATGCCTACAAAAAACAGAGAGCAGAAGAATTGCTTCGACTACAGGCAGATACTTTTCACGATCTTCAGATAAAAAGTTTATAGGATTATTGTGTACTAAAAAATATGAGGAATCTGAGACTAGTTGCCCCAGATCCTTGCCCACAATTCTATTAGAACGTTTTGCGCGTCCTCTTTGAATTTAGGAGTTTCTTCAACGATGACCTCATTGTTTATTTTAAGAAGCTTGTAGCTAAAAGCAAATTTGGGATCAATAGGATTAAGGCTTATCAAGCCAAAACGAAGGTCATTAAAAAGTAAGGCTTGCTCCTTACGCGAAATGGTATACCAGCCTTCTGCTATTTTTATAAGGCGATGAATTTTATCTTCACCGGCGAGTTCTCCCAATAATCGGTGATTTTTAGGATATGCCCTGAATACAATTGGCTTGGTATCGAATAAGGAATATTCTCCTATTAAATATTCGTTACCGGCATCTATATTAGCGGTCCAGAGTATTGAATTAAAAGGTGTAGGCCGGGTCTCTATCTGTTCAAAAGCAATGCCCTGCTCCTCCAAATTATTGGTAAACTGTATATAGGTTACAGCCTTTAGTAATAATGTTACTGCCAGATAACCACTACTCACAATAAGACCTATTCTATTATACTTTCTTCTGGCCGGGGACAGTCTGTGCATTCTCATGCTTAAAATGAGAAAAAACAGAAATGGAAAAGTATACAATGGATCTATAACAAAAATATTCTGAAAGGCCAGACGAAGATCAAAAGGCCAAAAAAGTTGGGTGCCCCAGGTTGTAAAGGAATCCAAAATAGGATGGGTAAATAAACCCCAGAACATAAGTTTGGACCATTCCTGCCAGCTAACTCCAGAATTTTTCTCGATTTTAGAAATCATCCAGCCGAAAACAGGCGCAAAAAGAAGGCTAAATAAAATAGAATGGCTAAAACCCCTGTGCCATTCTGTGGCCGTAACAGTATCTACCAAATAACGACTCAAAACATCAAGATCCGGGATAGTACCGGCTATTGCCCCATAAAGTATGGCTTTATTACCCACCTTTTTGCCGAGCACCACTTCTCCTACGGAAGCCCCTAAAACTATTTGCGTTAATGAATCCATATATTATTCAACTATATTCATTTTCTTCAGCAAAAATGAAGCATTCATATTCTGACAGATCCCTTTTTTAAATTTGTAATCAAAATTCAATTCATCCTTTATAATTTCGGCATCAAAATAATAGTTTTCTACCTTTTTCAGACTATCAGCAACTTCACAAAGACTTAAATCATGAGTGGCTATAAGTCCGGTTGAATCTGAACCAACTAATTTCTCAATAAACTTCTTGGAGCCAATTGCCTTGTCGGTGCTGTTGGTTCCTTTTAGGATTTCATCCAACACAATAAAATATTCATCATCCCTGATACTATCAATAATAAACTTTAAGCGTTTGAGTTCAGAAAAAAAGTAAGATTCATGTGCCGTTAAAGAATCTACAGTACGCATACTGGTAATAAGTTTTATTGGCTGAAATTTTACTGCAGTTGCACATACCGGCAAACCAATATTGCCCATTATAATCTGGAGGGAGATGGTACGCAGGAATGTACTCTTGCCCGCCATATTGGCTCCTGTAATTACAAAGAATTCTTCCCTGCAAATTTTAAAATTATTTGTTACACCCTCTGCCGGGTCCAGCATTGGATGTGAAATATTCTCAGCCTCGATAATAAGGTCATTTTTTGTTATTTCAGGATAAGTATAATCAGGGTGATTAAAAGCAAAATTCCCCAAGCTATTGCATGCATCAAAAGTGGCAATGGCATTAAGCCAGCGTTCTACATTCTTACCATGTATACCAATCCATTTTTCTATGTTACAGGCATATCTCAGGTCCCACAACAGAAATCCATTTGCCAGGACTCCAAAAAGCATATTATTTCTTTGTTCGAAGGCATTCAGCATCCCTGAAAATTCTTTCAGAACCTGGGAAACCCTTACCCCTTTTTCCAATATGTTCTCTTTTTCATTTTTCAATATACGGGCTTGAAAATCCTTATCCTCAAGAAGCAAAATCAATTTTTGATACTGTCGAAAACTGCTCTGAGCATTCGAAGTATTCTGAGAAAGGACATTAACCTTACTTAAATACTTAGCTGTGATACCCAGGCCAAGAAAAAACCAAAACAATAATCCCCAACCGGAGATATAGTTAAAGTAATAAAGGCCTATAGCTCCCAAGGAGAAGAGTGAAAAAATATTAGGTAATATTTTCATCATTTTAGGAAGGAATGGCCGATATGTTTTTAACCAACTTATTAAATTCACCGACGAAATTTCCGTTTTAATAAGTCTGGCAACCGCCGAAAATTCCTGTCTCCACTCTGCTACTGATCCCAGTTCTTTAATTGCATCCTGCTTCTCTAAAACATTTTCGATATTGTTTTCCGTTAGCAGCTTAGCCAATGCTCTACTGCCTTCCTCTAATGCCGTGCGATTGGAATATTGGTAAAAAGAACCCTTTCCGAAAAGATCTATATCCTGACTATAAAAATGTGCATTGTCTATAAATTCATTTCCATCAGGTAGATGATAAAATTTTCGGTCTAAGACCTGCAACTCGGTCTCATTTATAGAGATCAAGGCCAGCAACTTACTTTTTTGGTAATTCAGGTCTGTATGCCTTGAGACCAAAAAAAGAAATACTATTGATGCAACCAGTATAATTATAAGAATGTAATTGGAGTTGTCATAAAACAGGTATATGCCCAAAATCGCAAGGGCAAAAACTGTTAACCTAAGCATGCCCGATACCTTTAATTGCCTGTTCACCTGAACAAGCAGCGTGCGCAATCTGTCTAGCCTTTCTGAGTAGAATTTAGCGGGGTTAAGCATATAATCTTGCTCTATAAATTTAAGTGGTAAAGATATGGCATTCTTAAAGGGTTTAAAGGTTAAATAATACCTTCAAGCGCGGCTTTTTGCTTTTTTGTTAGTTTAGAAACTACCAGATCATAGGAATGATTGACTAGTTCTGATATGAGGTTTTCAGGTAATTGTTCCAGAAATAACGTGTTCCAATGTACTTTGCTCATATGATAGCCCGGGATAATAATCCCATCATAGGCTTCCCGCAACTCTATGGCCCTTTCGGGGTCACATTTTAAATTTACCTGTGTTGGAATTCGTTCCAGCGGTGCAATGGTAAAAATTTTACCCATCACCTTAAAGACCAAAGTATCTGCATCAAAAGGGAATTCTTCCGTAACTCCTTTTTTTGTTATACAAAGTTCTCTGAATTCTTCGATATTCATTTCAAAAAGCCCTTAATGCAAACCTTAACTGAAATACCCAGTGAAATAAACTTAGGATTTACTTGGAAAGGTCATAGTTTGATTCCCTGTGAATCATATACAATTACCTTATTCCAGAGGCTTCCTGCCTCTTCAATAAATGCCAGATGTGCTTTTTCATTTTGGTATTTTTCCTGTTGTTTAGCAGACTTAAAGCTAACAATCAAAGCGTAGGTAAATGAATCGTCCACTACATCGCGCGTAGCCTTTGGTGGTTTACCCACATAGTGAGTATTTGCATGATTCGACTTCTTCATGAATTTCTTCATTGCCTTTTCAAATTGCTTCTGGTCTTCCTCACTATCCGGATTGTTAAGCCAAAAATATACGGTGTGTACAAAATGTGAATCTAAACTTCTCATTGTCTTATCTTGTTGACTATATGCTGTTATAGTAATAAATAAAAGGGTTAAAATACAAACTGTCTTTTTCATTTTAAGGTGATTTATATTAAAATTATTATTTGATAAAAGGTTTGTTATGTTCACTTAATTCCAAAGCTGAGTAATCTAATTTCCAGCCTATAGTTTCTACGATTTTCTCGATCAACAAAACTGCTTCCAAAGCTTCTTTACGAGCTGTATCCATTAGTCCGCTTGCTGGAATTTTCTCCATGACATGTTTTTTTGCTTCCTGATTTAATGATGTTAAATCGCTCGGGGTAAATGTATTAAAAAGTCCATTTTTAATATCGTAAAATTCAAGTTCGGGTTCTATTGAAAGAACTTCCGGTTGGGGGAAGTTAGAAAGAATTATCTTTTTTTTATCTGTGTCGGCATGCATAAGCACTTTTTTGAGATCATACCCTATCTGAGCCTTTGCATTTATTACAATCAAAGCCTTCTTCTTACTACTTAGCAGGCTCATAAAGTGTTCCCTCTTATTCTCATACCTATAAATCTCAGCAAAATCTCCTTCGACTGATATTAATTTACAAACACTTTTAATTTTTTCTAAGATTATAATAGATTGATGTTCTGTAAGCTCTTTTCTCCTCTTTATTCGAAATAATGAATACATCCAATACATAAGGATAGCTCCTAATACCAATCCTAAAAAAAGTTCTAAAATGCTATCCATTGTTCTCGCTTAATTCACCTAAATGCGTATACTTAAATCCTTTCTCATATTTTAATCCATATCCCAAAGCTCGGTCCAGAGAAGAATGAGAAAATAAAATTATCCCAATTCCTACTAACAAAGAAAAAGAAAAATATACTCCCAACAGATAAATAGCTATAGCCAGTCCTTTATGATGAAAGATATTATAACTAATCGCCCCAGCTTTGTTTCCAAAAATATATCCCAGCATTCCAATATCCGGTGCCAGAAGTAACACAAAAAACCACCACCAGGAAAAAGGTAGTAATGTAAACAGATAGTAGCCCACTATAAACATGGCTAATTCCTCTAATTTTATCTGGGTTTTCATGATTCTAACACTTTATACAAAATCGGCCTGCTTGGGCTGGCATCATTTTCAATAGGAGCCAGTTGTAAATTCAAAATATAGCTTCCGTCTTCAATAGTATTCTCTACAAAAATAAATTCTGTGATTGTGGCCAATGTTCGTTTCTTGCCTTCCAATTGCCAGAAAGCATTGTGGGCCAGAAGTGCACCATTGTCCTTTTCTTTATCAACGGAGGGGAGGTCTATCAGCAAATGATTTATCCCTTTATCTGCTAAATATTGAGCCGTTTCTTCTAATAGATAAGGTGGATTTGTATCCGAATATTTCCTGGATAATTTTTCTTTTAGATTAGGTAAGGTTCGAATGACAAGGGCTTCACATTTATTATTTCCAATTACATATTGAATTTGCTTTTTGGAGACTACAAAATCATTCTGATACTTTTCCGGTGCAATAGTTACAAGCTCGGCCAGGAAAAAGTAGTTAGTAAGCTGTTTATTTATGGAATAGCTTTCTTCTGTGATATGTCCCAGGCATTCCGTATGAGTCACATGTGCATGAGGATTAAAACTGATGTCGTTAAAATTGACTGATGCGCCTTCTGATACTTTCCCAATAAATCCTTCCTCTATGTGCGGAGCTATTACTGGTACATCCAGGTTCCATGCCCTAACGTTGGATTCATTTCCTTTCAAAGAAATTGAAATATCCAAAGGTTTTGAAAGGTCTATCTGATAGTCCCCGCTCTCGTGTTTTATATGTGCCAGCATAAATCTTATGGTAAGAATCTTAGCCCAATTTAATCATAAATAAATCACTTGCGATACCGTCGCACAAAAACTTTCCTTTTTTGGTAACACACAGTATATCCCCATCGGTATAGAGCAATCCCTCTTTAATATATTTATCTGATTGCGCCAAAAGGTATTCATAATACGAGTTTCCGAATTCTGTTTGTATTTTCATCATAGAGATCCCCCAAATCGTTCGAAGGCCAGTCATGACATATTCGTTATACCTGTCTGTAATAGTTAGTGTTTCTTCTTCCAATGGAAGGATTTCCTGATTAATTGACTTTATATATTTTGAATTATTCCTGATATTCCATCCCCTTTTCTTGCCGTCATAGGAATGTGCGGAGGGTCCTATACCCATATACTTTTTCCCCTGCCAGTATGAGGTGTTGTTCATTGAAAAATAACCCTCTTTTCCAAAATTGGAAATTTCATAATTCACAAAACCTTCAGTTTCCAATTTGTTGAGCAGCATATAAAACTGTTCTTGTGCTAGTTCATCATCAACATCCGGAATTATACCTTTTTCAATAAAGGCCTTCAATGCCGTTTTAGGTTCCACGGTTAGTGCATAACTCGAGATATGTGGCAAGTTATAAGATAGTGCTTTGGCAATATTCTCATCCCAGCGAGTATTCGTCAACCCCGGTATACCGTAGATTAGGTCAATTGAAATATTGTCGAAATGTTTCCTGGCTTCGCTAATACAACTATGTGCATCTTCAGCAGTGTGCGCCCTATTCATCAATTTTAAGTCCTGATCAAAAAAAGACTGTATGCCAATACTTAATCTGTTAATTGCCGAATCGTTGAGTTCATTAATTTTGTTTACCGACAAGTCGTCCGGATTGGCTTCTAAGGTAATTTCCGGAGTTTTAACCAACTTGTAGTTCCTGTAAACTGCTTCAACTAAGTGCTCAATTTCATTTGTTTGTAGGACAGATGGCGTTCCCCCACCAAAATAGATAGTTTCAATTTTCTCATTTTTAAATTCCTCTTTTCTCAAATGCAACTCCTGCTTTAGAGCCCGTATCATGACATCTTTTTTGGCCAGGCTGGTTGAAAAATGAAAATCACAATAATAGCAGGCCTGTTTGCAAAATGGAATATGAATGTAGATACCTGCCATTAGCTATTTTGAAATAGAACAATAAGGTAAGACAAACCAAAGCCAAAAATTACATAGGCGATATAGGAAAGAATACAATCAGAGACTTTATAATAATCACGATTTTATTTGTTTTTATAAAGGAGGTCATCGCATATATAAAATAAACTAACATAACAAATATTCCCAGAAGCTGCATTTCTTTACTCACCCAAACCACCAAAAATAAATTGAGGGTAGTAAACAAAGTATATATCCCGGTCAAATAAAAAGAAATTGCCAAATACTCTGCGAGGGTATATCTCTTAGAGAAGAATAATTTCGAAAACAGCGCCAATGTGAACACAAAAATAAAGAGCAGTTTATTAATGTTGAACAACATAAAATCTCTTGCCTTTGTTAAAAGCTGGTTATTCTGGGTGTTTTCAACTTGAACTACGGTATCTGTAAAAGGATCAAAACCAATAGCTGAACGAATAACCAGATATGCTACTGTGGTAAGTATAAAAAAGGCAACTGGCTTATAATATTTCTTCCGTTTACCCTCAAGATACTCTCTTAATACAATGCCCGGATTTACGACAAGCTGTTTTAATGTGATAAAAAGCGGTGCATTTAATGAGAAAGCAGCATCAATAAAATCGTTGATAGTCTCTTTAAAGCTAACTTTATATACAGAAGTGCGTTGTCCACAATTTTCACAATATTTATTTGTAACCTGGGCTCCACAATTTCTGCAATATTTTGATTCAGAAGTCAATCCTGTTTATTTTAATCGATCTTCATTTTGCTTAACAAATGCAGACCATCCGGTATAACTTTTACCTATATCCACCTTTCCTTCATTATAGAAATGGCAAACTGCTGCCGCCAGACCATCTGTGCTGTCCAGACCAAGTGTACTTTGAAGCATTTTAGCTACCTGTTCTTTACTCGCATTGCCATTTCCTGTAATGGCCATTTTTATTTTTTTAGGCAAATATTCTGTTATTGGAATTTGCCTGGAGAGTCCGGCAGCCATGGCTACTCCCTGTGCCCTTCCCAGTTTTAACATAGATTGAACATTTTTCCCATAAAAGGGAGCTTCAATGGCAATTTCATCGGGATGGTAGGTATCAATCAGTTCAATGGTTCGCTCAAAAATAAGCTTGAGTTTGGTAAAAGGGTCTTTGTATTTTTTGAGCAATAATTCATTCATTTGAACAAATGTCATCTTCTTCCCGGTCACTTTTATAATACCGAATCCCATGATGGAAGTTCCGGGATCAATACCCAATATAATTTTTTCGTTTTGCAATTTATTTGGTTTCCTCTGAGTTTAAAACAATTGGGATCCTGAACTTAGCATTTACCGGTATTCCCCTTTTTAAAGCAGGCCCTATTGGGGGCAAGCTTTTAAGACTTCTGCTGATAATTCCATCAAATTCAGGAATCTGTTCCTGAATAATTCTGTTTTTATCAATATTTAAAACACTAATTTTCCCTTCCTTATCTACAAGAAAATCTACATATACCGCCTCCTCAACATCTTTGTCTAATATAAATTCAAATTCCCCAAGGGTCATTGAAAAATGCAAAAGCAACGTATTTTCAAAGCACTCTTTTTGTGAAGATTTAGAAATCATCAAAAAGTGGGAATTGATCAACATCATTCCAATTGATTGCCTGTAATTCTCTTTCCACCAATTGTTGTGTTCTCACTTCTGAAGAAGTAAACAAATCGCAGGAGGACAGCAAGCATAGACAAGTCAAAATTAGCAACTTCCTCATTTAATAGGTATTCTTGCGGAAAATTACGACTTTTTCGGCCAAATAGGTCTCAGAAATTTAGGATTTCCTTGTTCCCTAAAAAGACGTGTAACAAATAGGTGTTATCTTCGTCCAATTACAAATGGTTTTTATGGATATTGCCTTACTCATTTTGGGATTAATCTTTATGTTCATGGGCATACTAGGTAGTTTTTTGCCTGTATTGCCCGGCCCTCCTATAAGCTGGATAGGCCTGTTACTATTGTACCTTACAAAGGCTGTCCCTAATGATTGGTGGTTTTTGGGGATCACTTTTTTCGTTGCGGCAGTGGTATTTGCCTTAGATTACTTAATCCCCGCAATAGGCACCAGGAAGTTTGGTGGAAGCAAAGCCGGAATGGCAGGAACCGTTATAGGGCTACTTATAGCCATTTTGTTTCCAATCCTGGGTATTTTTGGGATAATAATCTGGCCGTTTATTGGCGCATTAGTGGGAGAACTTATTAACAAAGCTGATAATAAAAAGGCTCTTAAGGCAGCATTCGGATCGTTTGTTGGTTTTCTTACAGGTACCTTCCTTAAATTTGTGGTAACTATAATTTATTTTGGTCTCTTTATGGCCGAAACATGGGAATACAGGCAGGAATTATTCCCGTTTTTTTTTAGCTCTTAATTGAACCAAACTACTTTATCCTGAATAGGTCTTCTTTCACCAGCAGAAATTTCTTCGTTATAACGGCCCATATATAAAAACCCAAGGCATTGTTCACCTTTACCCAGTTCAATAAATTCACCCATATATTTTATTAGGCCCGGAGAACTCCAATAACAACCAATTCCCATTTCCGTGCAACATAACCACATATTCTGAACAGCCATTGAAGTGGCAGCAATTTCTTCCCAT
This sequence comes from uncultured Eudoraea sp., assembly GCF_947258525.1. GTDB lineage: Bacteria > Bacteroidota > Bacteroidia > Flavobacteriales > Flavobacteriaceae > Eudoraea. The sequence goes on from NZ_CAMYIP010000192.1 coordinate 53,572, forward strand.
TCAGGAAGACTTTCACCCGGGTCTCTTTGCATACATATTGCTATAACCGCTGCCGACCTGCTTGGGTTATCGAGAAGTTTTTTTACTTTAAAGGCTTTTGGTTTCTTTTCTGTTTCCTCATACTTTTTTGAAAGAAACCGCCCTAATTCCTCTTTTGAATCCTGCAAAAAGACTTTAAACCGCCAGGGTTCTGTTTTCTTATGGGTTGGTGCCCAATTGGCCGACTCCAGTATCTTTTCAATTTCCGACCTATTTATTGGCTGGTTGGTGTATTGTGCAGGGAACACAGACCGCCTCTTTTTGATGAGTTCAAATACCATACAAAATATTTTAGTTGGCCAAAGTTAGAACTTCTTATTGGGAAATAATATTCAAATTAAAGTGGAGTGAAAATCCCATATATCTGAAACTTAATGAATACATTTATAGTACTAAAAAATTCGATTTAATGGTTTCATCAACTCCTACCTTTTTGTATGGCGAAGAAGAACTTAGTGGCAGCATTGCCTTGGAAATTGCAAGCGGAACAATTCAAGGCCAGTTGTCAAATACTGCCCGAAAACGGGTTCGCGCCAGTAAGCTGGTGGTTGAAAAAATCGTTGAAAAAGGAGAAGCTGTTTATGGCATAAATACGGGTTTCGGGCCCTTGTGTACCACAAATATTTCTAAAGAAGAAACCAGAATTTTACAGACAAACATCCTTAAAAGCCATAGCGTTGGTGTTGGTGAGCCTATTAAAAATGAAATTGCCAAACTGATGCTCATTTTAAAGATTCACTCTCTTGCCAAGGGGTATTCGGGCATAGCAGAGAAAACTTTAGACCGCATTCTCTGGCATATAGAAAATAACGTCATTCCAATAGTACCATCGCAGGGTTCTGTAGGCGCATCAGGTGACCTGGCACCACTTGCACATCTGTTTTTACCTCTTATTGGTTTTGGCAAAGTGTTTTATGAAGATACTGTTATTGAGACCGAAGAATTATTCAAATTAACCGGCCTTAAGCCACTGGAGCTCGGGCCAAAAGAAGGATTGGCGCTTATAAATGGCACTCAGTTTATAACGGCGCATGCCATAAAAGTGTTGGACAAATTTCACAATTGCCTGACTCATGCAGATATTATTGGAGCTATGATGATTGAGGGTTTACAAGGCTCCATAAAACCATTTTATTCTGAACTGCATAGTTTACGTCCTTTTAAGGGCAATATCCATGTGGCGGAACGGGTAAAGCTACTCCTGAAAGGGTCTGAGATTATGGAAAATCATATTGATTGTGAACGTGTACAGGATCCTTATTCTTTGCGCTGTATTCCACAGGTTCATGGTGCTTCCAGAAATTCCTGGCTACACCTCAAAGAATTAGTCCAGATAGAATTAAACGCTGTAACAGATAATCCCATTATCATAAATGAAGAATTGACTATAAGCGGGGGAAATTTTCACGGGCAGCCATTGGCCATGGCCCTGGATTATGCATGTCTGGCAGCTTCGGAACTTGGCAATATATCAGATAGGCGGATTTATCTGGCGCTGGAGGGCAATAGTCCCGGAGTTCCAAAATTGCTTATGAATGATACAGGCATTAATTCAGGGTACATGATTCTGCAATACACCACCGCTGCTTTGGCCAGTGAAAATAAAGGGCTTTGTTTTCCTTCGAGCGCAGATAGCATCCCTACTTCCATGGGTCAGGAAGATCATGTAAGTATGGGTTCTGTTGGAGCCAGAAAAGCGTTGCGTGTTCTTGGGAATCTTGAAAAAATATTGGCCATTGAACTGCTGACAGCAACCCAGGCTTTTGAATTTAGAAAACCATTGAAATCGGGAATATTACTTGATGAAGTTCATAAAGAGGTTCGCAAAAAAGTTGCCTTTGCCGAAAAAGACCGGGTTTTTGCAGATGATATAGAGCAAGGTATAGAATTAGTAAAGAACCGAACCATCATACAACGTATTAATTCGGTTTGTAAAAGAGAAGATCTTACTTTGAAAACAACTTATTCAGAAGAATTTGAAAACTATTAATGACTATGAATGAATTAACACTTATTGGTCCCTTAAGCCAGGTAATCCCAATGACGGGAATACCCATAAAGGGGCCTGTTTCAGATAGTCAGCTTCTGGTTATTGAAAATGCAGGAATTCTTTGCTCTGATGGCCTGATTAAATCTATAGATAACTATAAAAATCTTGCATCTGAAGTAAAAGACCTGGATGTGCAATTAATTCAGTTAGAGGGAAATCATAGTTGCCTTCCCGGGTTTATAGATTCTCATACGCATATTTGTTTTGGCGGATCACGGGCAAGGGATTACGCCATGAGGAATGCCGGGAAAACGTATTTGGAAATAGCAGATGAAGGGGGCGGCATCTGGGACACCGTACAGCAGACCAGAAAAGCTACACAAAAAGAATTGGTCAGGGGAATACTTAAAAGGGCCAAACAGCATCTCAAAAACGGTGTAACCACCATTGAAGTAAAAAGTGGCTACGGCCTTTCTGTAGAAGAAGAATTAAAAATGCTAAAAGCAATTAAAGAGGCTGATGATCAATACCCTTTGGATCTTATTTCAACTTGTTTAGCCGCACATATGTTCCCCAGAGATTTTAAGGGTAATTCATCAGAGTATCTTTCAGAAATAAGTGAGCAATTGTTTCCTATATTGAAAAAAGACAAATTGACAAACAGGGTTGATGCTTTTATTGAGAAAGGGGCATTTAATGAAGTAGAAATCACCCCATACCTGTCAAAAGCTGTTGAAATGGGTTTTGACATTACCATCCACGCAGATCAGTTTTCTGTAGGAGGAAGTGAGGTTGCTGTTAAATTTAATGCTGTTAGCGCAGATCATTTAGAGGCAAGTACATCTCATGAAATAAAATTACTGGCCAAAAGCAAAGTAATAGCAACAGCCTTGCCGGGGGCCTCATTAGGCCTTGGTTGCGATTTTACACCAGCCAGGAAAATACTGGATGCGGGTGGTGCCCTGGCAATTGCCAGTGATCATAATCCGGGTTCTGCCCCTATGGGAGACCTTCTTACCCAGTCTGCCATATTAGGGACTATGCAAAAATTAACGAATGCGGAAGTATTAGCCGGAATCACGTGCAGAGCTGCTGCGGCCCTAAACCTAGATGACCGTGGGAAATTGAAACAGGGTTATCTTGCCGATTTTAGTTTATTTCATACTGCCGATTTTAATGAAGTGCTCTATAACCAGGGGTCATTTAAGCCATGTATGGTATTTAAAAAAGGGAAATTAATTTACGACAAACATAAATAACCCTTAGAGAAGATGCATAATTCCAAGATACAATTGAGTTTTCGCGATGAGATCCTGATGGGAATTCCTAAGGAATTACCCGCAGCCAAGTCACGTATCTCCAAATTAAATCATGCACCAAAGAGAAAGGAAATACTAAACCGTGAAGAAAAAAAACTGGCAATAAGAAATGCACTTCGTTATTTTCCTGAGGCCTGGCACACTGAGCTTTCGAAAGAATTTGCTGCGGAATTGGAAAAATATGGTCGAATTTATATGTATCGATTTAAACCCACATACAAAATGCAGGCCCGGCCCATTTCGGAATATCCTGCCAAGACTATTGAGGGTGCAGCGATAATGCTTATGATACAAAATAATCTGGACCCTGAGGTAGCACAACATCCCGAAGAATTAATAACCTATGGAGGTAATGGTGCGGTCTTTCAGAATTGGGCGCAATATCTTCTTGCCATGAAGTATCTGGCTACCATGACGGCAGAACAAACCCTTCATATGTATTCAGGGCACCCGATGGGCTTGTTTCCTTCTTCAACGGACGCTCCCAGAGTAGTAATAACCAACGGAATGATGATTCCCAACTATTCCTCTCAGGACGATTGGGAAAAATTCAATGCTCTTGGCGTTACTCAATACGGGCAAATGACTGCCGGGTCTTATATGTATATTGGCCCACAGGGTATTGTGCATGGTACCGCGATTACAGTAATGAATGCATTTAGAAAAGTATTGCCAAAAACTGAATCCCCAAAGGGTAAAATATTTCTCACTGCGGGCTTGGGTGGGATGAGTGGAGCACAGCCAAAAGCCGGAAATATTGCCGGTTGTATTACAGTTTGCGCTGAAGTAAATGAGGTAGCTGCAAGGAAAAGATTTGAACAGGGTTGGGTAGATGAGCTCCATAGAAACTTTGATACGCTGATTGCCAGGACCAAAGAGGCCATAGATAAAAATGAAATATTATCCCTTGCTTTTGTGGGCAATGTCGTAGATGTCTGGGAACGGTTTTATGAAGAAGAGCTGTTCGTTCACCTTGGATCTGATCAAACCTCTTTACACAATCCATGGGCGGGAGGATATTATCCTGTGGGACTAACCTTTGAGGAAGCAAACGTCATGATGGCCGAAAATCCGGAACTATTTAAGGAAAAGGTTCAGGAATCACTAAGGCGACAAGTGAATGCCATTAATAAACATGCAGCTAAAGGAACTTATTTCTTTGACTATGGCAATGCTTTTTTACTGGAAGCCTCAAGAGCTGGTGCAGATATAATGGCCGAAAATGGAATTGATTTCAAATATCCAAGTTATGTTCAGGATATAATGGGACCCATGTGTTTTGATTATGGATTTGGGCCTTTCCGTTGGGTTTGCACTTCAGGAAAACCTGAAGACCTAGAAAAAACTGATATCATAGCCTGTCAAGTTTTAGAAGACATTAAAAAAAATTCTCCAAAGGAAATTCAACAACAAATGGCAGATAACATACAATGGATAAAAGGTGCGAAGGAAAATAAACTCGTTGTTGGGTCACAAGCCCGAATTTTATATGCAGATGCCGAAGGACGTACAAAAATCGCAAAAGCATTTAATGATGCGATCGCAAAAGGTGATATTGGTTATGTAGTTTTGGGTCGCGACCATCATGATGTATCAGGAACCGATTCACCATATAGGGAAACAAGTAATATTTACGATGGGTCTCAATTTACTGCAGATATGGCCATCCAAAATGTGATTGGCGATAGCTTTAGAGGAGCTACTTGGGTGAGCATTCATAACGGTGGTGGCGTAGGTTGGGGAGAAGTTATTAATGGTGGATTTGGTATGGTTCTTGATGGTACTAAAGAAGCCGAAAGACGTTTAAAATCAATGCTGTATTGGGATGTCAACAATGGAATTGCAAGACGAAGCTGGGCCAGAAATGAAGAGGCTTCATATGCAATTAAGCGCGCCATGAAAACCGAACCTAACCTAAAAGTAACTATACCAATTAATGTAGATGACAAATTATTAGACTCGTTATAACCATAAAAAAAAATACGATTATGAAAAGAATATTAAAAAATTTACCTGTTTTGCTTTTAGTTGTTGCTCTTACTTCTTGCAGTTCGGTGCGAGTAGCATCAGATTATGAAAGAAATACCAATTTTGATGAATTTAAGACCTTTGCCTTCTTTAAAACGGGCATTGATAAAGCAGAAATCAACGATATCGATAAACGCCGAATTCTCAGAGCTATTGAAGCTGAATTATTAGATAAAGGATACACTAAATCTGAAAGCCCGGATTTATTGGTCAGCATCTTTACAAAATCAAATCAACGTGTAGATGTATACAATAATTATTGGGGAGCCGGTGCCTGGGGCTGGGGCTGGGGAGGCTTTGGACCTGGTTGGGGCTGGGGCTGGAATCAGCCAATGGTATCTTCCAGAACTGAAGGCATCCTGTACATTGATTTAATAAATGCTAAAAAGAAAGAACTCATTTGGCAAGGACAGGGAACTGGATATTTAACAAAAAACACAGAGCGTAAAGAAGAACGAATCAAGGAATTCGTTAATAAAATATTGGCACAATTCCCGCCGGGATTGAATTAAAAAGAAAATGAAAAAACCCTTAAAAGTTTAT
>NZ_CAMYIP010000193.1 GCF_947258525.1 uncultured Eudoraea sp.
GAAATTCGCTACCCTGGTTGGTATGAGCCGCATGCAGCTGCATCGAAAGCTGCAGACCTACACGGGTTTGAGCACTACGGAATTCATTCGCTCGCAACGGTTAAAACAGGCCGTCCAAATTTTAAAGACCTCGGACGCCACCGTCAACGAGGTAGCCTATGCCGTAGGCTTTAATACACCTTCCTATTTTATAAAATGTTTTAAGGAAGCCTATAAAAAAACTCCATCGGAATACCTTCAATCTACTGGTATTTAGCAGGTTATTTATCCTGTTACATCTCTTGCACAGATTGTTACATATGTGGCATTACGCTCCCCAATGATTCAATAGTTTTGGTTTTGGTGAAGAAACTATAAAACTATAATCATGAAAATGAGAACACATACGGCAATAGTGCTACTGGCCCTGTTTTGCAATACAATTGCCATGGCCCAGGAGGGTGATATTTTGGGGGCCATTATGGAAGCGGCCGCAGCACAGGAAAATGCAAATAACCAGGCGCAGGCCGAAGCAGACAACACAGCACAATCAGAAGCCGCCGCCGCATGGCAGGAGGCATGGGAGGAAGAAAACAAGGAAAATGCAGAGCTTTTAGCATCGCTGGACACCAAATACCTGAAATGCACAGCACTTATGGTTTTGTATGTTGAAGCATATTTGAAGCTAGTAAACGAGCATAAAATTGGCGATATTACAATGTCGGCATGCGATGCCTATGGCATGCAGGCCCTGGCCATGGCCAGCTCTACCACCATTATGTATTGCCCGGAGGAGATGGCACAACTTAGCGACGAGGAATTGAAATCAATAGGCGATGATTTTTGGGCCGCTATTGACCAATTTACAGAGGTTAGTGACAACCCATGGATTGGTGACAAACGCCATCCAATTCTTACAAAGCTATTATATATTATAAGTAAATTTTTTGATGGGGTGGAACAACAGGATGCCGGGGACCTATCGGTTTTTGATGGCTCACCTGATACGCCGGTCCATGTTATAAAATATATGATTGAATTTTTTAGACCGCGATATATCATTCCCCAAACCCTAAAAATCGGACAGGAAATGGAAGCCATGGGCTGTAGCGGCTAAGTATTTAAATAAGGAATATGACCATGAAAATTGTTAAAATAGGATTGCTTGTCCCAATACTGATGCTCATTGGCCTTTGTTCCTGTGGTTTTGGGGGCGATAAAGAAAAGAACACCGCTAAAAGCAACACTGAACCCATGACCAAAACCGCCGAAAATTCCTATGTGTATATCGAAGCGGATTCTTGGCGAAGCTGGTCACCGCCGAAAGAACTATCCGGCTATTCCCTGGTTCGATTTATTACCGACCCCTTTAAACTGCAAGAGCTCTATTCTACTTCTGCACGCTATGAAAAAGGTGAGGTTTTTATAACGGTACAGATTGTTGATGGCACTACTGATAAAGGTAAGCGAGAAATTCGTGATCACCTCGAAATTGCCGAACTGGAACGCGACTATTCAAGCGAATACGGCTATGAAAAAACCCTGTTGCATAACGGCATCAAGGCCAAGGAAGAATATTTGGCCCCACCGGCCGGGCAATACCTGATCAAGTTTATGCTCAAAGAGCAATACGGGGTGTCGGTAAAATCCAATGCCGAAACGGCGGAAGAAATCTGGGATTTGATAGACCAATTTAAAATGGAGGAAATGGGGGAATGATCCTGTTTGTTCTCATAAATCAGCAATCAATGAAGTCAATACCCTGGGTGGCGGTTCTTTTTATGGCGAGTATATTTTTAGGCAGTGCCCAAACCTTGACTACAACAGAAACCAAAGTGGTGTTGGCGGTCAATGGAGATTCAGAAAAAATAACCCATTTAGTACTCTTTAATACTTTTCAAAAAATGAAACGGCAAGAGGTTTATACAAAATATGCTGACGCCAAATTCTATATCGGTCTTTTGGAGGGTAGTTATACCCTGAAGGAAAAAAATGTGATGCCGGGTAAGGGAGCCATTATTACCATGTATACCAACAAGGAATTTTTTCCACGGGACAGCTTTGATTTCCAAGAGCATTTTGTTCCCGGGGATCGTCTGGAGCTCGGTAAAACCATGGCGAAAGTGATTTCCAACAAAAAAGGAGAATTAATTTTTAAAACACAGTAATATGAGAGCATCAGTAAAATATATTTTAGCAGCATTGGTATTAGTAGCCCTAAGTTGTAAAGGCCAAACTCCTGAACAGAAAAAAATGATGAAGGACATGATGGAGGACATGGAGAAAAAAGGCATGGAGGCCCAACGACAATACGATAGTATTATGAATACGCCGGAGATGAAGAAAATAGCGGAGCAAAATAAGGCATTTGAAGCCCAGGCTAAAATAGACAGGGATAAGAGAGCAGCTGAAAGAAAGGAAAATAGTGAGAAAACGGTTAGCCCAAAAAATGATTTAGAGGACTATATTATAAGTAGTGGTAATGCCAAAAAATTTGATAATTGGTCCTTTGGAGAAGCAGATATAGTAATGGCCGGTTTAACGGGTTACCAAAATGATCCTGGAAATAAAAAGAAGATCGGCACCGTAAAAGCCGATGGCAGTTTTGACATGCAACTACCGGCTAAAATTGCAACATATAGTACCATAAAAGAAAACAGGTGGCTTAGCTGTGGTTATTTCGGGGACAAAGGCAATATTGATTATAGCAATTCTAATACTGGTGTTATGATTGGTTACATCAGTATAGAGATAAATGATCAGCTTATTGGGCGACTTTATATGGCGACCGCTATTGAACTCATAGACGGATGGAATCCAATGCAGTATCATTATCATGATATTCCCGGATATAGACTGGAATGGTTCTATGCCGGTGGAGAAACTTCGGCTAATGGTCGGTGTGTTAAGGAAAACAGATATGGGGAAGGTAGAGACTTCGATATAACCACCGTATACGATGCGCAATTAAAACCAGGTTGGAACCTGGTAAAAAGAGAATTTGACGGCCCTCGCATTTTTGTAGACTGGGGAGACGGAGAAAACAATAAGCATTCCTATTATAAGGAAGAAAAAATCTCGGTGGTCAATGAATTACCTGGCGATGCCAAATGGGTTTTCTACGATCAGACTTATTAATTAAAAATACAACAAAATGACACCTCAAAGAATAAAAGCCAGTAACCTTGTGTTTTTAGCTATGATAGCTACAGCTATAGCCATGTTAGTTACAGCTTTGGTTTCATGCAAGGGAGAGACCAAATACAATACGGATAAGGCTTATGATGATAATATTGCAACCCATTCGAATGTTTTAAATGGTAATGTGGAGGCTGTTATTGGCGACACAAAGCTTTTAATTACTGAGTTCAACACAGAAAATAGTACTTCGGTGATCTTTTTAAAAGATGGGCTGCAGTTCAAGATCCTGGATAATAACCACATAGCGGTATTGGTGAATTTATGCCCCAGGGCTAATGGATAGAACCCCTTTTACCATCAATAGGATTATTGAATCGCTTTCTGCTGAAGAAGTAAATAAGAGTAAAACCAAGAGCAAATTAGAAATCTTCTTGCCAGGTAAAAAAGCTTCAATGAAAGATTTAAAAAAGTCATACAAGGGGAGTATGACCTTGTCAGAAGCGTCTGACCAAAAAATTGTTGTGGTCTTTAAGGGCACAGGAGTAAATGGTGACACCGAAGTAAATAACAGGGATGAAAATCAATTCCCCATGGGAAGGGGTCATTGAAATCAACAATTTTATGATTTATGATATCCGAAATTAATTCATGTATAAAATGAATAAAACTATTTTATCAGAGGATTAAAAACCTATTCTTAACTTCAAATAGCTTAGCACTAAGGGCTTAATTCAATAGTGATTGTTTTTACAAACTAAATAAACCATAAAGTATGTTTTATTATACTTTCTGGTTTAATTTTTTTTACTCAAAAAAGTCAATTTATTTTTCAGAAACAGAGTTTCCCCGAAAGTCAGCATACATCACTGGCGAAGGTAGATTTCAACATGTGGTGTTAAAAACTTTGAGTAGTATTTAATAAAACCTTCTTTACAAATTGGTAACATTTTTGAATCTTTGTGAACCCCAAGATTTAGGAAAACTCATCCTACATTAACACTTAAAAAAAAGAAAAAAAATGTCTGCAGCCTTCGAGCCAATTTTACAGGAAAACGATGATCGATTTGTAATATTTCCAATTCAACACCATGATCTTTGGGAATGGTATAAAAAATGTGAGGCTTGTTTTTGGACCGCAGAGGAAATTGATCTACACGAAGACCTGACAGATTGGAACAATAAACTTAGCGATGACGAAAAATATTTCATTAAGCATATATTGGCCTTTTTTGCAGCTTCAGATGGCATTGTAAACGAAAATCTTGCGGAGAATTTTGTAAATGAAGTTCAGTATTCAGAGGCTAAATTCTTTTATGGATTCCAGATTATGATGGAGAATATCCATTCTGAAACCTATTCGTTATTGATAGACACTTATGTTAAAGATGAAAAGGAAAAAGGAATTTTATTCAAAGCAATTGAAAATTTTCCGGCCATCAAGAAAAAAGCTGATTGGGCGTTAAAATGGATAGAATCTCCAAGCTTCGCGGAAAGATTAATCGCTTTTGCCGCGGTTGAAGGCATCTTTTTTTCCGGAGCCTTCTGCTCTATATTCTGGTTGAAGAAAAGGGGATTAATGCCGGGGCTTACTTTCTCTAACGAACTAATTTCAAGGGATGAGGGAATGCACTGTGATTATGCCGTACACCTTCACAACAAACACCTGATTAACAAGGTTCCTAAAAAAAGGATCACAGATATACTTGTAGATGCCTTAAATATTGAACGTGAATTTATTACGGAGTCACTTCCGGTAAGCCTTATTGGTATGAATGCCAAACTTATGACCCAATATCTGGAATTTGTTACCGATAGGTTATTGGTTGAGCTGGAATGTGATAAGGTTTACAACGCTACGAATCCGTTTGATTTTATGGATATGATTTCTCTGCAGGGGAAAACCAATTTCTTTGAGAAACGTGTTTCTGAATATCAGAAAGCGGGTGTCCTAAATAAAGATAAAGATGTAGATGCACAAAAAATCAGTTTCGACGCTGATTTCTAAAATATGGAACCTGGGATTGTTTCCGGTTACTGTATAGGGATATTTGGGTCATTTAATTAGCGTAATTGACCATTAAAAAATTTTCAATAATCAACATAGCACTTAAAAATAATTAGAACCACATGTATGTAGTTAAAAGAGATGGAAGAAAAGAGCCGATGATGTTCGATAAGATCACGGCCAGAGTACGCAAACTTTGTTATGGCCTTAATGACCTGGTAGATCCGGTTAAAGTTGCCATGAGGGTAATTGAAGGTCTGTATGATGGTGTAACCACTTCCGAGCTGGATAACCTGGCTGCAGAAATTGCTGCTACACTGACTACTGCGCACCCGGATTATGCCAAATTGGCTGCCCGAATTTCTGTCTCTAACTTACATAAGAATACCAAAAAATCCTTCTTTGAAACAATGAAGGATTTATATGAATACATAAATCCCAGAACCGGAAAAAAAGCACCATTGTTATCGGATGAGGTTTTTAAGGTGATCTCTGAAAATGCGGACAAGTTAGATTCTACTATAATTTATAATCGTGACTTCGGGTATGATTATTTTGGATTTAAAACTCTTGAGCGTTCCTACCTCTTAAAATTAAATGGAAAAATAGCAGAACGACCTCAGCATATGCTTATGCGCGTTGCTGTTGGGATTCATCTTAATGATTTGGATGCGGCCATAGAGACTTATGAACTTATGTCTAAGAAGTACTTTACGCATGCAACACCCACCTTATTTAATTCAGGCACCCCTAAACCACAAATGTCTTCGTGCTTTTTATTGGCAATGAAAGACGACAGTATAGATGGCATTTACGATACCTTAAAGCAAACCGCAAAAATCTCTCAATCTGCGGGAGGTATAGGCTTGTCTATCCATAATGTAAGGGCAACAGGGTCTTATATAGCCGGAACAAATGGCACATCTAATGGTATTGTTCCTATGTTGCAGGTATTTAACGATACGGCGCGATATGTGGATCAGGGCGGTGGAAAACGCAAAGGGAGTTTTGCAATATATGTTGAACCTTGGCATGCCGATATTTTTGATTTTTTAGATCTTAAAAAGAATCACGGGAAAGAGGAAATGAGGGCAAGAGACCTTTTCTATGCCATGTGGGTGCCGGATCTTTTCATGAAAAGGGTGGAATCTGATGCTGAATGGACTTTAATGTGTCCGAATGAATGCCCCGGCTTATTTACGAATCACAGTGAAGATTTTGAAAAATTGTATACTGACTACGAAGCGGCAGGGAAAGGCAGAAAAACGATTAGAGCACGCGAATTATGGGAAAAGATCCTTGAGTCACAGATAGAGACCGGAACCCCTTATATGCTCTATAAAGATGCAGCAAACAGAAAGAGCAATCAAAAGAATTTAGGAACCATCCGTTCTTCAAATTTGTGTACAGAAATATTGGAATATACTTCTCCTGATGAAGTTGCCGTTTGTAACCTTGCATCTATAGCGTTGCCAATGTTCATTAAAAACGGAGAATTTGATCATAAAGAACTCTACAGGGTTACCAAACGAGTAACGAAAAATCTCAATAGAGTAATTGATAGAAACTATTATCCTGTTAAAGAGGCCGAAAATTCTAATATGCGCCACCGGCCTATAGGTTTGGGGGTACAGGGTCTTGCAGATGCTTTTATAATGTTGCGCCTGCCTTTTACAAGTGATGAAGCCAAGCAATTAAACCAGGATATCTTTGAAACACTCTATTATGCAGCTGTAACTGCTTCAATGGAACAGGCAAAAGAAGAGGGAGCCTATTCAACTTATGAGGGTTCACCAATTTCTCAGGGTCAGTTTCAACATAACCTATGGGGTATTAAGGATAACGAATTATCCGGCAGATGGGATTGGGATAAATTGCGTAAGAAAATAGAAAAGCACGGCGTACGCAACTCTCTGTTAGTTGCACCAATGCCAACCGCTTCAACTTCACAGATTTTGGGTAATAATGAGTGTTTTGAACCCTATACTTCTAATATTTATACCCGACGAGTACTGTCGGGTGAGTTTATTGTAGTAAATAAACATCTGTTGGAAGACCTTGTTAAACTGGGATTATGGAATGAAAGTCTCAAGCAGGAATTAATGCGCGCCAATGGTTCTATTCAACACATAGATAATATTCCGGAAGACATTAAGGAGCTTTACAAAACAGTTTGGGAACTGAGTATGAAAGACATAATTGATATGTCCAGGCAACGAGGCTATTTTATTGATCAGAGTCAGTCCCTGAACCTCTTTATGGAGAACGCTAATTACGGCAAACTTACTTCTATGCATTTTTATGCCTGGAAGAGTGGTTTGAAAACGGGTATGTACTACCTGCGTACGAAGGCTGCAGTAGACGCAATTAAATTTACTTTGGATAACACCAAGAAGAAAGAGATTCCGATTAGTGTGGCTGCGGAAGCAGAGGTTGCTGCTGCGTCACCTGAAGCTGCAGTGGCAATGCCGGTTGAAACCACACCGGTTGCGCAACAGGAACCGGATACAGAACCAATGTCAGCAGCTGAAATGAAAGAATTGATCGCACGCTCCAAGGAAGGACAAGCAGATGATGATTGTCTGATGTGCGGTTCATGAACGTAACCTATACTGAAATGCAATTGGCTGACTATACTATATCGTTTCAGTTATAGTGTAATAGTGTTTATTGATTAAAAGACACCTCGGGTAGGTCTACCCCATCTTTAGGACCTATCAGCAGGTGTTTTTTTATGGATTGGACTTATGTCCAACTTGTTTACAGCAGAAAAAAATTAATCGTTATAGAACATTTAGAAGTACCTGTTTGGAATAACAGATTAAATGCAATGAGAGATTTTAAATTTTGGGGTACGGATTCCTATTAAACCTTAGTTTTAAAATAGTAAAAAGGTTTTTACTCTATTTTTTGAAGCTAGGTCTCACAACATTGTAGGATATGATAATCAATGCTGAGTAAATCAATAAAATAATAAAATAATTATCCATATTAGGGGAATTGTGTTACTTCCAACAATTTTATATACGCATTAAAACCATATAAGGATTACCAAATTGTAAAAAAAAGATATAAAAAATGTTAAAATCAAAAATATAATTGCCAAATAGCTGCCAATTTCCCCTTTCATTAAAAAGAGACTTCAGAGGCGTAAAAAACTAATTGAAATATTTAAAGTAGTAGGCAATTTAAATAAAGGCATCTACTGTTTTATAGGCATTTATTACAGCTAACTCACCTTTTTTATCTGGTAGTGAATTTCCGTGTTCCATCCCCATAATGCCTTTAAACCCTTTCTCATGGATGAACTTGAAGACGTTTTTATAATTTATCTCACCTGTTGTAGGTTCATTTCTCCCGGGATTATCCCCGATCTGAAAATACGCAATTTCATCCCAGCATGCCTCAATATTAGGAATTAGGTTGCCTTCCTGAATTTGTTGATGATAAATGTCAAAAAGTATTTTACAAGAAGGTGAATCTACTGCCTTGCAGATTTCATAAGCCTGAGGAGAACCTGAAAGAAATAAGCCGGGATGGTTTCTGAAGTTCAGAGGTTCCAGGACCATAATTAAATTATGAGGTTCCAGGAGTGCGCTGGCTTGTTTAAGCGATTCAATGACATTAGCCGTTTGGTAGCCCATGGACAATCTGAGATCCACATGACCTGGGACAACAGTCATCCATTTTGCATTTACCCTTTTTGCAACCTCAATGGCTTTTCTGATATCATTTAGAAACTCTTCCCGTTTATCCTTATCTCCGGAAGCCAGATTAGGTTCAGTCCAATAGATTTTGTGGGCAACAAAGACCCCCATTTCCATCTTCCTTTCCCTCATGGTACGGGCCATATTTTCCTGTAACTTAATATCACGGCCGCTCATGCCATTATCTTCAAATGCGCTAAATCCCTGGTCTGCCATAAAATGCAATTGGGAGATAGGATCTTCCCCTGCATGGTGTTTGAACATACCAATATGAGGAGCGTATTTTAGGTGAAAAGAATGTTTTGCAGCATTTTGTACGGAATAACCAAAAGCAGAGGACCCTGTCAGAGACACGGTGCCTGCAGCAAAAGCCGTTTTATTTATGAAAGTTCTTCTTTTCAATTCTATAATTTATAAGGACCAATCTTTGCCCCCTGTAAGTTCATTAAGATCGCCACATCCAATATATTCCCCTGGTACCGGTAAGTAAGCAAGTACTTCTTCCCCAACATATTCCGAAGTTTTATAACCCCAAATTGTCATATCCCGAAGATTCTTCGCAAAGTTATAACTAACCGGTGCACCTGATACCGCATCATTTTCTCCTTTAATCATTGCCGAGGGATTTTTAATGACCAGGTCCTCATTCAATATCTGCTCTTCCTCATCTAGCTGAAAGGCTTCTACCAGGACGGGTTCCAGGTCTTCAGAAGTTAAGTCATTCGCTTCGTCTTTTCCGGAATTCTCAAGGGCCTTTGCAATAAATTTATCAAAAGACAATTTTGTAATACTTTGTTGTATCTCTTCCATGATCTCGTTGGCAAAACGATCTATGAATACATGCACATTAACTTCAGAAGCAGAAGGTGTGTCTGTTTTAGGCAGGATGATATCTACTAACTTATGAAGAATGTTACCCTGTTCCTTTGTAAAAAAATCAGGAGTCCAGTCAACTGTTTCTACATTTTTACATCCCTGTACAAGGCTTACTAATGTAGGAGTGGCCACGGTATATCCAAGTGCCAGCCCCATATTTTTTATTGCTACTCTTCTGTCCATTATAATAGTCCTTTTTTAAGTTGTTCAGCAGCGTGGTCGGCTGCCCTGGCTGTGAAAGCCATATAGGTTAATGATGGGTTTACACAGGCAGCAGAAGTCATAAAGGCCCCGTCTGTAACATAAACATTTTTTACAGTATGAACCTGGTTAAACCCGTTAACTACAGAAGTTTTTGGGTCTCTGCCCATTCTTGCGGTTCCCATTTCATGGATCCCCAAACCAAGGGCTACAGGTTTGTCAAAAGCGTCAACATCTCTGAGACCGGCTTTTGTCAGCATCTCAAATGCCTGATCTTTCATGTCTTCACGCATTTTCAATTCATTGTCTTTAAGCTCGGCATCAAAAGTCACCGTAGGTAGTCCCCAACCATCTAATTTATCATGATCAAGAGTCATACGGTTATCTTCATAAGGTAATACTTCTCCAAAACCACCCATCCCAAAGGTCCAGCCTCCGGGTTTAAGGATTGCCTCTTTCAGGTCTTTACCGTGAGACAATTCAGAAACAACATCCTCCCAGTTACTTCGGCTGCCACTTCCCTGATAGCCGTATCCACGCTTAAAAGTGTCTACATTGGAATCACCACCTATATTCCGGAAGCGGGGTACATAAATACCGTTGGGTTTTCTACCCTTATAAAATTTATCCTCAAATCCATCATATTTGCCAGCAGCACCCACCCCAAGATGGTGGTCCATTATATTGCGGCCTAATTGATCTGAATCATTTCCCAACCCGTTGGGGAATCGGTCCGATTTAGATTGCATTAAAATAGAAGCAGAGGCAATGGCCGAAGCACATAAAAAGATTACTTTGGCTTTAAATTCAAAGGTTTCTTTGGTAACCCTGTCAATTACTTTTACACCGCTTGCTTTTTTGGTATCTGGATCGTACATAACTTCATGAACAATAGAATCTGGTCTCAAAGTCATATTTCCGGTGGCTTCGGCTGCCGGCAGGGTAGATGAGTTACTGCTGAAATATGCACCAAACGGACATCCGCGAATACAACGGTTTCTATATTGGCATTTGGTTCTTCCATCGCCCTCAAATTGTTTACTGCTATTTATATGGGCCACACGCCCCGCAGTAATTACACGCCCACCAAAATTCTCAGCAACCTTTTCCCTGACGTGTTGCTCTACACAATTCAATTCCATCATGGGTTCAAATACACTATCGGGCAATTGTGGTAGACCTAAAGGTTCACCGCTTATCCCCACATAGGTTTCTACTTTGGAATACCAGGGGGCAATATCTTTATAACGAACCGGCCAGTCCACGCCAATCCCTTCATTCTTATTTGCTTCAAAATCGAGATCGCTCCAGCGATAGCTATGCCGGCCCCATAACAAGGACCTTCCTCCAACGTGATAGCCTCGCATCCAGTCGAATCGTTTTGTTTCATTATATGGATGTTCCAGGTCATTGACGAACCAAAAATTATGCGGGGCTCTTGTGGTATAACCTGTGCGCGCTTGCTTTAACTGTTTGTCTGCTTCTTCAGGGCGTAGTTCTCCGTTATTTGGAAAATCCCAGGTATCCATATTTGCGGTAGGGTAATCTTCACGATGTTTTACCATTCGCCCTCGTTCCAGGACCAATGTTTTAAGTCCTTTTTCGCATAATTCTTTTGCTGCCCATCCACCGCTAATTCCGGTGCCTACAACAATAGCATCATAAGACTCCTGTTCTTCATTGTAATAAAATTTGCCCATATTTTACTATTGTTTATATGCTAAAAGCATCAAATATAAAATTAATTTTTTACATTTAAAGGCTTATTAACTTATGGATTCTGCATTTAAATAGATTGTAAACTGAGAATATAAAAATGTAATGTTGGCTATGTGCTGAAGAATGATTTTTACTCTAAAAAGCATTGAAAACTCGGTTCAAAAATTTTGGTATCCAATCGGTTGTGAAACATTTTAACCAATCAATATAAACAGACTTATGAAAAGAAGAAAATTCATTAGAAATAGTACACAGGCCGGGATAGGTTTTTCTCTACTCGGAATTTACTCCTGCAAGGATGCAAAGAAAACTGAAAAAGGGGAAGAAGCGGTTGAAGAAAAAGTTATTGCAACAGCAGCTCCTTTTTTTAAATTATCGCTGGCGCAATGGTCTATTCACAATATGATCAATTCAGATGGGGTTGATCCTTATACCTTTGCTGAGAAAGCTAAGAACTGGGGATTTGAAGGGTTGGAGTATGTAAGTCAGCTTTATAACAAAGAGTTGGAGGCTGCAAATTTTTCAAAGGAAGCTATGCAGTCTTTTGTGGATAAATGCAACGCCGAAGCCGAGAAGCACGGTTTAAAGAATCTTTTGATTATGATTGACGGGCAGGGAGATTTGGCGACTTCCGATCCTGCAGAACGTAAAAAAGCCGTAGAAAATCATCATAAATGGGTTGATGCAGCAGCATCAATGGGTTGCCACTCTATCAGGGTTAATCTTTCCGGAAGTTCAGATCCTGTTGAATGGAAAGCTAATTCAATAGACGGCCTTTCAATGCTTTCTGCATATGCAGAGACTAAGAATATAAATATCCTGGTGGAAAATCACGGAGGGCTTTCTTCAAATGCCGCCATGCTGGCCGAGGTTATGACCAAGGTTAATATGCCAAATTGTGGTACGTTACCAGATTTTGGTAATTTCTGTATTAAAAGAAAAGATCCGAAAGACTACGCTGCCGGTTGTGCAGAGAAATACGATATTTATAAAGGTGTAGAGGAATTAATGGTTCATGCTAAAGCTGTGAGTGCCAAGTCGCACGATTTTGATGCAAATGGAAATGAAACTGAAATAGACTACGTTCGGATGCTTCAAATTGTCAAGGATGCCGGTTATACCGGTTATATTGGCGTTGAGTACGAGGGCAGAGAATTAAGCGAAGAAGAGGGTATTATAGCAACAAGGGATTTATTGCTTAAAGCGTCTGAAAAAACAACCTAACCACTTATCATTTCGTATGAAAGTTTTTTTTAATCAACTTTTTGATTACAATTTTTATTGCAATAAAAAACTCATCGAGGAGTGTATAAAACTCGAAAAGGTTCCGGAGAAAAGCATAATGTTATTCAGCCATATCCTAAATGCGCATAATATATGGAACTCAAGAATACTCGGAAAAACTGCTGATTATAAAGTATGGCAGATCCATCCTATCCAAAAATGGGGAGATATTCATTATGAAAATCAGCGAAGTTCTTTTGAAATAACGACGAATGCTGCAGATTTTGAATTAAGGATAGACTATGAGAATAAAGAGGGGAGGCTTTTTACAAATACCTTACAGGATATATTGTTTCATATTATAAATCATTCTACACATCACAGGTCGCAGATCGCCATGAATTTCAGGGATAATGAATTGGAACCTTTTTCATTAGACTATATTTTTTACAAACGATAGCTGAAATTTTCATGAATAGAATAATTCAGGTTCAACTTTCAGCGATGATGTTTTTAGAATTTTTTATTTGGGGCAGTTGGTTCGTTACTATGGGAATATATTTACCCAATAGCTTAGGAGCAAGCGATCCTGAAATCGCCATGGCTTATTCCACGCAATCCTGGGGGGCTATAATTGCTCCATTTATTATTGGGCTCATTGCAGATCGCTATTTCAATGCAGAAAAGATTTTGGGAGTGCTACACCTTATTGGAGCATTATTAATGGTTCAGCTGGCTTATGCTACAAGTTTTAATGGTTTTTATCCTTATATCTTGGGCTATATGATTATATATATGCCAACATTGGCACTGGTAAATTCAGTATCCTTTAATCAAATGGACGACCCGGCAAAACAATTTTCAATTGTCCGCGTTTTTGGAACCGCTGGTTGGATAGTAGCCGGTTTGGCGATTAGTTATCTGTTCCATTGGGACTCTGCTGAGGGGTTAACTAAAGGCTATCTAAAAAACACATTCTTAATGACTGCATTTGCGTCTGGCATTTTAGGATTTTTTAGTTTTACATTACCAAGGACACCTCCTTCAATTATTGAGAGGAAAAGAATAAGGATATCGGATAGTATAGGTTTGGAAGCCTTAAGACTTTTAAAGGACAGAAATTTTTTAGTATTCTTTCTGGCTTCAGTTTTTATTTGTATTCCACTGGCATTTTATTACCAGCATGCCGGCCAGTTTTTGGGAGAAATCGGGGTCTCAAACCCTGCAGGTAAAATGACGATTGGCCAAATTTCGGAGATACTTTTTATGCTCCTTTTACCATTCTTTTTTAAGCGCTTTGGTTTTAAAAAAACCATGATAGTTGCCATGACAGCCTGGACTGTGCGCTATATCTGTTTTGCCTACGGAAATGCCGGTGAATTTTCCTTCCTGCTCCTTCTCGGCATTGCTTTACATGGCATTTGTTATGATTTCTTTTTTGTATCGGGCCAGATATATACAGATAGCAAAGCAGGCCAACAATATAAAAGTGCTGCTCAGGGAATGATTACCCTCGCCACCTATGGAGTGGGTATGTTAATAGGATTTTGGGTAGCCGGAAGAATAACAGATTATTTTACCCTGGAAGATATTTCACATAATTGGGAAAGGATTTGGTTGTTTCCTGCTGCTTTTGCATTGGTGGTTTCTGTATTGTTTGCATTCTTGTTTAAAAACGAAAAAATTGCTTATAAATCTTAGATTTTTTATATAAATTGAGCAGGCTATATTAGTTCATATTTGAGATTGTAACGGGAGAGAAATTGTCATATTTGGTAATGGCTTTGAAGCAGAAGAGGATATTTAATAAATAAAAAAGATAAATAAAAATGGCAAAAAAAATTAGATTGGGAATAATAGGAGGAGGAGGAGATTCTCTTATTGGAGTATTGCACCGAGTGGCTTCACATATTAATGATAATTACCAAATAGTGGGTGGCGTCTTTAATCCTGTTTTTGAAAAGAACATGGAATTTGCGAAAGAAATTGATGTTCCGACAAATAGAATATACAGGGATTTTGATACTCTTGTAGAAGGGGAAATGAAGCTGCCAAAAGAAGAAAGAATGCAGGTTTGCTCTGTCCTTACACCCAATTTCCTGCATTTTCCAATGGCCAAGAAGCTGTTAGATAATGGGTTTCATGTAATTTGTGAAAAACCAATGACCACAACCCTGGAAGAGGCCAAAAAATTGCAGGCGGCTCACAAAAAGGCGGGAACGGTTTTTGCTGTAACACATACTTATACGGGTTACCCTATGGTACGCCAAATGCGCGAGATGATCAAAGATGGAGCATTAGGCAAAATTCATAAGGTAGATGCCCGATATTACCAGGGATGGATTAACACAATAATCCATGATAAAGAAAAACGCGCATCTGTATGGAGACTGGATCCCAAAAAGGCCGGAATAAGCTCCTGTATGGGGGATATTGGTGTTCACGCTTTCAATCTTATAGAATATACAACAGGATTAAAGATAAAATCGTTATTGTGTGATTTTAATTACCTCTATGAAGACAATGAAATGGACGTAGATGGAACCGTTTTACTACGTTTGGGTGATCATGTTAAGGGAGTAATAAGAGGCAGCCAGGTGGCCACAGGTGAAGAGAACGGATTGGCGATCAGAATTTACGGGGAGAAAGCTGCTTTTGTCTGGGAACAGGAAAGACCTAATTTTCTCTATAAATTAAGCGATACAGAACCTGTCCAAATATATAAACCGGGACATGCCTATAATTCTGAACTCTCTCTTGATGGCACTAAATTGCCACCTGGCCATCCCGAAGGGATTTTCGATTCTATGGCTAATATTTATTTAGGAGCTGCCAGGGCTATTCGTGGAGAAGATTATAATGATGGCGAATTTCCAACTATGCTGGATGGTGTTCGGGGGCTTAATTTTATCGAAGCCACTGTCCAATCCAATAAAGAAGGCAATGTTTGGGTGGATATGGAGTAATGGGGTTGATTATAAGTTATAAATACCCCGAAATTCGGGGTATTTTTATGTCAGACTATCGTTCAAAAACCTTTTCAAAATATTCACATACAACGATCATACTCTCTCTTGGAACTCTTCCAAATGCTTCCAGCTCTTTGGTATAATCATCCCAGTGCTTATTTTTCCAATAGGTTAAAGATAAATCGCCCTCGCCTTCAATTTTTGAATAAGACTCCCTGATGCTAAAAAATGGCTTAAGCCTAACAGCTACGGTCCGTAAAATGCATTTGGCATCTCCTTTCCAATCTGTAAGTACGGTAAAATCTCCAATCTTTGGTAACGGTTCTTTTCTATGCTGAAGCCCTAACAGAGAATGGGAGGTGGCCCTTTTTTTACCAGATAAAATCAGTTTTAGAGTCTCGTTTACTTCTTTTTCATTATTCCCAATATGCGTAACCTTAGGTTCATGTGAAAAGGCGTATTCCAGGTGTTTGTCTAAATAGTCTCCCCACAAATTTCTAGCTGATGCATTTTTCATACAATATACACTTTTGGTTTATGAAAATTTTCCCGCATTGATTTCTTTGGCTGCATGACTGACTGCCCTGGCTGTAAAAGCCATATACGTCAGGGAAGGATTAACGCAGCTTGCTGAGGTCATAAATGCACCATCTGTAACATAAATATTAGGCACATCATGAACTTGATTATGTTTATTAACCACAGACGTTCTTGGATTCCATCCCATGCGCGCCCCGCCCATTTCATGTATACCGAGACCCGGACCGGTACTTCTTTCATAGGGTTTTATGTCTTTGAAACCTGCAGCAGTAAACATCTCTGTGATTTGTTTGATAATATCTTCCCGCATTTTATATTCATTTTCTTTAAATTCAACATCAAAGTCTAACTGTGGTAATCCCCATTGGTCTTTTTCAGTAGCACTGAGTGTAACTCTGTTGTCATGGTATGGTAGCATCTCACCAAATCCGGTGGCGCCAATTTCCCAACTCCCGGGTTTTAAAATTGCTTCTTTTAAGTCCTTTCCATAATTCAGTTCTGCAACAGATAAGGTCCAGTCTTCTCTGCTTGCCCCGCCCTGGTAACCAAAACCCCTTAGGTACTCTTTGTTGGAAGTCTTAGCGTCTAAATTCACAAACCGAGGTATGTAAAAACCATTGGGGCGTCTGCCTTTGTAATATTTATCAAGATGCCCTTCTACCCTGGCAGAAGCACCTAATTGATAGTGATGGTCCATTATATTTCTGCCCAACTGGTCGTGATTATTGCCTATACCATTCGGAAAACGTTCAGATTTAGACTGAAGAAGGATTCCAACAGAGGCCATTGCTGAGGCACATAAGAATATAACCTTTGCCTCAAATTCAAATTTTTCATGGGTCTCTCTGTCAATAACCCGAACTCCGGTTGCTCTTTTGGTACTATCATCATAAATAACTTCATAAACGATAGAATTTGCCCGCAATGTCATGTTTCCTGTTCGTTCAGCTGCAGGAAGTGTAGAAGAATTACTACTGAAATAACCTCCGAAAGGGCATCCCCGCCAACATCTGTTTCTAAACTGACAAGGATTTCTTCCTTCTATATTACCTTCTTTATCAGTAATATTGGCCACACGCCCAATAGTGAGTAACCGGCCATCATCAAATTCCTCGGATAATACATTTTTCAGATCTTCCTCGGGGCACATAAGATCCATTGGGGGGTGAAACTTACCATCCGGGAGATGGCTTAATCCCAGATTTTCTCCGCTAACCCCAATATATTCTTCTACCTTATCATACCAGGGAGCAATATCCTTATAACGTACCGGCCAGTCTACACCAATGTCTTCTTTTAAGTTAGCTTCAAAGTCAAGATCACTCCATCTATAACTCTGCCGGCCCCAGGTTAGTGAACGTCCCCCAACATGGTAACCGCGAATCCAGTCAAAACGTTTAGTTTCTACATAAGGGTGCTCCAAATCATTCACAAAAAAATGTTTTACATCTTCTTTTGGTGCCCAGTTTACCCGGTATTGCTTGTGGTATTTTTTTCGATCCTCCCGCGATAACTCATTGTTGTTAGGCAGATCCCAGGTGTCCATATTCATCGTAGGATAATCCTCAATATGCTTCACCATTCTACCTCGTTCAAGAACCAGGGTTTTCAGACCTTTTTCACATAATTCCTTGGCGGCCCATCCTCCACTTATTCCGGTGCCTACAACTATGGCGTCATATTTCTCCTTCTGATTCATGCTATATTGTTATTTTAATTCTGATGTAATTGCTATATTTAACACTTCCCAATTGAAGAAATAATAGTTGAGTTTTTACCCATTAAATATAGGACTTAATTCTTGAAACCTAACAAAATATAAATTTGATTAACCAAGTAGAACTGTATCATGAAAACAATTAAAGGACCCGCCGTTTTTTTAGCCCAATTTGTAGATAGTAAAGCACCGTTTAATTCACTTGAAGGAATGTGCAAATGGGCATCCGATCTGGGGTATAAAGGAATTCAAATCCCGACCTGGGAACATTTTTTAATTGATTTGGACAAGGCTGCGGAAAGTCAGACGTATTGCGATGAGTTAAAAGGGACTATCAATTCATATGGTTTGGAGATTACCGAACTATCTACTCACTTACAGGGGCAATTGGTAGCCGTGAACCCTGCTTATGACCTCATGTTTGATAATTTTGCCCCCGATGCTTTAAGAAACAACCCCAAAGCACGCACGGAATGGGCCATTGATGTGGTTAAAAAAGCAGCTACAGCCAGCCGAAGACTGGGAATTAGTGCACATGCCACCTTTTCCGGGGCTCTATTATGGCATACATGGCATCCATGGCCACAACGACCACCGGGATTGGTAGAGATGGGTTTTGAAGAACTCGCAAAAAGATGGCTTCCAATTTTAAATCATTTTGATGAAGAGGGGGTAGATGTCTGTTATGAAATACATCCCGGAGAAGATTTACATGATGGTGATACTTTTGAGCGCTTTCTGAAAGCCACAGGGAATCATAAGCGTGCAAACATTCTGTATGACCCAAGCCATTTTGTTTTACAACAGTTAGACTATATTACCTATATAGACCATTATCACGAATTTATTAAGTCCTTTCATGTAAAAGATTCGGAGTTTAACCCAACAGGCAAAAAAGGTGCTTTTGGAGGATATAATGATTGGGGTGACCGTGCTGGCCGTTATAGGTCTTTGGGAGATGGACAAATCGACTTTAAATCTATATTCTCTAAATTAACCCAATACGGCTGTGATGTTTGGGCAGTTATGGAATGGGAGTGTTGCATAAAGAGTCCGGAGCAGGGAGCCAGGGAAGGAGCTATTTTTATTCAGGATCACATCATTGAAGCCACTGAAAAAACATTCGATGATTTTGCCGGAGGAGACATAGATAAGACAATGCTTAAGAAAATCCTGGGAGTTTAATACAACAAAACCATGAAAAATATACCTTAGATCATGGAGAAATGATAAACATTGGGTATAGAAATATTAAGATTAAAGAGCTATTATAATTATGACTAGATTTTATTTATTCTCTCTCGGGGTATTATTTTTGGCCTGTAAAGGGGAATCACAAGATAAAGAAGCACCACAACAAACTACCTCCCCGGAAGTAGTTGTACATGAAGAATATATTGGAGAAGAACCTACAGAACCTGAACAGACGGAATTCTATGAACCTGTACCACCTGTAGTAAATCCAATAGGTAATAACGGTGCTCCCAGCGATGCTATTGTTCTTTTTGATGGGAGTGATTTTGATCTGTGGGAGATGTCTAATGATAGCTCAGAGGTTGTCTGGCATCTGAACGATGACAGAAGCATGACTGTAAAAGATAAAACCGGGGATATACAGACCAAACAAAAGTTCGGGGATGTACAGCTGCATATTGAATGGAGATCTCCGGCTGAAGTACAAAGAGAAGGCCAGAACAGGGGAAATAGTGGCATATTTTTATCGGGCCTTTATGAAGTTCAGGTTTTAGACAACAATGACAATGATACTTATGTAAACGGACAAGTGGGTTCAATTTACAAACAGCATGTTCCTTTGGCAAAAGCTTCCGTTCCTACAGGAGATTGGAACACCTATGATATTATTTACCATGCCCCGGAATTCAATTCAGAAGGGGGTAAAATCAAATCGGGTACAATAACGGTTATTCATAATGGTGTCTTAGTACAGGATCATGTAGAAATTAAAGGCACTACTCCTTATATAGGATGGCCAAAAAATCCACCCCATGGTAAAGGACCCTTGAAACTTCAGGATCATGGAGATAATAGCCGGGTAAGCTACAGGAATATTTGGATCAGGGAATTGTAGCGAATTAGTCTGAGTTCCGGAAAATCCCTTATAGATTTTAGTACCTTTATCAAAATTAAATATAGTTTATGATCCAATCCATGACAGGGTTTGGGAAGCACGTGGTGCAGCTTCCGTCAAAGAAAATCACCATCGAATTAAAATCCCTGAATAGCAAAAATCTGGATATCAATGCCCGTATGCCCTCGGCCTACAGAGAGAAGGAATTGCAACTTCGAAATACAATTGCAAATTCATTGGTAAGAGGTAAAGTAGATTTTGGTTTATATGTGGAAATCACGGGAGATGAGGCATCTTCTGTTGTAAATGAAGGGGTGGTTAAACAATACATTAAGCAGCTCAGATCTATCGCTGATGGAGATGATGTTAAGCTTATGGAAATGGCACTCAGATTACCCGACGCTCTTAAAACGGACAGGGAGGATATAGACGATTCTGAGTATAAGATCATACAAGACGCCCTTAAGAAAGCTTTGGAAGAAATTATTAGTTTTCGTTCAAAAGAAGGTATAGTACTTGAAAAGGATTTTGCTGAAAGAATCTCATCAATAAAGAATCTTTTAAATGCAGTTGTAAAAATGGATCCGGATAGATTGGCAACTATTCGTGAGCGTTTGGAAAAAGCAGTAGCTGATTTAAAGACGGAAGTAGATGCTAACCGTTTTGAACAGGAACTGATCTATTACCTTGAAAAGTATGATATCACTGAAGAGAAAGTTCGATTAGGGAATCATTTAGACTATTTTATTGAGACAATGAAATCCGCTGATTCTAATGGTAAAAAGTTAGGCTTTATCAGCCAGGAAATAGGCAGGGAAATTAATACAATTGGATCTAAGGCCAATTATGCGCCTATGCAGCAGTTGGTGGTACAAATGAAGGATGAGCTCGAAAAAATTAAGGAACAAATGCTCAATGTACTATAATGGGAGGAGGTAAGCTTATCATTTTTGCTGCTCCTTCAGGAAGTGGTAAAACAACAATAGTAGAATATCTGTTAAAGCAGGAAGAACTCAATTTGGCTTTTTCCGTTTCCGCGACATCAAGGCCAAGAAGGGGTAAGGAAAAGCATGGGGAAAACTACTATTTTATGACTACTAATGAATTTAAGAAGCATATAAAAAATGATGATTTTCTGGAATGGGAGGAAGTATACAGAGATAATTTTTACGGGACATTAAAAAGTGAAGTAGAACGATTATGGGCCGAAGGAAAAAATGTCATATTTGATATCGACGTTGCCGGTGGATTGCGAATAAAAAGAAAATACCCCAAAAAGACCCTTGCCGTATTTGTAAAACCCCCAAGTGTAGACGAACTAAAAATAAGGCTTAAAAAACGCAGTACAGAAAGTGATGATAAGATAAATATGCGAATCGCAAAAGCTTCAGTAGAATTAGCCACGGCACCTCAGTTTGATATAGTTATTAAAAACTACGATTTGGATTCGGCACTTAATGAGGCACATGATTTAGTCGCAAATTTTATTGGTGTACAGAGAAAGTAGGTATTGCAGCGAAAAGTCTTTATAGTGCATTAAAAAATTCTAGGTTCATATATTTAAATGAAGAAAACAGGACTTTTTTTTGGGACTTTTAACCCAATACATATTGGTCATTTGGTCATTGCCAATTATTTGGTGGAGTTTTCTGATCTAGATGAAGTATGGTTTGTGATTACACCCCAGAGTCCGTTTAAAATAAAGAAAACCTTGCTGGATAATAATCATCGTTATCAGATGGTGTTTGAAGCTGTAAAAGAATATCCTAAACTCAAGGCCAGCAAAATAGAATTTGAACTGCCACAGCCAAATTATACGATAAATACACTGGTTCACCTGGAAGAAAAATATGGTAATGACCGTAAATTCTGCCTGATAATGGGGGAGGATAATCTAAAGAGCTTTCATAAATGGAAAAATTATGAGGTAATATTGGAAAATCATGAAATTTATTTTTATCCCCGTATTTCTGAAGGCTCTTCAGAGCATCAATTTAGTTCACACCCAAAAGTACATCGGGTAAATGCCCCAATAATGGAAATCTCATCCACATTTATTCGTAAACAACATAAGCTTGGAAAAAATATCAGGGCTATGCTGCCAGACGCTGTCTGGACCTATTTAGATGAAATGAACTT
>NZ_CAMYIP010000194.1:0-6364 GCF_947258525.1 uncultured Eudoraea sp.
ACCATATGACTTATCCTTAAAGGTTTGTAATTTGGGTACCCTTTCAATCATTTCTGCCAGCTTTTCGTTGGAATCTTTTTCCAAATCCACATTCCAGCCCCCTATCTGGGCAAACGAGCTTAGAGAAAAAGCAAAGCAAAAAAAGAATAATAAGAAGTTCGATTTTTTTAAATAGTTAGTGTACATTTTAGTTTTTATTTATATTATATTATTGGGAACATTTTGATATTCAGTGTTTTATAATAATTTACCGCCATCATTCAATTTAATTAGCAGGCAATGAATTATTTAGCTGAAAAGGTACAAAAAACAAGTTAAAGAATCCCTTATATTACGATATATTTCAAACTAATTAGGTACAATTTTTATACCGGAAATATACTAAGAGACAATGTAGTATTCAAGAACCATATATATAGTAAAATACTATTACTTAAAACCTTTTGCAATTGAATTTGCATAGGCCGAAGCTACGCTAGGGGAATTATCAGGATTTTCAATTGAGGCTGTGATCCATGCCACAAGTTGTTTCCCCTCTTCCTTTTCCAGGTCATAGACCACCGTTTCCAAGATATAAAGTTTGGAGGTTATTGTAGTCCCTTCTGTTTTAAGGGAAACCTGATCTACCGAGTAAGATCCCGGAAGATAGAAATAGTTGTAAAACCCTCCGTAGTTAATAGGATAATTCATTCCACCATAAATTACCTGAGTATCATATTTTTCTGCCCCTATTTCGCGTGTATGTTCCTGATAATCCTTTAATGCTGTAAGCACCACACCATTATATCCGTTTTTTTCTAAAACAGTCCGGATTTGTACTTTTTGTTCATCAGTTATCTTGGCAACGGGATTAAAATCAGGAAACTGAGTATAGCTTGAGATTGCATTAAATCCATCACCCACAAGCTTTTTAGTGATTGCATTTTCATACGCCATCCTGATATCCAAATCGGCTGATCTTCCTATTACAAGAATTTTTTTGTTCTGCATCTCGTTAGCTGTTTCAGCTTTCCAGGATTTAATAACTTTGAAGCTTGAGCAACTGGTCAATAAAAAACCTGTGAGTAGGAATAATAGAGTTGATATTTTTTTCATTTCATTTTTTTGAACGGCTAATGTATGTATAATATTTGGAAGTTAATTCTCCCTGGTAAACTCTGCCTTGCCAATTTTTCCGTTTCTTAGAACGGTCATTGTAATGACTTCTCCTTTTGGAGTTTCAGAAATTTTCTTTCTTATCTCAAAAAGTGAGTTTATGTCTTTTACTGTAATTCCGGCCAATTCCAAAATTATATCCCCGCCAATTTTAAGTTCTGTATCTTCAATTTTGGCTGAAATATAACCACCCTTTAAACCCAGTGCACTTGCAGATCCTTTTGAAGACAAACTTGTAATCAATAAACCCGCTTCCTGAGGAAGATTAAGGGCTTTTGCAAGATTCCCATCCAGCAATATTGATTCCATACCTCCCCAAATACCTGGTTCCTGCATGAGCAATTTGTTTGCTACCTTTGAAGACATTGCAAATCCAATACCTTCAAATCCCCCCGAATTGCTGTATATTCTGCTTGCTATCCCAATTACTTCTCCGTTCATATTAAACATGGGCCCCCCGGAATTACCCGGATTAATGGAAGCGTCGGTTTGCAGAAATTCAATCTTTACAAAATTATTGCTCAAATGTTCAGGAACAAACCTACCACTGAGAATGCCGCGTGAAAGGGATTGTTTAAAACCATGAGGGGCACCGAGAACAAAAACATCGTCGCCTATAGAAACACGGTCAGAATCTCCAATTTGAGCAACTTTTTTATTCTTTAACTGAAAATCTCCCTCAATTTTTACAAGGGCAACATCAGCCTGAGCAACAGAACTTATAACGGTACCCTCATAAATATCACCATCTAAGAATTCAATTTGAACTGCTTCAGCAGATTGTACTACATGAGCAGCAGTCCATATTAGGCCTTCTTCACCTATTAATACTCCGGAACCCTGGGATTCTTCTGTGACCACATCAATAGATTCCCCTGCACTTTCTCTGGAAACATTAATAATAT
Organism: uncultured Eudoraea sp.; assembly: GCF_947258525.1. Classification (GTDB taxonomy): domain Bacteria; phylum Bacteroidota; class Bacteroidia; order Flavobacteriales; family Flavobacteriaceae; genus Eudoraea. The sequence goes on from NZ_CAMYIP010000194.1 coordinate 2,061, forward strand.
TTATAACTACCACGGAGGAATTAATATCCTGATAAATCTTTGAAAGATTTTGAGCATTGGTGGAGAAGGAAACTAGAAATGTAAGTGCTAAAATTATTTTTTTCATTTAAACGTTTTTAAATATGACATGATTAAGATGGCAGCTAATAAGAACTTCTTTTTACGAATTTAACACAAGATCTTTCTAAGTTGCGGGACTAAGGAATAATCTTTGGGCTGTGATACTTCAATTATGGTTTAATACTTTGGGCAATTAAGGCATCTGCAAGTTCTTTGGAATACTGTGCTATTGCTTCTTTTATATCCCCAGGGTTTTTAAGTTTAAATCTTCCTACCCATTGCAAATTATCTTGCTTTGTTGCGGTTATATCGTACAAACAAGTTTCTACGGTATAATCAACCGCTGTTTCTATGCGATCGGGCTCCCAGGAGGTAGCAGGGTAGTAACTATAATACTCCCCAAACCTGCCATATTGAGGTGATTGGTAACCCACATTGCTACCTCCCGGAATAACATCTTTGTACTGCTCTGTGTTTATTACATTGGTTATTAACACACCAGAGAAACCTGCATCTACCAATTGAGAAACAAGGGTTTTAATTTCATCCTCTGACATTTCTTTGGAAAATTTTTCGGTTTTAATAATATCTACAGAAGATTCGGCAATCACTTTTCGGAGTCCCAGTTCATTAACTACCAATCCTTCGGCCCTAATGCGGGCTACGTTGTCCTTAGTATGGGCTACAACCAAAACCTTATCGTATTTTTTTTTGACATTACTTACATTGGTAGATTCCCTGAGATAGGAATCGTTGCAATCTGCAAGCAGAAAAAACAAAACCCAAGTTAGGATAAGGTTCTTAATCATATGTGTCTGAATATTATACAAAATGATTGTAGAAAATTAAGCTTATTAATTAAGTTCTCCAACTTTTCCATGGCATGAACCAACTTTAAGTGAGATGTTATTTTTTAAAGTTAAACATCAATAAAAGCATGAACAAAGGCCTTTTAAATAGGGCGTTTATAACCATCCATATATATAATTTTAAGATTTAACGACTCAAAAAAAAAGTATATATTTACATCTCTTTCCTATTTAGAATAAATTGAAAAAACTGGCGCATTAAATGAGAAAAATTGTTTTAATCTACTTGCTTGTTATTCCTTTTATAGTTTTATCACAGGAAAAGAAAACATATAATATCGGGATATTAGTTGACCTCATAAAACCTGAATTAATTCCCACTCTCGAAGATCTTAAAAATGAAATTACAGATGTTGTAGGAGAAGATGCTTACATTCAATTTCCAGACGAATATTTTCTATCAAATGATTTAGACCTCCAAAGAGCAAGGACCAATTACGAACAGTTGCTCAACTCAGATACCGACATCATTTTGGCCTTTGGGTTGGTAAACAATGCGGTGATGATTGCCCAGGACAGTTTTCCCAAACCAACTATCATTTTTGGCGCCGTTAACAATGATTTTTTAGATATTGACAAGGAGGTTCAGACCTCGGGAATCGAGAATATTACCTATTTAATCAGTTCAAGGTCCTACATTAATGACTTGGCAACTTTTTATGAGCTAACCGGATTTAAAAAGTTGGGGATCGTTGTTCAACAGCCATTTATGGAGGTGTATCCCTACGAAGACTTATTCGATGAGGAAATTCAGAAATACGGTGCCGAATACAAACTTATATCTTTCAATACCTATGAAGATATTACAGCGAATCTACAGGATATAGATGCTTTGTATTTGGCCGAAACATTTTATCTTACATCTGAGGAAATATCCGGACTGGCTGAACTGTGTATCCAACTCGGTCTCCCAAGTTTTTCCAGTACGAAAATCGAAGACGTGCGGCTTGGAATATTGGCCACCAACGAGGCTAAAGAGAACTTATATCAGTTTTTTAGAAGGATTGCACTTTCGGTAGAGGCCTATATCCAGGGAGGGGCACTCGCCGAACTTCCCGTCTATATAAGTTTTGATGAGAAACTGACCATAAACTACAATACAGCCGATCGTATAGCCCTTCCCATTAAATATAGTTTGGTGGCAATAACCGACTTTATCGGGAGCTTCGATAAAAAAATTTCCGAAGAAAAATATAACCTCCTTGAGGTGATAAACCGGGTACTGGCAAATAATCTGCAATTGCAAACACTTCAAAAAGATGTAGAATTAAGCGAAAAAGAGGTGCAATCTGCCTGGACCAGTTATATTCCCAGTGTTTCGGCAAGTGCGACAGGCACCTATATTGATCCTCAACTGGCAGAGGCTTCCCAGGGTATTAATCCTGAATATTCCACGGATGCGAGTATTGTTCTGAATCAAACCGTATTCTCAGCAGATGCTAATGCCGGAATAAACATCCAAAAAGATTTATTGGGTTCACAACGCGAAAGATTCTATGCAGATCAGCTCGATGCTATCTTCGAAGCTTCCAATGCGTATTTCAATGCACTTATCTTGAAGCAAAACCTCCAGATTCGTGCAACAAACCTAAATCTAACCAAAAAAAATGTAGAAATCGCTTCCGAAAACTTTGAGGCTGGTCTGGCTGGAAAGTCAGACCTACTGCGATTCAGATCCGAGTTGGCCCAGGATATGCAAGCCATGATCGAGGCCATTAATGAATTAGACCAGGGATTCTTTGAGCTGAACCAAATACTTAATAATCCCATTGATTACAATATTGATGTAGAAGAGGCAGAATTGGAAGAGGGTTTATTTGAACAATACAACTATACTCAACTAAGGGAACTGTTGGATGATCCGAAATTGCGTCGCCCGTTTGTTAGTTTTCTTGTTGAGGAAGCTAAACGAAATGCCCCGGAACTCAAGGCGCTTGATTATGATATATCTGCTATCGGTCGTTCCGTTAGGCTGAACACTTCCGGACGTTTCTTGCCCGATCTGGCCATTCAAGGGCAATTCAACCAGAACTTTAACCGATGGGGTGTTGGGGTCAACCCTAACTTTGACCTGGATAATAATTACACAGTAGGAGTTAACCTGTCTATACCGATTGTAGATCAGAACCGCCAGAATATAAATCGCCAGATAGCTTTGATTCAAAAAGACCAATTGGATCTTAGTAAGAGCAATACAAATCTGGCAATAGAGACCAACGTAAATACAGCGGTTATAAACCTCATTAATGAAGTGGCCAATATAAGTTTGTCTAAAGTTGCTGAAGCAGCGGCAGAGGAGGCTCTTGATCTAACACAAACTTCGTACTCAAATGGTGCTGTTAATATCGTGCAACTGCTGGATGCCCAAAACAATTACCTGAATGCCAGGGTAGCCAGGGCCAATGCCACATATACGTATTTATTGGCAAGCCTAAGACTGGAACGCTTTGTTGGCTATTATTTTTTATTGCATAGTACGGCTGAGAACGATGAGTTTATACGTCGTTTTTATCAGTTTTTGGAGCAAAACAACAATTGAGATATTTAAAATTAAATCATGAAATACAAAGGATTTTTATTGTTAATAGTGATCATAATCATAAGCAATGGATGTAAGGAAAAAGTAGTGGAACCACCACCTGTAAGGCCGGTACTATATAAAGAAGTGGGCTACCTTGGCGGAGAAAACAGTCGTACTTTTAGTGGTACCGCTAAAACGGAACGAGAAATAAACCTCAGTTTCCGCAGTAGTGGAATCATCACAGTCTTTAATCTAAAAATAGGGCAACAAGTTAAAAAGGGAGAACTTCTCGCACAATTAGACAATGTACAGGCCAGGCTGAGCTATGAGTCGGCTATTTCTGCACAAAACAGTGCGGCCTCCCAAATGAACACTGCAAAATTGAATCTGGAGAGGACAAGGGTGTTATATGAAAAAGGAAGTTTATCATTAAGTGAATATGAAAGTGCTAAGAATTCATATAAAACTGGCCAGGCGAGTTTTGAATCCGCTCAACGAAGCGTAGGAATCGAGGCAGAACAGATCAAATTTGGCTATCTCTATGCCCCCGAGGATGGTACTATCGCTGCTGTAGATGCCGAAATTGAGGAGAATGTGAGTCCGGGTCAGAATATAGCAATATTAAATGCTGGAACTGAGATGGAAGTATCTTTAGGTTTACCGGAAGGGATAATCAATAGGATTAATAAGGACATGAATGTTAAAATCAATTTTCCGGTATTGGAAAACAAGCAATTTTCCGGGATCGTAACAGAAGTTTCTCCCTCTGTAGATATAAATACGGCTACCTATCCTGTACGAGTGGTTGTTTTGGATCCCACTGATGAGATCAGATCAGGTATGGCAGCTAATGT
>NZ_CAMYIP010000194.1:6373-9646 GCF_947258525.1 uncultured Eudoraea sp.
TCACTTTTGAGTTTGGTTTAGATTCAACAGGGCCTCAGCAATTGGTTGTACCGCCTATTTCCGTAGGCGAGGATGGAAATGGCCGGTTTGTTTTTCTGATCAAAGAAGAAACCGATAAAATAACCGCCCATAAACATTATATCAAAGTGGGTCAGCTCTCTTCAGAAGGTTTTGCAATTAAAGAAGGTCTTTCACTGGGCGACAAGATTGCTACGGCTGGTTTGCAGACACTGTTGGATGGACAGGAAGTGAAGCTGCAATAGTTGATAATTGATAATGACAGTTTTAAAATTTAAGAAACCTATTTCAAATATATCTCCGATTTACGGATTTCCAACTTCTGTCTACGGACATCGGACTTCCGACTTAATATAGCCGACCTATGAACCTGACCCAGTTTTCAATAGAAAAAAACAGAATAACATTTACCCTCTTAGGTACAATTATCATTATGGGTATGGTATTGTATCAATCACTTCCCAGAGATAGCATGCCTCCCTATACGGTAAGAGTTGCCACCATTGTGAGCCAGTTTCCCGGCGCTAGTCCGGAACGGGTTGAACTACTGGTAACAGATAAGGTTGAAAAGAAAGTACAGGAAATACCTGAGCTTAAGGAGGTTGAAAGTACATCCAGATCGGGATTATCTGTCGTTACAGTCACCTTAAAAGATGAGACCCCACCTGAAAAACTGCAGGCCGTTTGGGACAGGCTTAGAAGAAAATTGGATGACATAGATGGACTACCTCAAAATGTTGATCCTTTTCTGGATGATGATGGGATAGGAGATGTGTACGGTATTGCTGTCGGACTTATTTCGGATGGATTTTCTTATGCCGATATGAAGGAGTATGCAGATGATATTAAAGACGATCTGATTAAGCTAGAAGATGCCGCCAAAGTGGAATTAGGAGGCGAACAGGACGAAAGGATTTTTGTTGAATTTGAAAATGCCCAGTTAAAGGAATACGGAATTTCTTCAAGCATCCTTCAAAATAGTATCACCTCCACCAATATTCTGAGTTCGGGAGGTCAGATCAATGTAGAAAATGAACGTATCATCCTGGAACCCACGGGAAACTTCAACTCCATAGAAGACATACGTGAAATGTTGATCCCGGTTGGTGATGGGAGTCAGCAAGTATACCTGGGGGACATTACACGCGTTGTGAAAGGCTATATAGATCCTCCGACCCAAAGAGTACGGGTAAATGGCAAAGACGCCATCTCCTTACATGTCAATTTAAAGGAAGGAGCCAACATTATAAAACTAGGTGAGAATGTTGATAGCGTGGTTAAGGAATGGCAAACACGTTTGCCCATGGGGCTGGAGCTCATCAGACTGGCCAGTATGGATACGTATATCGATGTTAAGATCAATGACTTTATTGTGAACCTGGTGCAGGCCATTGTCATTGTCCTGGCGGTGATGCTGATATTCTTAGGATTCAGGTCTGGGTTAGTAATCGCCAGCCTAATACCCATTGTTGTGATCATGACCCTGATGTTGATGGGAGTGATAAATATGGGATTGAATCAGGTGACACTGGCTGCCTTGATTATGGCTTTGGGAATGATGGTAGATAATGCTATTGTAGTGGCAGAGACCATTATGGTGAAGATGGAACAAGGGATTGCAGCTAAAAAAGCCGCCATTGAAGCCTGTTCCGAATTGTTTACACCCTTACTGATATCTACGCTGACCACTTCAGCAGCATTTCTGGCCTTCTATCTGGCAGAATCTACTATGGGAGATATTGTAGGACCGATATTTGTAGTGATTACCCTGGCATTACTATCCTCCTGGATTATGGCCTTATCGGTCATAACATTATTCTGCTATCTGTTTCTAAAAATTGAAAAGAAAGGTGAAAAAAAGCCGGGTTTGGTAGACAGGACGATCCAAAAACTCAAGGGATATTACAAGGGCATCATACTCTGGGCCCTCGCGAGGAAGTATATGGTCATTGGAGGCATATTTGGTGCATTTTTCCTTTCCATTATCGGGTTTGGTCAAATTCCATTTATCTTTTTCCCGGATAGCGACCGGAATCTGATTACTGTAGATATCAATCTTCCACAAGGCACAAAAATAGAGCGAACTTCGGAGCTTGTCCTTGAGATAGAAGAGTTTATTAAAGATTCCCTGCAAGTAAACGAGAATAGGTTAAACGGGATAATAGACTGGTCTTCCTATATTGGGGAAGGTCCGGAGTCCTATGATCAGGGATATTCGCCCGACGAGCCTAATTCCAGTTATGCGCACATGCTGGTCAATATTTCGGATGCTATTTACAACCTGGAGATGATTGGTCGGCTAGACGAGTTTTGCTTTAACCATTTTCCCAATGCCGACATTAAAGTGGCGGCCCTCGAAGGTGGTGGGGGCGGTACACCGATTGAAATCCAGGTGGCCGGTGAAGACCCGGACGAATTAGCGAGAATTTCCGAAAAGATCAAGTTGAAGCTCTCGGGGATATCGGGCACTAAAAATGTAAAAGACGACTGGGGACCGAAGAGTAAAAAGTTTGTAATAGACATTGACCAGAGCAGGGCCCAGATTGCCGGGATTAGTAGCCAGGATATTGCAACCTCCCTTCAAACTGTACTGGATGGATTCCAGACCGGTGAATACAGGGAAGACGATAAATCAATACCGATTCTGATGCGGAGCGATGCCAGCCAACAGCAATCGTTGGAATCACTGGAAACATTGAATATTTACTCCCAGGGCAGTGGTAAGAGTGTTCCTTTACTGCAGGTGGCGAGGATTATCCCACAATGGCAGTACGCCAAAATCCTCCGGTTTAACCTAGACCGAACTATCGAAGTATCGAGTGAATTACGTGAGGATGGTAACGCTTCTGCAATAACAGCTGCTATTACTCCCTGGCTCAATGAGGAACTAAAGAACTGGCCCCAGGGTTATAGCTACCAATTTGCCGGGGATGCCAAAAATACAGACGAAAATATGGGGGCGGTATTTAAATATCTGCCCCTTTCCGGCTTTATAATTGTACTACTGCTGATCATTCAGTTCAATTCTTTCAGGAAGATGGTTATGGTTACACTTACCATTCCACTTGGCATCATAGGCGTGGTAATTGGACTATTGACTTTCCAGGAACCCTTTGGATTTATGCCATTTCTAGGTGTCATATCGCTTGCTGGTATTGTCATCAATAACGCTATTGTGTTGATTGACCGGATCGAAGTGGAACAGAATACCTTAAAACGATCCACGCAGGATGCTGTGATCGCGGCGTGTCTGCA
>NZ_CAMYIP010000194.1:9653-10831 GCF_947258525.1 uncultured Eudoraea sp.
CGTTCACCACGGTACTCGGTTTAATACCTTTGTATTTGAGCGGCGGCGAAATGTGGGAAGGAATGGCGGTAAGTATTATGGTAGGTCTCTTGTTCGGTACGGTGATCACCTTACTTTTTATTCCTTCATTCTATAGTATTCTTTATAGGGTTAGCTATAAAGAATATAGTTTTAATGAAGAATTACTGGATTGATGAAATTAGTGGAAAGATTATACCCGTTTAGATTTACTATATTTCTTATTAGTCTTCTTTTTATACTGTTTGGTTCGCTTATCGTTCCACTGGAATTGTTCGATGTTTATATAACTCCCATATTTTTTATAGTCAATATCCTGGCAGGTATATTGTTAATTTCTAAAAAAAAGAAATTGCACAACTTTTTTATCAGCTTATTTATTTTGTCTATTGTAGTTATATTGTTTTCTTCTTATTTGTTTGAAGATGAGGAAGGCTATCGCTACATTGAATTCGCTATATTATTTTCTTTTTACTGTTTTGTGACTTATGAAATTATTGCACAGGTATGGCAAAGCACCGATGTAAACAGAGGGGTAATACTTGGGCTCATGTCTGGATATATTTGTTTAGGTCTTGTTGGATTTTTTATTTGTTTGGCAATAGAATTGGCAGAGCCTGGTTCTTTTACCGGCCTGTCTGCCCTTGAATTAAATCCTGCAGCGAAGAGAGATAGTTTAGCGTATTACAGTTTTGTCACGCTCTTAACCATTGGATATGGTGAAATCACGCCTGTTTCCAAGCTGGCAAGAAACGCTTCCGTTTTGATCGGGCTTATGGGACAGTTCTATCTCGTTATTGTTACCGCTGTAGTAATTGAAAAATATATCAGACATAGCAAGAGACCAGATTAAATCAAAGATTTTGATAATAAACTAAAAAGCTTCATTAACCCCAAAGTAAATGCCACTTTGGCCATCTATTCCTTTACCGTAATCCAACCTAAGCCAGGTGCTTTTATCCTTAACTAGTTTAAAACGTATTCCTCCTCCAAAAGCTGGTTTTAAATTATTAAAACTGAATAAATTGCCAGCTTGTTCGTCTACGCTTCCAAATAATCCAAAACCGGCTAAAGTCCATCTTTCCTTAAAGCGCAATCTATATTCCGCTTGTAAAATATACATATGCTTGTCTATAAACCTGCCATTGAAGTAACCTCTT
>NZ_CAMYIP010000195.1 GCF_947258525.1 uncultured Eudoraea sp.
AAAAGGAAACACTTATACTTCATCATATCTAAAACAATTTACTTCATGATCATTTACCATTCCTGTTGCCTGCATATGGGCATAAACCACGGTACTTCCAACAAACTTAAACCCTCGCTTCTTTAAGTCCTTGCTCAAAGCATCTGAAAGCGCTGTTTTTGCCGGAGCCTCCCTATGATCTGCCAAACTATTATTTATGCGTTTACCATTTACAAATCTCCAGATATAATCACTAAAACTTCCAAATTCTTTCTGTACCTCAATAAAAGCCTGAGCATTTGTAACTGTAGCCTTAATTTTAAGTTTGTTTCGAATGATACCGGTATCCTGTAGTAAGGTATCAATTTTGGGCTGTTGGTAGGTCGCAATTTTGTTGTAATCAAAATTGTCAAAAGCTCTTCTAAAATTTTCCCGTTTCTTAAGAATCGTAAGCCAGCTTAACCCGGCCTGAAAAGTTTCCAAAACAAGGAACTCAAATAGCGTCGGATCATCTTTTACAGGAACGCCCCATTCTTCATCATGATAGGCTTCGTATAGGTCATTACCCAGACACCAACCACATTTTTGCACTTCCATATGGCTTAACTTTTATATAAAGATATGGCATTAATCGGAATTGAATTAATTAAGAATGGTCGTTTGCGAGCTTTCCACACCATTTAAAATAGTATTACTTTCGTTAAAAAATAGTTAAACTATTAGAAAATGATAGTATTACTTTTATATTTGCCCAATATATAAATTAAAGCTCATGGAAAGATTATTCCATTCTGTTCGGATTACAATTAATGATAAACTATATGTAAAGGACCCGGAATCCTCAAACCTGGGTAAGAGAATTGTTGAAGAAAGTATTCTTATGATCAATGATATTGGTTTCGAGAGCTTTACATTCAGAAAGTTAGGTCAAAAAATTGGGTCTAACGAAAGTTCTATATATCGCTATTTTGAAAACAAACATAAACTATTGCTTTATTTGGCATCATGGTATTGGGGTTGGCTTGAATATCAATTAGTTTTTGCCACAAACAGTATTCCTGATCCTAATACAAAACTCGAAAGAGCTATTGAAATCATGACGCAAGCAACAGAAATTGATTTGGCTTTTACCCATATAAATGAAATTTTACTTAACAAAATTGTAATTAACGAATATTCTAAGTCTTATCTGACTAAAGAAGTAGATCAGGAAAATAAGGAGGGGTATTTTGTTATATACAAAAGGCTGGTCAATAGAATGAGGCTTATGATAAATGAAGTAAATGCGGATTACCCTTATTCTGCAAGTCTTGCTAGTACTATTATTGAAGGTGCTTTGCATCAGTATTTTCTAATGGATCACTTTTCCTCTTTGACAAGTTGTAATAAGACAACAACGCCTACAGAGTATTTTAAACACCTAGCGTTTAACACTTTAAATATTAAAAACAATGGCTAAAAATATTCTTAGTGCCTGGCAACGTTTAATAGGATTATTAAAGCTGGATAAGAGAGATGTTATGCAGATTTTTTACTATGCAATTTTTGCAGGGGTCCTTAACTTGTCACTCCCTTTGGGAATACAGGCTATAATTAATCTTATTCAAGGTGCACAGGTAAGTACTTCCTGGATAATTCTGGTAATACTTGTAACCCTTGCTGTAGCTTTTGTGGGTATTCTTCAACTAATGCAAATAAGGATAATTGAAAATGTTCAACAAAAAATATTCACAAGATCAGCATTTGAATTTGCCTATCGGTTCCCAAAAATAAAGATGAACCAATTATTAAATTTCTATCCTCCGGAGTTGGCTAATCGTTTTTTTGACACTCTTAATGTTCAAAAAGGGCTTTCTAAATTATTAATTGATTTCCCCGCCGCTTTACTACAGATAATTCTTGGGTTATTGTTGCTCTCATTTTATCATCCATTCTTTATCATTTATGGGATTCTATTATTACTGCTTATATATATAGTCTTCAAATTTACTGCGCAAAGAGGGATGGAGACTAGTTTAGATGAATCAAAAAATAAATACAAGGTTGCACATTGGATCCAGGAAGTAGCCCGCTCCATAGTTAGTTTTAAGTTGTCCGGCAAAACAACTTTAGCAATGAATAAGACGGATGTATTAGTATCTGATTATCTTGAGGCTAGGGAAAGTCACTTTAAAATATTAGTAATCCAGTTTATTCAAATGATTGGGTTTAAAGTTCTGGTCACCTTAGGTTTATTGTTAATAGGTGGGATTCTTGTATTAAATCAGGAGATGAATATTGGGCAGTTTGTTGCGGCTGAGATCATCATCTTATTGGTAATAAATTCTGTAGAAAAGTTGATATTAGGTTTGGAAACATTCTATGATTTACTTACCTCACTCGAAAAGTTGGGCCAGGTAGTAGACAAGGAATTGGAGCCGCAGGATGGAGAAAAACCATTTAAGGATGATGAAAGTTTTTTGGTTGAATTAGAGGATGTCAGCTATAATGTACCGGGAAGAAGCAAACATATTATTGATTCTGTTTCCTTAAAGATAACTCCTCAATGTGCCATATTAATTCATGGTGCCAGTGGATCAGGTAAATCTAGCTTACTTAGGCTGGTGGCTGGTATCATTGAGCCCGATGAGGGTGATATTTATGTCAACAATATTTCTTTAAAATCTGTTAATTTAAATTATTACCGCTCACATATAGGCCAGTCCCTTACAGAGGAGTCTCCGTTTGAAGGTAGTATTCTGGATAATATAACATTTGGGGATACTGATATAACCGATGAAGATGTTTACTGGGCTCTGGAAAAAACCGGCTTAACACAATTTGTCAAGGAGCAACCTAATGGTATCAAAACAATGTTATATCCTGAGGGACAGCAAATACCTTATGTTGTCACTAAGAAAATTGTTCTGGCCCGCAGTATTGTAAGAAAACCGAGGTTGCTAATTCTCAAAGACCCTTTAGATCAGTTTGGCACTGAAGAAACTCGAGAAATCATGGATTTCCTATCCGGTAAGGACAGACCCTGGGCATTGGTTGTAGTTAGTCAGAATGATGATTGGAAAAATCATTGTACAAGAATAATCACTATGGAAAAAGGCAAAATAATTAATGAAAGTTAAAAGTCATGCTAAATATATCTCCAAATAAATTAAATAAAAAGGTGAACTTATTACAATTTAGTTCTGCCCGGCAAGTTTTTCACACGCGTCATTATAAGCATTTTAATCGCTTTCTTTTGATTTTTGCGTTGATTGGCCTAATTACACTTTTTTTACCCTGGACTCAAAATGTTTCAGGTACAGGTTATCTGACTACATTAAAGCCGGATCAACGTCCTCAGACCATTCAGTCGCCTATTCCCGGAAGAATTGAGAAATGGTATGTACAGGAAGGAGATTTTGTAAAAAAAGGAGATACTATTTTATTTATTTCTGAAACAAAGAATGAGTACTTCGACCCTAATTTGGTAAAAAGAACAGGTCAGCAAATAGTTGCAAAATCAAATGCCGTAACCTCATATGAAGGCAAAGTCAAGGCCCTTAATAATCAGATAAATGCTTTAATTAACGAGCGGAAACTGAAATATCAACAGGCAGAGAATAAATTGATTCAATCGAAATTGAAGGTTCAAAGTGATAGTATTGACCTGGAAGCCGCCAAGACTAACATCAGTATTGCTGAAAGGCAATATAACAGGGTTGTACAATTGCAGAAAGAAGGATTAAAAGCTGTAACCGATGTAGAGGAGAAAAGGTTAAAGTTACAGGAAACCCAGGCTAAACTAATCTCACAGGAAAATAAACTACTTGCTTCAAAAAATGAGGTGATAAATGCTCAGGTAGAAATAAGCCGGGTTAATGCAGCGTATACAGACAAAATATCCAAAGCCCAAAGTGATATGTATACAGCACAATCTAATCAATTTGATTCTGAGGCACAGGTAACAAAGCTGGAAAATGAGTATACAAATTATAGCATGCGTAATGATATGTATTACATTAGGGCACCACAAAATGGTTATATTAATAAAGCCATCAAAGCAGGTATTGGTGAAACATTCAAAGAAGGAGAACGCCTTGTAGGAATAATGCCTTCGGACTATGATCTGGCAGTTGAGACTTTTGTTGAACCTATAGATCTTCCACTAATGCACTTGGGCGAAGAAGTGCGCGTGCAATTCGATGGCTGGCCTGCTATTGTTTTTAGTGGATGGCCTAATATTTCTTATGGTACTTACGGGGGAAAAGTTGTGGCTATAGAAACCTTTATTAGCGACAATGGAAAATACAGAATCTTACTTGCACCAGACCCTTCAGATCATCCATGGCCACAGGATTTACGCGTGGGCTCCGGAGCCTATACGATTGCCTTATTGGAAGATGTACCAATCTGGTTCGAGTTATGGAGACAGCTAAACGGATTCCCACCAAATTATTATCAGCCTGATAATTCAATGGCCAAAAAAGAAAACAAGTAGTATGAAAAAGCACAGCTTTTTACTTACTTTCTTTATAACCTCTTTCCTTTTTGCCCAGGAGCAGGATACGCTTATTTTAAATTTCAGGGAATATTTGGGTTATGTCAAAAAATACCACCCTATTGCTAAACAGGCGGAACTGCAAATTGGAATCGGACAGGCAAACCTTATGAGGTCAAGGGGTGGGTTTGATCCAAAAATTGAAGTAGACTACGACCGCAAACAGTTTAAAGGTGTGGAGTACTATGACAGGTTTAATGCAACCTTTAAAATACCTACCTGGTATGGAATTGAACTTAAAGGAACCTTTGAACAAAATGAAGGACAGTTTTTAAATCCGGCAGAGGACTTACCGGTAGATGGCCTCTACAGCGCCGGGGTATCACTTTCCGTAATTCAAGGTTTATGGATTAATGAACGTATGGCTACTTTGAGAAAAGCAAAGTTTTTCAGAGAGCAAACAAAAGCAGACCGGGACTTACTGGTTAACCAAATTTTATATAATGCTTCACTGGCCTATTTTGATTGGTTACTGGCTTATAAAAACAAAGAAACTTTTAGCAATTTCCTCCAGAATGCCAAAATACGTTTTGAAGGGATTAAAAGAAGTTCAGAAGCAGGAGATATAGCGACAATTGATACTGTTGAAGCAAAAATTGCTGTATTGGACAGGCAGTTAAACTTAGAACAGGCCAAGGTAAACCTTACCAATAAATCCCTTGAACTATCAAATTTCCTGTGGTTAGATAATAATATTCCCATAGAGCTTCAGCCGAATGTTATCCCTAATTTGGACGTTGATGGAGAGGTGGATATTACTCTTGAAATTTTGGGTAAGCCGTTAGATAGTTTTTCTATTGAGAATCACCCTAAACTAAAATCGCTAGGTAATAAACTCGCAGGACTTGAAGTTGACAAAAGATTGAAGGCTAATAAGTTGTTGCCTAAAATTGATCTTGAGTACAATTTTTTAACAGAAACCCCGGACCTTATTAATTCTTTTGACACACAACAGTACAAAGGAGGTATTAAATTCAGGTTCCCGCTTTTTCTTAGAAAGGAAAGGGGAGATTTGAAACTGGCCAAATTTAAAATGGAGAATACCCAATTTGAGATTGACAATGCCCAAATAGAAATAAGAAATAAGGTATTGGCAATTTATTCAGCTTTGGATTCTTTTGATCAACAGAATTTTCTTATAGGTAATATTGTGAGAGACTACACAAGGTTGGTAGATGCTGAAGAACGTAAGTTTGCATTTGGGGAGAGTTCATTATTCTTAATAAATGCCAGAGAAAATAAACTCATAGATTCTGAACTTAAGCAAAATGAAGTTCAAAACAAATATTTGGGGACCAAGGCTAAGTTATTTAGAAGCCTGGCAATTAATCCGGAAAATCTTTAGGAACGCAAATCTCAAAATCAGTCAAAGAATGCCTCATACCAAGCTTGTTTCAACTATACCCAAATTGTTCATTAGGGATACTTTTTTTATATCCACAGGCATTCTATCTGCGGCATTTGGTTTAGAAAGTTTTTTACTGCCAAATAGATTCATAGATGGGGGAGTGACAGGGATATCACTTTTAATAACGGAGACTACCACACTTCCTCTTTATTCTTTAATTTTTCTCGTTAATTTACCTTTTCTGTTATTGGGATGGAAAGTAATAGGTAAGAATTTTGCTATTAAAACAACCATTGCTATCCTGGGACTTTCTCTTTCTCTCGCTTTGATAGAGTTTCCTGAGATAACAGGACGGAACGGAAGTTCTTGCTCTTTATTTGAGTAAACGACTGGGGACCAAAATCGGAGATGTTATGATCGTCATTAATCTGATTATTTTCCTTGCTGCCGCCTATATGTTATCCATAGAATCGGCATTATATTCTATGCTGACGTATTTGGCTGCTTCTAAAACTCTTGATTTTGTGGTGGATGGGATAGAGGAATATACAGGAGTAACAATAATTTCTGAGGCAAGTGAAAGCATTCGGAAGATGATTACCGAAAAACTAGGAAGAGGGCTTACGATTTACAATGCCCGCGGTGGTTATGGAAGAAATGGAATTCACAATGACTACGAAGTCATCTACACGGTAATTACAAGATTAGAAATCAGCAAATTAAATAATGAAATAACAAAGATAGACCCCAGCGCTTTCGTTATTATGAATAGTATAAATGATACTAGAGGTGGAATGGTCAAGAAACGAGCAATTTAGCCGAAACCAGGGTTGAATTTAACATAAAATACATCTTTGAAATAATAAATGTTTGGTTTTGAAATTTCTTGCGACTATTGGCAAATGAAAAATAAAGAAGATCACAAACTAAAAGAAGGATTAATAGAATCTGCTCTAACCAGATCTTATAGTTACAGAGAGTACCGGGATCTGGTAAATGATTTGGCCTTAAATGGTGGAACTACAGGAGAAGAGCAAAAAGAATCGCTTGTCAATTATACGGCACTGAACAACAGGCGTATGAAGCGATGGGACAAAACATTTAAGCTATCGGAATCTGATAAGTTGCTAATTGAAAAATGGAATAGGCCTGTTTTATGGCTTGTTTTAACTGAAAGTTGGTGTGGCGATGCTGCTCCATCAATACCTGTAATGAATAAGATTGCAGAAGCATCAGCTAATATTACCTTAAAAGCGGCACTGAGAGATGAAAACCAGGAGCTAATGAATCTCTTTCGAACCAATGCCACTTTGTCTATTCCCAAACTCATAATGGTCGATGAAAAAAGCAAGGAGGTTCTCAAATCCTGGGGCCCAAGACCCACAAAGGCAACTCAAATGGTTGAAGATTACAAAAAAGAGAAAGGGGAACTTACGCCCAAATTTAAGGAGGATTTACAGAATTGGTATAATAAGGACAAAGGGCAAAATATATTAGAGGATCTATTGCAATTACTTGCTTTGGAATAGGTAGGTAATTGTTCCTTTCTGACTATTTCTTGTGGCAGAACTAAATTTTGCCTTTAGTGCATAGGAGATGGCGTTTTCAACAAGGCACCCATTAGATGTATTAGAACTTTTTGAATTAAAACTGGCATCTATAACATTGCCTGAAGCATCTACTTCAATATTTACCACCACTTTGCCTCCTTCAATGCATGTATAGATAGGTGGAGGGAGTTCGTAATTATTTCGATTTACTAATGAATATGAAATAGAAGTTTTCCTTTTCTCAAAATTATTCGTGAATTCTTTTTTCTTGGCTTCAACTTCTTCTAATTGTTGTTTTTTTTCCTCTCTTTTTTTGACAAGGTCCTTAAGGCTGGCTGCGTAACCAGAATCTGAATTCAAATATTCCTGGAACTCATCTTCATTCATTGAAGCTTCTTTTTCTTCTAATAGTTCTTCAAGTGTTTTTAATGGTTCCGGTTCTTCAAAACTGGATTTGGCAGTTTCGTTAAAAGCCATATGACTTTTAATAGGATCCGCATTTGCCAGCTGTTCCTGCCTTTCCAATTCTTCAATTATCTTTTCAAGCTCCTCGTCAGCCAGACTTATTTCAATAATATACTCCTCCTGCTCCTTTGATCCCAAGTGAATATTAAAGAGTAATAATATCACGATAGAAAGAGAGAAGAAAGTAATTATCAGAGAAAGCTGACTTCGATTCAGGTCCATAATTGTATAACCGCCTTTTTAATAATATATTTCACTCAATAGCTCATTTTAAAGAGGTTAAAGATCTAACATTTCTTTAAAATTCGCCGGTGTCACCGCATTATCTACGTTATATTCTCCTATTTTGGTTCTTCTAAGAGATGATAAGTGGCCCCCGGAATTCAATGCTTTTCCGAAATCATGGGCGATAGATCTAATATATGTTCCTTTACTGCATTGTATCCTGAAATGTATATCAGGCATATTTATTCCTAATATCTCAAATTCCAAAATTTCAACAAAGCGTGCTTTTACCTCCAATTCCTTGCCTTCTCTTGCATATTCATACATGCGCTTGCCATCTTTTTTTAAAGCTGAAAAAACAGGAGGTTTTTGGGCAATCTTACCTATAAATGAAGCTTTGGTCTTATAAATTGATTCATTGGTGATATGAGTCGTTGGATATACCTTATCTATTTCTGTCTCCAGATCATAAGATGGAGTTGAGCTGCCCAATGTTATAGTTCCCTCATATACTTTCGACATTTCCTGGAATTCATGAATGCGCTTTGTGAATTTCCCAACACAAATCAATAAAAGTCCACTGGCGAGAGGGTCTAATGTCCCGGCATGGCCTACTTTAATTTTTTTTAACTGGTATCTTTTTCTAATAGCCCATTTTACGGCATTGACCGCCTGGAAAGATGACCATTTTAAAGGTTTATCTATTAGAATAAGCTGCCCTTTCAAATAATCTTCCTTGGTTTTCAACACAATAATTTAAATGAAAAGATACATAAATAATGAACTTAACCCCAAAGACCAAAACCAATAGCAATGAATCCAACAACAAAACAATAGATGGCAAAGTAAGTCAGCTTACTTTTTTTAACGAGTTGAATCATCCAGGTACAAGCGGCTAAACCGGCTATAAAAGCGGCTATAAAGCCAGCGCCCATAGCAAGTGTTTGTTCACTTTCAAATTGAAGTTCTCCTCCGATAATATCTTTTGCCATTTTACCTATTATAAGGGGTACAACCATTAAAAATGAGAATCTGGCTGCTTTGGTTTTGTCTACACCCAATAATACCGATGTGGATATAGTGGCCCCGCTTCTGGAAATACCGGGTAAAATTGCAATAGCCTGTGAAATGCCTATGATAAATGCATTTAGATAGGTGACTTTCTTTTTAGTTTCCCGGGCCTTATCTGCTAGGTAAAGGAGTAATGCGGTTATAGTGAGCATATACCCCACAAATGCAACATTACCGCCAAAAAACCCTTCCAGCTCTTCTTCAAAGACAAGGCCAATAAAAGCAGCAGGGATCATAGAAATAATTATTTTTAATGAAAAAAGAGTTTCCTCGTTAGATTTAAATTGAAATAACCCTCTAAAAATTGTCCAAACATCTTTTCTAAAGACAACAATTGTACTAAGGGCAGTGGCAAAATGAAGTATCACTGTAAACAATAGGCTTTCCTCCGGGATAGAATTATCACCTAATATAGCCTTTCCCAACTCCAGATGACCACTGGAAGAAACAGGTAAAAATTCCGTTAATCCCTGGACTATGCCAAGGATGATTGCGTCGATGATTTCCAATTAGTTATTTTTCTTCTTATGTGGATTTAATAAGATCGCATATATCTCAATCCCTAAACCAATAAGGACCAGTGTTGGCGCCAATCGAATTCTTCTGAAGTTATATATATCCGGATTAAATACATTTGGGTCGTCACTGCCACCTCCGCTCATTAATATAAATCCAAGAGCTATAAAAGCAAGCCCTATAAACATAAATAGATAATTTTTTTTCTGGAAGATAAACTCGGGTTTTGGGACCTGACTTTGTTTATTTTTTTGCTTTTGACTCATGCTGCAAATTTAATAATATAAATCATCTGTTCTTAGATTAAGAAAACGTTGAGTGGCAAAATACGTACTAATTAATGAAATGAGTACACCTAAAACAAATACACTTATGAAAAGGATACCTAACATAATAATGTCTTGTAAAAGATTTAATTCCGGGAAATTCATGTTCACATAATAAAGAAGTGTGCCCAGCGCCATCAGTGCCAATAATGAACCTAACATTCCTAACTTAATGTTTGTCCAAATAAATGGCCTTCTGATAAATCTTTTTGTAGCACCTACCATTTGCATGGTTTTAATAATAAAACGTTTAGAATATATAGATAAGCGGATAGAACTATTAATCAATAAAACAGCTATTAGTGTAAAAATGGCGCTGGCTATCAATATCCAGAAGCTAATTCTTTTTACGTTTTCTGTAAGCAGCGCAATAAGAGGCTTATCATAACTCACTTCTTCAACATAGTCCTTTTTGGACAATTCTGATGCAATTTCCTCTACTTTTTCAGTAGACACAAAATCTGCTTTCAAAGCTACATCAATTGAATTTTTAAGAGGATTATAACCCAAAAAGTCCAGGAAGTTTTCGCCAATTTCGGCACTGTGCAGTTCAGCAGCTTCTTCTTTGGAGACGTACACGGCAGATTTAGTATAATCTGCCATTACCAGGCTTTTCTGTAGTTGATCAACTTCAACTTCTTTGGCATTGTCCTTTAAGAAAACAGATATTTTGATTTGTTCTTTAAAATGATCTGCCAATTTTTTCGTGTTTAGTACTAAAAGCCCTAAAACACCCAATAGAAATAATACAAGCCCAATACTCAAAACCACTGAAAAGTAGGAAGAGATCAATTTGCGTTTTTGATAGCGTTCAAAAGATTTGCTCATAGCGGTATATGAATACGTAAAAATAGGAAAGTAAATTGAATAAACTTATTTTTGCGCCGTATTGGGATTAAACAAAAATTATGAGCTATAATTTTAGGGAGATTGAGGCCAAATGGCAAAGATATTGGGCACAAGAAAACACATTCAAAGCAATTGAAGGCTCCGAGAAGGAGAAATTTTATGTTCTGGATATGTTTCCCTACCCATCAGGTGCCGGTCTTCATGTCGGACATCCTTTGGGTTATATTGCAAGTGATATTTATG
>NZ_CAMYIP010000196.1 GCF_947258525.1 uncultured Eudoraea sp.
GCGCGTAGCGCTGTAACATTTCCTTATAGGTAAGTACATCCGGACCGGCAATATCAAAAGATTTATTATATGTTTTTCTGTTACCCAGCACCCCGGTTAGAAAATGCATAACATCCCTAATAGCAATAGGCTGGGTTTTAGTAAGGACCCACTTAGGTGTAATCATTACCGGTAGTTTTTCGCAGAGGTCGCGAATTATTTCAAAAGACGAGCTTCCCGATCCTACAATAATTCCTGCTCTTAGAACCGTAAGGTTATATTCACCTTGCGATAAGATCTCTTCAACATTTTTCCTGGACCATAGATGTTTAGACAGGTTTTGATCATTAACTATACCACTCAAATAAATTACTTGTTCTACCTTGGTCTTATTGACGTAGTTATTAAAGTTATAAGCGGTTTTGGCTTCCATTTCATCAAAATCGCGGGTGGATGTACTCATGGAATGGATGAGGAAATAGGCGGCTTCAATATCCAAAGGTATTTTTCCCTCTTCGACGGGTTCTAAAAAATCGATCTCAACTATTGAAATCTTTGATTGGGTCTCAGAATCTATGGAAAGCCGTTCTTTGTTTCTAACTGCACATATTAATTCATGCCCCTCTTCCAGCAAGTGTGGTAGTAATCGCATTCCAATATATCCGTTAGCTCCGGTTAAAAGTATTTTCATCGTTTACAAATCTTCTACAGAAGTAGGTAAATTGTCCGCTTTAAAATCCAGTATTTTTTTAAAGAATTTCTGAATGGCTTTGGTATCTGATTTTACTTTTATAAAGTAATGGTCGCGAAAAATTGAATAAACCGCAAAATCACCTTTATAAATAGTAAGCTTATAATATGGTATGACCAGAGCATAGGTCTCTAAAAGGGAACGGAATCGCACGATTATCCCTTTTGGACGCATTTCCACATTGCAGCTATTCAGATTATTATCTAAAAGCAGAAGGTTCCTAATTTCTATACTCGTTTCCGTAATAATTAGTTTGGGAGAGCCTATTCCATTCATTGCCCAACGTTCTCTTAAAGTAAAAGGTTTACCTACTTCGCTATCAATTTTCCGTGTAATATCACTATTGTTGTAAGATACGTTTACCAACATGGTTTATATTTTACTCTATATTTTTTCGCAAGGGCCAAATTTCCGGAATTACGCAATTACCAAAAAAGACGCCTAAAACTGTATATTTTTGTAATCACTAAAAGCTTCGAACTATAAAAGTCTAAAAATTCATTAGTTTTGCAGCCTTAATTGGGTAAATTTTATGAATATTCAGGAGGTAATTCAGACAAAAGTGATAGAGGCTGTGGCTTCGATCTATAATATTTCATTACCCACAGTAGAATTTCAACCTACAAGAAAGGATTTTGAAGGAGATATAACTCTGGTCGTTTTCCCTATGCTTCGCTATGTAAAGGGCAATCCTGAACAAATTGGGATCCAAATAGGCTCCTATCTGGAGCGTGAACTAAATGAGGTTCAGGGATTCAATGTAATAAAGGGTTTTTTGAATTTGGTAATTTCAGATTCTTATTACACAAAATTCTTTAATTCTATCAAGGATGATTATAGTTATGGACGTAAGCACGAGCAGGAGAGCAATGCCGTCTTAGTTGAATATTCTTCCCCAAATACCAATAAACCATTGCACCTCGGTCATATAAGAAATAACTTACTCGGTTATTCCGTGGCAGAAATTCTAAAGGCCAATGGCAATAAGGTTTATAAAACACAGATTATTAATGACCGGGGTATACATATTTGCAAAAGTATGCTTGCCTGGCAAATGTTTGGGAATGGCGAGACTCCCCAAAGCACGGGATTAAAAGGGGATAAATTAACGGGCCTGTACTATGTTAAGTTCGATCAGGTTTATAAGAAAGAAGTTCAAGATCTTATCGCCTCGGGGATGGATAAAATACAGGCTGAACGCGAAGCTCCGATGCTTTTGAAAGCCCAGAAAATGCTCCGTAAGTGGGAAGCAGGAGATTCTGAAGTAGTTTCGCTTTGGAAGAAAATGAATGGCTGGGTATATGATGGGTTTGACAAAACTTACGCAAATCTGGGTGTAGATTTTGACAAGCTCTATTACGAGAGTGAGACGTACCTGCTTGGAAAAGACGTTATTGCTGAAGGAATAGAAAATGGTATATTTTACATAAAGGAAGACGGGAGTGTGTGGATAGACCTCACCGATGAGGGGCTTGATGAGAAAATTGTTCTCAGGGCAGATGGTACCGCTGTTTATATGACACAGGATATAGGCACCGCGATTCAGCGTGTAAAGGATTTTCCTGATATCGGCGGAATGGTCTATACTGTGGGAAATGAACAAGATTATCACTTTAAGGTATTATTTCTTATACTAAAGAAACTAGGTTATTCCTGGGCCGAACATTTATACCATCTGAGTTACGGGATGGTAGATTTGCCGGAAGGCAAAATGAAAAGCAGGGAAGGAACTGTAGTGGATGCAGATGATCTGATTGATGAGATGACGAACACCGCTGCAAAAATCTCTCAGGAATTGGGGAAACTTGATGATTACTCTGAAGAAGAAAAGCAAAAATTATATCGCATCATTGGTCTCGGAGCGTTAAAATATTACATATTAAAGGTTGATCCTAAAAAACGAATTTTATTCAATCCGGAAGAATCGGTCGATTTTCAGGGAAACACGGGTCCTTTTATCCAATATACTTATGCCAGGATTCAATCTATTCTTCGGAAGGCCAATTTAAGCGCTAATGACTTATTAAATCCACTTAAAAAGGATCTCGAATTGCATGCTAAAGAAAAGGAATTAATAAAATTGTTGGAAATCTATCCTGAAACCGTTCAACTGGCCGCTGAAAATTACAGCCCGGCTTTAATCGCTAACTATTCCTATGATCTGGTCAAAGAGTTCAATTCATTTTACCAGCAAGTTTCTATTTTAGGAGAGTCAGAGGAAGCGATAAGGATATTCAGGGTACAACTGGCTAAAAAGGTAGGTGAGGTAATTAAATCTGCTTTTCAACTTCTGGGCATAGAAGTACCTGTACGAATGTAAAAAGACCGCCTTTTGGGCGGTCTTTTTGATGTGCATAGCACATCTCCTACAAATTTTATTTCTCTTACGCTTTCTCTGAAGTAGCAACTACTGCAAGGTTATATACCACTAAGCCGAAACCAATTTTATTGATAGCGTCTCCTATATTGTATACAACGTCCATAGAAAGTCCGCCAAAAATACCTTCATACCATCCTGGTGTTCCTGCCATATAACCTAATGGGTATATAGCCCATCCAACAAGTACAAACCAACAAAGCATTTTGTGGGCCTGTAGTACAGGTCCTCCTGCTTGTACAGCGAGCTTCTTTGCAGTACCCAGCCATATTTCATAAACAATTATGAAGTAAGCTATACCGGAAATAAGACCCCATAACCAAGCGGCATCTCTGTAAACGGCTTCTCCCAGGTAACCTGTAACAAGCATAATTACAGATAGAACAATAAGCCTCCACATAAGAGACCTTTTTGCTCCGGCAACCTTGAGGATTAAAAAGAATTCAACGCACATCAATGGCACCGTAAGAATCCAGTCCACGTAGCGAAAGAAAGTAGGCGATTCTCCGAAATCTGCCCAATAATCACGCATGTACCAGTAGTGTACTGCAGCGATAAAAGTAATTAATCCTGAAACTAGGATTGATGTTCTCCATTTTTTATCAAAACTGTTCATTGACAAAAAGAAAAAGGCTGATGCAGCCATCATGGCCATACAACCTACAAAAAAGGTAAAGCCCACATAGTCATTGGTGGCTAGTTTGGCAATCAAGGGGAATGATAATAAAAAATTTTCCATATGAATTTATTTAGTTAATTTTGTTCAGCTAAACTAGTTAAAAGTTAAACATAAAATGTTTAATAATATGTTAAAATAATTGAACAATATTGCTAAATTTGGAAAATAAAGAGGTAGATTTTACGAAGTTGCAGGGTGCCACGCTTATTGCCACCTTTTTTTCATTGTGGCTAGCGGTATATTTTGAGCATGCTGTAGAAAATTTACTTGCTTATATTCTGATCCTTTCCTTCGGAATGCTTCATGGTGCCAATGACATTAAATTGTTACAGGTTGAAGCTAAAAAGAAATCTAAACCTTATGATTTTTTTCGAATACTTGCCTATTACGTCCTTTTTGTACTTAGCGTAGCTGCGTTGTTTTATATACTCCCTGGCGTTGCTTTGGGTTTATTTATTCTTTTCAGTGCATACCATTTTGGTGAACAGCACTGGATCTCGAAAATTAGGGGCAATAAACTTTTCCTAATCTTTTTTTATACTGCTTACGGACTAGTTATCCTATTTCTATTGTTTGCAGCTCATCATACAGAGGTGAGTGACATTATTTTTGACATCATTGGGTTCTATATAGATAATGCGTATTACCGGATAACACTAGGAATATCCGCTTTTATATTTGTCGTACTATATCTGATAAAATATAAACAAAGTAAAATCAATATTTTTCTTGAATTATTTTATTTACTGGTGTTCTTCATTATTTTTAATACCGCATCTCTGCTTTGGGCTTTCGCCATATTTTTTATTTTATGGCACGCCATCCCGTCACTGGCAGACCAGATCACATATCTGTATGGCGATCTGTCAAGAAAACACTTTATGAAATATGTGAGATCGTCCTTGATTTATTGGTTAGCGTCTGTAATTACACTTGTAATTTTGTTTTTTTTCATTGATGGAAGTAGTGAGGGTTTTATTCCCTTCTTATTCTCTTTCCTGGCGGCAATTACATTTCCGCATGTACTGGTAATATCCGGACTGAACAAAAGTTAAAAACTAATTCTGAAGCTTACATTAGGTGTAAAGCCTAAAGAGACACTCTCAATGGTAACTATTTCATCTTGATCGTTTAAACTGTAGTAGGTATTCAATATGTTTTCTTTATTAAAAATATTGAGGATTGAAGCTCCGGCGGTAGCTTTTACTCTTTTTGAAATATTAAAATTATAAATCGCCGAGGCATCTGCTCTAAGGTAATCTGGTAAACGGCTGCTATTAGGTTCTTTATAAATTATCGATGCCGGGAAAGTTGTAAAATCTACAGAATTTGGCCCGTCAATTGGTTGCGTATAAGGTTTTCCGGTTCTGTAATTTATTCCAAGACTAAGCTTTAAGTTATTATATGTATAGGTTCCGGCAAAGGTCATGGTATGGCGAATATCGAGATTGTTTGGAAATACATTCGGCACAATATCTTCAAAGGTGTAATTATTCAAATTATAGGCATAGCTAAACCAGGTACTGAAATAGGCATTTTTATAATTTATTAGAAATTCGAGTCCTTTTATATCATATTTTCCAATCTCACCATTAAACTGGTTTTGGTTCTGAAAGCCTTGTGTTACTGTGCTGATACCATTTACTTCTTTATAGTACCCTTCAAGGCCAACGAACCATCTTCCCTTATCATAATTGAGCCCTATTGAACCCTGTTTGCTTTTTACAATAGGCAAATTTGGGTTTCCCGGAATTGTATCATTTTTATTGTTAGATAACATCCATCGTCTTTTTTCAATACCAAGAAAATTTTGTTCCAAATCTATTATCTGATTAGTAGTCTGGTTTTTAAACTCCCCTTTTATTTCTAATTGAAAATTTGGATAGATGGAATAACTAAGGTTTAAACGAGGTTCGACAATAATTTCATCAAAATATTGCACATTTACAATATAGTTCAATCGACCACCTCCTCTTGCGACTAGTTTCTTGTTGGGTGAGGCATAGGAAATTTCACTATATATAGAATTTGTGCGTATTACGCCTTTGATATTACTCTCAAAGGGTGGTTGTGTTACATCAGTAAAATTGGAGATACCCACTTCTGAAAATTGATATCCATTTAGCCAGTCCAGCGTAGGAGTGAGCTGGTAATTGGTATTTAACTTAACGGAGGTCTCAATTACCTCATTTCTTTGATCAAGGATTTGTTGCCCATTATTTATTCGGTTTTCAGAATCAAGATTGTAGTTAGAATAATAAGCATTTAATTTTGTTGAGAACCTGTCCGTCCATTCACTTTCAAGATTTCCTCCAAAGGAAAGATTTGTTTGATTCAGGTTACTCTCGTCTGTTCTTGCAGCACTTACTGAAGTTTCTGTATAGTCCAGGTTGTTGTTGATATTAATAAAACTAAATCGCGCCTTATGCTGGTCATTAATATCATATAATACTTTGGCAGTAAAATCGTAGAAAAAGAATTTTTCATCCTGATTGATATCAGTATTGCTTTGGCCCGAAAAACTCTCAATATCTGTATCCTGAAAGGCCCTTTTAACAAACTGATTATAAGTAGGAGTGTTTACAAGATCTGTTATGGAACGCCTGGCTGAGAATTGAAACGCTAATTTATCTGAAATTGGGACTTGTCCGTGAAAATCTGCGCTAATCATATTAAAGCCGGCTCCTCCAAAGAAATCCCCCTCAATATTATTTTTGGATTGCATGTTTATGATTCCGCTTACCCCATCTCCATATTCCGCACTTGTCCCATCTTTAATTATGGTAACATGCTCTGTTAAATAGGGATTAAAGGCAGAAATTAATCCAAAAAAATGACCGGATTGATACATTTTAATATCATCCCATAGAATGAGGTTTTGATCGTTTGTGCCTCCTCTTATATTGATATCCGATACAGTTTCATCAATACTTTTTATTCCAGGCAGGGCCTGCACGGTTTGAAGGACATCGGGTTCTAAAAGTCCCGGAAGAATACCGAAATCTTCAGTATTAAGCGTAATACTGCCGTCTGTTTGTTTGGTAAGGCCCGTGGTCAAAAATTTAAAAATCACAACTTCGTCCAGCTGTTGATAGTTAAGGCTAAATAAGAGCTTGGTACAGGGATTTTTACTTACCAGATTCTCAGCGGTTACATATTTTGGTTTAAATCCTATATGTTTTATTCTAATGGAAGCTTTTCGCGGAATATTATCCAGGGCAAACCGGCCGTTCATATCTGTTATTGTAGAAATACTGCTGCCCAATACTTCTACCGATGCACCCGGGACGCTATTCTCACTGTAATTATCCAGGATATATGCGCATATATCTACTGTTGTACTTTTGGATAGTGTATAATAGCGGTCGCTTAGCTTCTTTATTATTAATTGGGTCTGATTCTGAATATTATCTAAAATATCCTCAAGAGAACCACCTTCGGGAGTACTCACCTGTAAAGGTTGAAGATCTTCGTCAACGTAAGAAAATTTGACATCAAAATCCTTCTCTAACTGCCGGATATAGGTAACCAGGCTAATATTTTTTGGGAAGGTTTTTACCTGTGCCCTTCCAGAAAAAAGGGCAAGCAAAAGTATTAGGTATAAAAGCAGTATACTATTTAGGCGCGTTTTCGGCATAGAATAGCACGTTGTTCCCTTCTAATTCATACTTTATCTGAGAAGGAGTACTAATACTCTGTAACGCCAAATTTATGTTTGTGTTGCTAAAAGAGCCGGTAAATAATTGCTCAAGATTAATATTTTGAGTTTTAACCTCAATATTATATTGTCTTTCAAACTCATTCAGGACATACTTCAAAGGAATACTTTTAAAAGTACTTTCATTGCTCATCCAGGAAGGAATAGTATTTACAGGAGCTTCCGTTTTCAATACATTACCGTTTATGGCCATAAAAGAATTACCGGCAGGAAGTTTTGTTTCCTGACCATTAAACATAACACTCACCAGGCCTTCATAACAGGTAACCTCAAAAAATCCTTTTCTATTTTCAACATTAAACTGCGTACCCAATACGGTAACTAAACCGTCTTTTGTGGCGACTGTAAATTTTTGTCCTTTGGCAACCTTAAAGAATGCTTCCCCTTGAAGAGATATATTTCTTTCTTTATCCCAATTTTTTTCGCTGTAAGTTATCCTCGAATCCGCATTTAAGATAATCTCAGAATTGTCCGGAAGCATCACTTCGCTACGTTCCGCAAATTGAGTAGAAACAGATTCATCTAAAGTTGAAATATAAAAGTAAGATGCGGCAAAAATTACTGCGATAGCAGCTGCAATGCGCAATATCTTACGCATTGGATTCATCTTAATTACTTTAACGTCTTTCTGCGATGTATTGTTTTTGAAATCATTCAAGGCCTTATCCACATCAAAATCCGGTGCTTTTAATGCACCACTGACATCGATTAACTTCTCATACGAAGCATACTCAGCAGATTTTTTAAATACTGCGAGTTCTTCCTCGGAGAGCTCATTATTCAGCCATTTCGCTAAGTAATTTTCTTGCATGATTTCTAGCTTTATAACTTTAAAACAATTAATTCTAAAAAAACCCTACCCCTCAAACAAAAAAAATTCAAAATATCCGGGGACTAATCCCTTGCATATTATTTAAATACCTTCTATTTGATCTCTAAGTGATTTTAAGGCAAGATGCATTCGCTTTTCAATAGCTTTTACACTTACCCCTTCCATCTCGGCAATTTCTGCATATTTTTTACCATCAATTCTATTTAACAAAAAAGTGGTTCTCTGATTTTCAGGAAGACTATTTAAGGCCTTATCAAGTTTTTCCTTATACTCCTTTTCTTCCAACAAGAATTCCGGTGATTCATAAGAAGTGTCATTTGACTTATTAGCATACTTTAAACGGACCTTTTCTGCTTTGATAACATTTAAATAAAGGTTATTTGCCACAGTATAGACATAGGACTTTGCTTTTTCGGCACTAACTTTTGCGCAATTCTCCCACAGTTTAACAAAAGCTTCCTGAACTACATCATAGGCCTTCTCTTCGTTTCCGAATTTATAATATATATAGTTAAAAACCGTTTTGGAATTAGCTTTGAAGAGGCTACTAAACACTTCCTCCTCACATACATTGTCCATAATTTTTTAGTTCTTATCGTTGGTTTCGTGCCAAAGATATTTTAAAAAAAATTAAAAATGGAGTAGGGTATTTTAAAATGTAATTGTTTTAGAGTTGTACGAACAACAAATAAATCCAAATCGTTATGAAAAAGTTTTTTAAGTATTCACTACAAACTCTGCTTCTTGTTGCGGCATTTTCTTTTAATGCATGCCAGGAAGCATTTGAAGAATTACCGCAACCAGATGAACAGCAAACTATAAATGCGAGTTCCTCTACTGCTAAGCTTATTGAAAATACCGCATCCTATGACGGTTCTTTCGATAATATAGTCGATGGTGCCAGCTGTTTTGCTCTTGAATTTCCATATTCCGTCAGAGCAAATGGCGTTGAAATTACCATTGAATCTAAAGAAGGGCTTCACCTAATTGAAGAAATATTTGATGAATTGGTAGATGATGAGGATTTCCTTGAGATCATTTTTCCTATTGTTATCACACTTGCCGATTTTACTGAAGTTGAAATTGCTGGAATTGATGACCTGCGCGAATTGGCTGCGCAATGTGTTGAAGGTGGAGAAGATGATGATATAGAATGTATAGATTTTGTATACCCTATTACCATATACACTTTTGATATCAATGAGGTTGAAACAGGTTCGGTTACTGTAGAATCTGATAAAGATCTTAGAACATTTTTTGCCGGTTTGGACGATAATGACTTAATCGGGATTGACTTCCCTGTAGCCATGGAGCTTTATGATGGGACAAAAATTGAAGTGAGGAGCAATGCGGAATTGGCAAATGCTATTGAAATGGCCAAGGAGGCTTGCGACGAGGATGATGATGATGATTATAATGATGACGATTTTACTCAGGAACGTTTAGAAAATCTATTGGTAGAATGCCCATGGTTGATTCATGAAGTTATTAGAGATGAAGTAAATCAGTCAGATCAGTACTTTGAATATGTAATGAACTTTACTGAAGATGGTGGTGTAACCGTTAAAGATAGAATGGGTAACAGCCTGATGGGTGGCTGGAGCACACGAGTAACGGATCATGGAATACTTCTTAATCTTGAATTTGATGTATTGGTAGATTTTAACCTTGAATGGTTTGTATACGAAATTGGAGAAGGTAAGATTAAGCTTTACGCGGAAGGTGGGAACAGAATTATAATGCATAGCGTATGTGATCTTTTCGATACTGATCCCAATACCTTAAGAGAGATCTTGAAAGAATGTAACTGGGTTATAAAAAAGGTAATAAAGGATGGCCAGGAGATAGACAGATTACTTGGTTATGAGTTTAACTTTTTACCTGAAGGATTACCCCTGGGTACTGTAACCCTTAGCAATGGTCAAAACACTTCTGAAGGATTATGGGAAATTACTACTAATGAGCAAGGCAGACTTGTCATGGCGATTGACATGCCATCAGAAGAAGGAGTATACTTTGAATGGCCTTTATCTGACCTGAGAAATGACAGATTAAAGTTTAAAGTTGAAGAGATAGGTTACGAGCTGGTTCTGCAGAGAGTGTGTGATGACAATGCCAATGATGGCGATGTTGCTGAGATCAGAACCTTTATG
The DNA here is from genome assembly GCF_947258525.1 of uncultured Eudoraea sp. Lineage (GTDB taxonomy): Bacteria > Bacteroidota > Bacteroidia > Flavobacteriales > Flavobacteriaceae > Eudoraea. Next base: position 10,490 of record NZ_CAMYIP010000196.1, read on the forward strand.
ATGCAAGGTGATTGGGTAGTAGCCGAATATGTAGACGGTGAAATTGATAAAACGGACAATTATGTGGGTTACACCTTCGATTTCATGGCAAACAATTTAATCAACACTACGTCTTCAGAAATGGGCGTTTCTTATCCGGGTCTGTGGAGAGTTCTTAGAAATAGTGATGGTAAGCTTAAGGTGTACCTGAACTTTGGAGAAGTAGATATTCTTGATGAACTTACTGAAGATTGGGTATTTGATTCAATCACCGATAATAAAATAATACTTAAGGATGTTAGTGATGATCCTGGTACTATGGAAAAAGTGAGCACACTTATTTTTCAAAGGATACCCACAACTCCTTAACGGGAAAAATATTTAAAATACCTTATTTGCCCCCTATTTTGCTGAAAAGGGTAGCTTCTTTAAGAAGTTACCCTTTTCTCTTTTATATTTCTTCCAAGAGCCTTCCATCATCCCATTGTTATTATTAAATTTGCACTTCGCCATAATTGACATAAAAGATGTTCGATAATTTAAGTGATAAACTGGATAAAGCTTTACATGTCCTCAAAGGACATGGACAGATTACGGAAATTAATGTTGCTGAGACTACTAAAGAAGTAAGAAGAGCCCTCCTCGATGCTGATGTTAACTTTAAAATTGCCAAGGAATTTACAAACAGGGTAAAAGAAAAAGCCCTGGGTCAGAATGTTTTGACCACCTTACAACCTGGCCAGCTGATGGTCAAAATTGTTAAGGATGAACTTACGCAATTAATGGGTGGAGATGCAGAAGGGATTAATCTTTCCGGTAATCCATCTGTTATACTTATGTCTGGTCTTCAGGGATCTGGTAAAACCACTTTTTCTGGCAAACTTGCAAATTATCTAAAACAGAAAAAGTCTAAAAATCCTTTATTGGTAGCTTGTGATGTCTACAGACCCGCGGCTATTGATCAGTTGCATATTGTTGGAGAGCAAATAGGCGTGGATGTGTTTTCTGATAAGGAGAACTCAGATCCGGTTGCCCTTGCAAAGGCCGGTATGGCCTATGCCAAAAGTAATGGTTTCAATGTAGTGATCATTGATACCGCAGGGCGTTTGGCAATTGATGAGCAGATGATGACTGAAATTGCCAACATCCGCAATGCGGTAAATCCGCAGGAAACGCTTTTTGTGGTAGATTCCATGACCGGTCAGGACGCTGTAAATACGGCAAAGGCATTTAATGATGTGCTTAATTTTGACGGTGTAATTCTAACCAAACTAGACGGGGATACCCGTGGTGGTGCAGCCATATCCATTAAGTCTGTAGTTGATAAACCGATAAAATTTATTGGTACAGGTGAGAAGATGGATGCAATAGATGTTTTCCACCCGGCGCGAATGGCCGATCGTATACTTGGTATGGGAGATGTCATTTCCCTTGTAGAGCGTGCACAGGAGCAATTTGATGAGGTAGAAGCACGAAAAATTCAGAAAAAAATTGCCAAAAATAAATTTGGCTTCGATGATTTTCTCAATCAGATACAGCAGATTAAGAAGATGGGCAGCATGAAGGATCTCATGGGGATGATACCGGGTGCAGGTAAGGCCCTTAAGGGAATGGATATAGATGATGATGCATTTAAACATGTTGAAGCCATTATTCACTCTATGACTCCTGATGAAAGATCTAATCCTTCAAGTCTGGATGCAAGCAGGAAAAAAAGAATCGCCAAAGGAAGCGGTCGCAGTATACAGGAAGTAAATCAATTGCTAAAGCAATTTAATCAAATGAGCAAAATGATGAAAATGATGCAAGGTGGCGGAGGTAAAAAGATGATGCAGATGATGCAGAACATGAAATAATAGTTTTTAAACCTAATAATTAGTTACTAAATGACCCTTCTCAACGGTAAAGAAATTGCAAATCAAATTAAAGATGAAATAGCCGCTGAGGTAGGCGAAATAAAATCACGAGGGGAGAAAGTCCCTCATTTGGCTGCTGTCCTTGTTGGAAACGACGGTGCCAGCCTTACCTATGTGGGAAGTAAAGTGCGCTCCTGTAAACGCATTGGTTTTGAATCTACTCTTAAACATTTACCCGAAGACACATCAGAGGAACAATTGTTAACGATTGTAAATGAACTAAATAACGACCCCGAAATAGATGGTTATATAGTGCAATTACCTTTGCCTAAACACATAGATGAACAAAAAGTCTTACTGGCAGTTGATCCGGATAAAGATGTAGATGGTTTCCATCCTGCAAATTTTGGTAAAATGGCCCTGGATATGGAATCTTTTATACCTGCTACCCCATTTGGTATTATGGAATTATTACGAAGGTATAAAGTGGAGGTAGAAGGGAAACATGCCGTTGTTATTGGTCGCAGCCATATTGTAGGCAGGCCTATTAGCATATTGCTTAGCCAGAAGGATAAATTTGCCAATGCCACTGTGACCTTAACGCATAGCCGGACCAAAGATATAAAAGCCCTAACCCTGCAAGCAGATATTATAGTTTCTGCCCTGGGAGTACCCGGTTTTCTGACAGAAGATATGGTACGTGAAGGAGCTGTAATAATTGATGTCGGAATTACGAGAGTACCCGATGAAAGTAAAGAACGAGGCTACTACATAACAGGTGATGTTGATTTTGAGGCGGTTAGTAAAAAAGCATCTTATATTACACCTGTTCCCGGTGGAGTAGGTCCAATGACTATTGCTATGCTACTTCAAAATACACTCCTTGCACGAAAAAGGCGAACACAAAAAGAAGAGTAAAACTATCTTTTTAAATTGACCTGAATATTGCACATAGAAATTTGATGGTTTGACGGAATTGAGTACCTTTTCTCTCAAATTTAATCACTATGTTCAAACCTGCTTTATTACTTGGTATTTTATTTATTTTCTTGTCTGGATGTCAGTCAGCTTCTGAAAATTCATCCAATATTAATTTTAATGTTTCTTTCTCAGATAATATAAGTTCTCAGGCGCAGGATGGTCGATTACTATTGATGCTATCTACAAATGATGACGCTGAACCTCGTTTTCAGATAAATAGCGGACTTAACACGCAGTTAATCTTTGGGATGAATGTAGATGGAATGGCACCCAATTCTGAACAGAGTTTTGATGCCAAAAACTTTGGATTTCCGTACTCCAGTTTGTCTGAAGTACCCCCGGGAGAATATTGGGTACAAGCTTTATTGCATGTCTATGAAACCTTTAATTTAAGTACGGGTCATACAGTGAAATTACCCATGGATAATGGCGAAGGCCAGAAGTGGAACAGGTCTCCGGGAAATATATATAGTAAGCCGTTTAAGGTTACCATACCGGAAAATGGTGATTTGGAGATAGCCGTTGTAATGGATCAGGTGATTCCGCCTATTGAAGAACCCGAAGATACAGAATGGATAAAACACATTAAGATTCGATCCGAAAAGCTTTCAGAGTTTTGGGGAAGGGATATGCATTTAGGAGCCCATGTACTATTGCCTAAAGGGTTTCAGGACCATCCGGAAGCAAAGTATCCGCTTATGATATTCCATGGGCATTTTCCGGATGATTTTGGAGGATTCCGAACGGTTCCACCAGATCCAAACCTTGAACCGGATTATTCGGATCGCTTTAAGGTTAAGGGCTACAATATCATACAGCAACAGGAGGCATACGATTTTTACAAAAGATGGAACGAACCAGATTTTCCCAGGTTCCTGATCATAGAAATACAGCATCCTACTCCTTATTATGACGATTCATATGCAGTGAATTCTGCCAGCCAGGGTCCTTATGGTGACGCCATAACTCATGAGCTCATTCCGCATATCGAAAAAGAGTTTAGAGGCCTGGGCGAAGGATGGGCTCGTTTTTTATACGGAGGATCTACAGGGGGCTGGGAGGCTCTCGCGGTTCAGGTAAAATACCCGGAAGAATATAATGGCTGTTTCGCTGCCTGTCCAGATCCAATAGATTTCAGTGCTTACGTTCTTACCAATATCTATGAAGATGAAAATGCCTATTACTACAAAAGTGAACATAAAACATTGGAGGTACCTGCTCACAGAGACTATTTAGGCCAGATTCAATCTACCGTTAAGGACGAGAATTATCTGGAATTGGTACTGGGTGATAAATCGCGCTCCGGACAACAGTGGGATATTTGGGAAGCCACCTATTCCCCTCAGGGAAAAGAGGGATACCCTGAGCGAATTTGGGATAAAATGACCGGAATTATAAATCCGGAGGTTGCAAATTACTGGAAAGAGAATTATGACCTCCGCCATATTCTGGAAAGGGACTGGGATAAGTTGGGAGAGAAGTTAAAAGGCAAGATTAATATTTACTGTGGGGATATGGATAACTATTATTTAAACAATGCGGTTTATAAAATGGAAGAATTCCTCGAAAATACCTCTGATCCATATTATGGGGGAGAAGTTTTATATGGGGACAGGGCAGAACACTGCTGGAATGGAGATCCGGAGGAGCCCAACCATATTTCCAGGTTAAGATATAATAGTATGTATGTCCCCAAGATTATGAAGCGAATCGCAGAAAGTGCGCCTCCCGGAGCTGATCTGAACAGTTGGATATACCCCTGATAGCTATAGCAGTAACATTTTTGACATAGACCCTTAGCAAAATTTTTATCATGACGGCAGGCAAGTTAAAATTTTGGATCTCTTCTACAGGGATAATGATCCTTATCCTGGCTTTACTAAAGTTAATGGTACATGTAGCTACTTTTGATAACTATGAGCTGCATAGGGACGCCTATTTATACTACGCCTTAAGTGAGCACCTGGCCTGGGGATATGTCGCAGTACCGCCCTCAATTGCAGTTATTGGAAAGGCGGCAACTACATTATTCGGGAATACTGTATTTGGCCTTCGATTTTTTCCTTTTCTTGTGGGCGCAATAAATGTGATTATTATTGGGATATTCACAAGGGACTTAGGAGGAAAAAAAATTGCCATTGCCCTGGCCTGCTTTGCCTATATTTTCTCACCGGCTTATTTACATACAAATACCCTTTTTCAACCTGTTGCTTTTAACCACTTTTATTGGCTATTATCAGGTTATCTCTTCTATAAATTGATTTCCCGGGGAGATATGAAAATGTGGTTATGGATTGGGTTCGTATTCGGTCTTGGTTTTCTCAATAAGTACTCTATCGTTTTCCTTTATACCTCCTTTGGACTTGCAATGCTGTTTACGCGCCATCGTAAGCTATATTCATCGAAATATTTTGTTTTGGCAATATTGATCGCATTGTTGATTATATCGCCAAATCTTTACTGGCAATATGAAAATAATTGGCCAGTATTGCAACATATGGAGGAGTTGCGGCGTACACAACTCGTGCACGTTGAGTCTTTGGGGTTTATGATAGAGCAGTTGCTCATGAATGCGCAGGCTTTGTTGCTTTGGATGGGTGCGTTACTCATTTTGCTTTTTAATAAAAAAGAAAGACAGTACCGCATTTTTGCTTATGTCTATATATTTCTTATTCTGCTTCTATTGGCCGGGAGTGGAAAGGCTTATTATACTCTTGGGATTTATCCAATATTGTTTGTTTTTGGAGCATATTTTGTACAAAAGTATATTGAGCGATATCTGAATCTGACATTTGTACTGTTGTTTGCTTTCATGGCGATGGGGTTATATTTTTCACTACCGTTTGATGGGATTCCTTTTAATACTTTTGAGAAATCATTAAACAAAGGAGCTTTCAGATGGGAAGATGGAGAACAGCACGACCTGCCCCAGGATATGGCAGACATGACCGGGTGGAAGGCAATAGGTGAGGCCGTAAGTGATATCTATTTGGACCTGGGGGATGAAAATCGAGACAATTGTCATATTTACTGCTATCATTACGGACAGGCCGGAGCTATCATGTTTTATGGTAAAAAACACAACATACCTCAGCCTATATCCCCTAATGCAAGTTTCGTTTTCTGGTCGCCTGATAGCATTAGCAAGGATTATGTGATTTATGTTCATTCTGATTTGGGTAATACTACTAATCCCGATAGTTTACTGCCTACTTATTTCGAAGAGGTAGAGCTCAAAAAGGTCATCAATGATCCCTATTTCAGGGAAAATGGCACCCGCATATACCTCTGCCAATCACCTAATGAAAAAGTAAAGAAAAGGTATCAGGATATGATGAAGGACCTCAAAGGCAGGTATCGTAAAGTTAAAGACGCATCAGAGTAGTACGTTTACCAATTGTTGAGGGTAAATGGGCATTTGCTGTTATTCAAAATTGTGTGGCTCGTTTTTTATGAAGTGCAGGAGAGTATTCTTTTAAAGCATTATATTTAATAGTTAAAAATTGACCATATGAATTATAGAATATTTGGAAGAACCAATTGGGATATCAGTGAGATTGGATATGGAATGTGGGGAATGGGTGGTTGGAAAGAATCTGATGATAATCATTCAGCAAAATCTTTAGACCTGGCCGTGGAACATGGGGTTAACTTTTTTGATACCGCATGGGGATATGGAGAGGGACATAGTGAGCGACTTTTGGGTCAACTCCTAAAAAGACATCCGGATACTAAACTATATACAGCCAGTAAAATTCCACCGAAAAACTTTAAATGGCCGGCAAAACCCGAGTATTCATTTGAAGAATCCTATCCAACAGAACACCTATTGGATTATACGCACAAGACCTTGAAAAATTTGGATTTAGAACAGATAGACCTTCTGCAATTTCACACCTGGGATGATAGTTGGACTAATAAGGATGAGTGGAAAAGGGCAGTGGAAGATTTAAAAAAGTCGGGCAAAATTGCCGCTATGGGTATTAGCATAAACAGATGGGAGCCGGAGAACGGAATAGAAGCCCTTAAAACCGGATTGTTTGATGCCGTACAGGTAATCTATAATATTTTTGACCAGGCCCCGGAAGATGTTTTATTTCCACTATGCAAAGAACTTGATATTGCAGTGATTGCAAGAGTCCCTTTTGACGAGGGTACACTGACCGGTAATATTACCAGGGACACTACTTTTCCGGAAGGCGACTGGCGCGGCACCTATTTTGTGCCCGAAAATTTGAATGCCAGCGCAGATAAGGCAGATTTGCTCAGGCCACTTGTTCCTGAAGATATGACCATGGCCGAAATGGCTTTACGTTTTATTTTAATGAATTCTGATGTAAGTACCATTATCCCTGGTATGCGCAAGCAAAGAAATGTATTGTCTAACGTTGCAACTAGTGATGGAAGAGGATTACCCAAAAAGTTATACGAGAAATTACGAAATCATAGATGGGACAGGAAACCTACAATATGGTCGCAATAATTATTATAGTTATGGATAAAAAGAAACTCACTTCCCAAACTTTAGCCGCTATTTTCTTATATACATTATTTTCCGTTATTCTGGAAAAGGATTATTCCTGGGATACTATTATTAATGAATTAAAAGAAGGGGTAATTTTTGGTATTGTCTACGCTGTTGTGATTTGGGCATGGAACAAGTATAAAAAAAAGCAATAAACAAGGCACCCTTATTTAGCAAATAACTGTTCCATATCCTTAAAAGCCTTAAACTCTAATGCATTTCCCGCAGGGTCTAAAAAGAACATTGTAGCCTGTTCCCCTACTAATCCCTTAAACCGGATATAGGGTTCAATGATAAACTGTACTCCCTTGTTTTCCAGTTCTTTAGCAAAACCATGGAAATCATCCCAGGGTAAAACCACCCCATAGTGAGGTACGGGAACATCTTTACCATCCACCGGATTGGAATGGAGTTCCTCCGCAGATTTTGGCTTATAATGAATTACAAGTTGGTGGCCAAAAAGATTGAAGTCAACCCAATGGTCACTACTCCGTCCTTCTTCACAGTTAAGGACATCCCTGTAAAAGGTTCTGCACTCATCCAGGTTATGAACAGGAATGGCAATGTGGAATGGTGAAATAGTTGACATAGAAAGTAATTTAAGCACTAAAATTAGCTCTTTTCTTTGATTTCAAAAAATCTATAATTTGATTGTTTACCTTGTCCTGGTGCATGGAATGGCCTAATCCTCTGGTGCTAATTAATCGGCTGTTCTTCCAACTAGCATGCACTTTTTCCGAGTTGTGATAGGGAGTAATCGGATCTTCAATATCATGAACTAATAATCCCTCTGTTTGAATTTTCTGTACAAACTTCGAACTGGAAAAATCTTGGATGCCATAGCCGAAATGCTTCTGAATATAATCTTCTATTGAGGCTAATACTCTCTTATTGAAACCTACAATATTCTGATAATGCTCCATAAGTTCATAAAATTCAGAAGGGGCTCCAATGGTCACTATCTTTTGAATTGAATTATGTGGATATATGTATTGGTGATAAACGGCTGTCATTCCTCCAACCGAATGCCCGATTATATAGGAAGGATTAAAATGTTTAACAATATGTTGTGTGCATTCTGCATATAGAGGGACATTAAATATGCCCCCGGATGAATTACCGTGCGCAGGGGCATCAAAGGCAACTATCGTAAAATTTGCGTTACTCAAAAAACGTATTAAATTTCGCCATCTAAATGAATTACTTTCCCACCCATGGAGCAATAAAACAGGTTCTTTTGTTCCGGTCCAGGAATAGGTTTGTATTTTTTTTCCACCCACTTCAATCCTAATATCCTCAGCTTCTTTTAAAAAGGAAGCTTGTATTGGGAGTACATTACCCTTTCGAGGGGAACTAAATAGAGTGATGGCTTTTTCTCCGGCAAGTTTTTTGGAGAAAAGAGCAAGGATATTGAAATAGACCCCATAGGCTTTTGCAAAAATATTAGTTAGTAATTTTTTCATTTTTAGAATCAATTTATCCGGATGGCTTTAAAAATACCGGGATATTGTACTTGCTAACCAGACTATATATCAAAAAAACAAAGGTGATGTTATTATAAATTTTGCCATATTTTGGTCAAAATCTGTTTCATTCCCAGCCAACCATCATGTATTTGATTTTAGAATCATCCGGGATTTGCACTTCTTCAATATCAATACTGGTGTCATAGCGCAGACTTGCAGGTAATTCTTCTTTATCTATAGTGAAGTATACATCGCTATTCTCAATGAAAATAATTACGTTATTCAAAGAGGTTACTATTTTTTTAATGACATATTTATCTTTTATTTCCTTGAATGTACTCTGCAGCCCAATACCTTCTTCCGTTGTAAACCTTGGATCTAAAACACGTATAATCCCAACTTTTGAAATACTATCCCGGTTTACGGTTATAGTTAGCAATTGCTGCCCACCTTTTTCATAGATTTTGATAGTATTGGAAGCAGATAATAAATTAGATTGCAAAGTATCCCTAACAATGGAATCATTGGTATATATACTTTCCAGATCACCAACATTACTGCTTCGCAATAGTTTTCCTACTTGTGAACTAGTAATCAAAAAGTTAGGATCCCTGTCATCTTCACAGTGTATTAAGGTCAACGCAATCAGTAAAATCAATAAATATTGAATGTTTTTCATATGTTCCTATCGTATCACTTTTTTTAATACTCCCAACACACCCCTGATAAAGGTTGCGCTTGTTAAAACTTTTATGACCGGATTTTGACGTGTACTTCTGCGGGTTGTTTTTCTTCTTGAAGATGTTCTGCGGGTTTCAAGTTCTTTTTCCGATTCTTTTTCTGCTTCCCTTTCAGCTCTCTCAATTTTTTCATTTAAAATCTCATAGGCACTTTCCCTGTCAATAATATCATTGTATTTCTTTACCAGTTTCGAATTCTTAATTACGGAAACTAGTTCACTATCTGTTAAAACATCCATGCGGCTCATTGGGGCTCGCAACATTGTAGCGGCAAGCGGAGTGGGCCTTCCTTTTTCGTCTAAGGCCGTAATTAGGGCTTCTCCAATCCCTAAAGAGGTTAGTACCTCTTTTGTGTCATAATATTCTGAAATAGGATAATTTTCTGCGGTAAGTTTAATAGCTTTTCGATCTCTGGCCGTAAAGGCCCTAAGTGCGTGTTGCACTTTCAGACCTAATTGGGCGAGTACTGCATTGGGGACATCCGTCGGATTCTGTGTAACAAAATAAAGTCCTATACCTTTAGAGCGAATTAGTTTAACAATACTTTCAATCTGGTCTAATAAGGCATCCGAGGCTTCTTTAAAAATTAAATGGGCCTCATCTATAAAGAAAATCAATTCTGGTCTGTCGCTGTCTCCCTGCTCCGGGAATGTAGAATAAATTTCCGCCAATAAACTCAGCATAAATGTGCTGAATAATTTGGGCCTGTCTTGTATATCCGTTAAACGAACTATATTAATGTAGCCCCTACCATTTTCATCAATACGAGTAAGATCTTCCACGTCAAAGGATTTCTCACCAAAAAATAAATCGGCTCCTTGCTGTTCCAATTCTATTATTTTCCTTAGAATAGTTCCTGTTGAACTTGTTGAAATTCTTCCGTATTCCTTTGTAAATTCTTTTTTACCTGTTCCTGTGGCGTATTGCAGAACCTTTTTGAAGTCCTTAAGATCCAGCAAGGGAAGCTTGTTGTCATCCTGTACTTCGGAAAGATCAAGGATTCGGGATAGTAAAATGGGTCCAAATTCTGAAACTGTTGCACGGAGTTTTACACCGTCTTGTTCTGACAGGGAAAGTATTTCTACAGGAAAACTCTTAGGTTCAAAAGGCAGTCCAATCTTTTCATGCCTTTCATCAATTTTAGGATGCCCCGGACTAGGCTGGGCTATTCCGCTGAGGTCACCTTTTAAATCCATCAAAAGTACCGGTATTCCTTTATCAGAAAGGTTTTCCGCAATTACTTGCAGGGTTTTGGTTTTTCCGGTACCGGTGGCACCGGCTATAAGCCCGTGTCTGTTCAAAGTCTTTAGAGGAACTTTTACATGGGCCCCTGTAACTGTTTCTCCATCTAATATGGCTGCGCCCATTGTTATAAAATCGCCCTTTGTGGTATACCCCTTTTCTATATGTGCATAGAATTCTTCTTTGGTACTCATTTGGTCTATTTTTGATAAAAATAGGGTAATTTTAACCAACAATAAAACCAAAATCGAATGAAAAAGTATTTACAAATAGTTACAGTTCTCTCATTAGTTTGTTGTTCAACATTGAGTGCACAGGAAGTTTCGGCGATTACTTTTCATGAATCGCATGAAGTAAAGAAAAGAAGTGCTCCATTTAGTGATGCGGTTCAGGCCGGAAATCTTTTTTTTCTGGCCGGACAAATAGGAATGGACCATAAAACCAGAACTATGGTTACAGCGGGAATAAGGACTGAAACAGAGCAGGCAATTAAGAATATTCAAGCGGTTTTAGAGCATCACGGACTAACACTAGACAATGTTGTGAAATGTACGGTGATATTAAGTTCAATGGATGATTTCTCTGCCTTTAACGAAGTATACTCTAAATATTTTACCAAAAAACCTGCACGCACAACTTTTGCTGCCAGTGGTCTGGCCAGAAATGCCAAGGTTGAGATTGATGTAATAGCAGTCAAGAATTGAATTTATTCATAAGGAAATTGCATTCGAAGTTGAACCAGCCTAAAAGCTCACTTGTTCTGCTGGCTCACCATATTGTCATTTATTTCTAAAAATTACAGTAAAATTACCGTCTTCTATATGTTATCTTTGCAGGATGATCAATAAGGAGGTTCTAGAATTGGTAGATGCGGGGCTAATGCTCCCGCTCATGGAAGAATTCTATACGATTCAGGGAGAGGGTTTTCACAAAGGTACAGCTGCTTATTTTATAAGGATTGGAGGTTGTGATGTTGGCTGTCATTGGTGTGATGTAAAAGAAAGCTGGAATGCCGAAACCCATCCTCCAACTGCAATAGAAAGTATCGTTAACAATGCTGCAGGTTATTCTGATACCATAGTTGTAACCGGTGGGGAGCCCTTAATGTGGGATATGGGACCCTTAACGGAAGCCTTAAAAAACAAAAATCTAAGTACACATATTGAAACTTCCGGGGCTTATCCATTAACGGGTACATGGGACTGGATTTGTCTGTCGCCTAAAAAGAATAAGTTGCCTGTAGATGAAATTTATAAGCAAGCTCATGAGTTAAAGGTTATTGTTTACAATAAGCATGATCTGGTTTTTGCAGAAGAACAGGCAAAGATGGTTAATGAAAGGTGCATTCTGTATTTGCAACCAGAGTGGAGTGTGAGGGAAAAGGTAACACCTATGATAGTGGATTATGTTATGAAGAATCCAAAGTGGAAAGTATCTTTACAAACCCATAAATACCTGAATATTCCTTGAGATTAAAGTGACAAGTCTGTGATTATTTAATCAAGCTGTCTTAGAAAATTCCAAAGGTCTAAATAAATGGCAAAAAAGGGTGTGAATTATCTTCCTCCGTTATTTTGAAGATCCAGGATGCACTCGGCATCCAGAGTGGGAACTGCCACACCTTTTGACAATTTACTTTTTTCTAATACGCCCATCATACCTCCGCCAAATTCCAATTCACCACGCATAAGGCATCCGGCTATATCGCAATGGTTTTCCGCATCCGGGTCCTCATGGAGATTTACCATAGCAGATCCTAGATCAACTAAACCAAAAAGATGCCCAAATTCATGGTTAAGGGTAGAAGTTTCTACATCTGAAATTGTAATAAGTGAACTTTGATTCGCTAGTTTGCGTACTACACCTTCATGGATAACCATTGATGTATTTCTGTATACTGCTCCGAGAGTTACAATACCTTCGTCTTCGTCATCAGAATCTGATGGTGCATCGGCAAAATAAATATATATGGCAAGTGTTTCTCCTTCATTATAGGCTGTGCGGTTTTCACTTTCCAGATCAGCAATCTCCTGTAAAGTCAAAGTTTCTTCATTAGGGGAAGCTAATTCCCTGTATACTATTTGTATGTCAGTCTTAAAAGTTCGATCTCTAAGATAGGTTTCAAAATTATTCATGGTCTCTGTTGTAGGTCTGAAACCAGTAACATAGGCAGCTTCTATTAATAATCTTGAATAAATGGTATTAGAGAGAATGTCATTAGCAGAATCTCCGGTGGCGAGTAAATTTGCAGATTTATCAATACCCGCGGGAGTTGTAATATCACTGTCTTTTGAACAATTTAATAAAAGTCCAATGGTAAGCAATATGGTAAGTATTCGAATTTTTTTCATAGCTGCTTTAATTTTCTTTCAAGGCTAAAATTACGTATTATTTACAACGTTTATTTAAGGTTTCTATTATGATTGTACCCGGAGTCTTGCTAAATAGTCATAATGAGGGCCTTCACATACAAGCTCGCATCTTAAATTATTCTGATCAGCCAGCTCTTTAAGGTTTTTGAAATCGAGATATAGCCAATTAAATGGAGCACTTTTTAATCCTTTATACTCCATTGTAAATTCTAGTTCACCGTAATATTTACCATTATTCGGTACCCAATAGCCACCATCATCATCAAGTTCAAACATATATATTATATCACTGGAATCGAGCAATATCTGTCCTCCCGGATTCAGCAATGTTTCTAATTTGGTCATTAAACGACCTACCTCATTGAATTGTCCTGAGATTCCAATTCCATTCATTAACAACAAAATGGTATCAAATTTCATACCAGAATAATCAAAAACATTTGAGTGCAATACATTGGCTACCCCTCTTAACTTAGCTGTAGCCACAGCTCCTTCAGATGTGTCAACACCTGTAACTTCAAATCCCTTTTTTTGCAAATAGAGGCTATGACTGCCAGACCCGCACCCCACATCCAATACCTTTCCGCGGCAGAGATCTAAGGCTTTTTGTTCAATTAAGGGCATAGCATCATAATCTCTGAATAAATAAGGCAACGGAAGAACATCTTTCTCACCTAGTGATGAATAAGTTGTTATATCTTCAGTATAATTCCCATTTTCAAAATCAATAAGAGCCTTACCAATAACATCTCTGCTCATTTAAATTTGTAATTTTACCTGCAAAAGTGGACTTTTTGAGTGGAAAGTAAAAGCACTCAACTAAATAATGAATGGAATTTACAGGGCCTGATGAAAGAACAACTTAAAACCTTACCCCTAAGGGCAAAAGAAAAACATACTGAAAACAAAAGGTTCTTTGCAAAACTCAAAAAGAGACCTCCGCGTAATCTGGACTATATTATGCAGGAATTGCACCTGGCTGAGTTTAAAAAAACAAATTGCCTGGATTGCGCTAATTGCTGTAAAACTACCGGCCCCCTCTTTACAAATTCAGATGTTGTTCGGATCTCGAAAAGTCTTAAGCAAAAACCACAACAATTTATAGATACTTATTTAAGGATTGATGAAGACAATGATTATGTGCTTAAGCAGGTTCCTTGCACTTTTCTTGATGAGGATAACTATTGTTCAATCTACGATGTAAGACCTAAAGCCTGCCGGGAATTCCCCCATACAGATCGCAAAAAATTTCAGCAAATAACGAATCTTACACTTAAGAATGTAGCTATCTGCCCGGCTGCATATAACATAGTTGAAGACATGAAAAAGAGAATTAAAATCTAAGGAATTAGCCAAGTAGTTATTTTAAGACGGCTTCTCATCTTAAAAAAATTAATCTGAAAATAGTAACTTTACCCTATGGAGGTTATACTTAACTATTTTGAAAACATACCGTCTTCACATAGGAGTCTTATTCTGGTATTGGGAATAACCTTTTTTTGGCTGCTTGAAGGTGCCTTGCCACTTTTTAATTTCAAGTATAAGAAATGGAGGCATGCCCTGCCCAATTTCTTTTTTACCCTTACTACTATTGTTATCAATTTTGCGTTGGCTTTTGTATTATTGAAATCGAGTGATTGGGTCATGATAAACAAATTTGGAATAATAAACTGGTTGCCTGAAATGCCTTTATGGCTCTATGTAGTTTTGGGCGTTTTGCTTCTGGATTTTATAGGTGCCTATTTGGCACATTATGTTGAACATAAGGTAAAACCTTTATGGATGATTCATTTGGTGCATCATACAGATCACGAGGTAGATACAACCACCGCCAACAGGCATCACCCATTGGAGAGTCTTATCCGTTTTACTTTCACATTAATGGGGGTATTTATAGTGGGCACGCCTATAGGAATAGTAATGCTTTATCAATCCCTGTCTCTTGTGGCTACTCAATTCAGCCATGCTAATATTAGGCTACCTAAAAGAGTAGATGACATCCTGAGCTGGGTAATTGTATCGCCAGACATGCACAAGGTACATCACCATTACAGATTACCCTATACAGATTCAAACTATGGAAATATTTTCTCTGTCTGGGATCATATCTTCGGGACTTTTATGAAACTAGATCGCGGTGAAATTGTCTATGGCGTGGATACTTTCCCTGACAAGAAAGAAAATGGAAGTGTAACCGGACTGTTAAAGCAGCCTTTTCATAAGTATAGAAGGCCAACTACTATGAACGCTGATAAGTAAGTTTCAATTGTAGAGCAGGTATTTACTTCTGATTTTCCTGAAATTATTTAGATCCTTCTGCCAGCTTTCTTTTATCTCTTTTTCGCTTAATCCAGCTTCAATTTGTTGCTGTAGTTTCTCTGTCCCTGCGTGTTTGGTAAATCCGCCGCGGTTAAAGACCAATTTTTTATCCGTAGCATTATTATAAGCATCGATTAACCATTTCAAGGAAACTTCACTCATTCTGGGCCATGAAGACAGATCCTTGCCAAAGCATTTTTTTTCCGAATGTTTAGGGTTTTTTGAGCCAAAATTGGGTTTGGGGGTATAGCTAAAATCGTAGGAGGTACTATCCAGAAAAGGAGCTCCATATCTTTGAAACTGACTTTCTGTGCCACGTCCCGCATTAATATTGGTGCCTTCAAATAACCCCAGACTGGGATAGAGGTTAATGGCCGTTTGGTTAGGAAGATTGGGTGAAGGCCTGACCGGAATATTATAAACGGAATTATGGTTATAATTTCTTAGATTGATTACAGTTAAATCTGCTTTGATGCCATTTTCGAGCCATCCTTCATTATTAATCATATGGGCATATTCACCAATGGTCATTCCGTAGACCAGGGGAATTGGGGTAAGGCCCAGAAACCCTTTATGCTCAATTTCCATTGTTGGCCCGTCAACATAATGACCGTTTGGATTAGGGCGATCTAGTACTAAAACGGGAATACCTTTTTCTGCACAGGCTTCCATTACCAATTGCATGGTGGCTATATAGGTGTAAAATCTAACCCCCACATCCTGAATATCAAATACCACGATATCCAGACTGTCTAATTGTGAAGAGGTAGGTTTTCTGTTCTTTCCATAAAGGGAGATAATAGGAATTCCGGTTTTAGCATCCGTTCCGTCTTTTACATGCTCTCCGGCATCTGCCATTCCGCGAAACCCGTGTTCCGGAGCGAATACTTTTTCTATGTCGATATTCAGTGACAAAAGGGAATCTACCAGATGTGTGAAAGGTTTAATCGTTGAATCTTCCGGATTATGATGCTTGAAAATAATACTGGTCTGATTGGCCACTACGCCTACCTTTTTTTCTTGCAACAAAGGCAGGTATTCTTCCGTAGAATTCGCGCCAACAACAATTGCGGAATCTTGTTGTTTTTTAGTTTCTGACAATTCTAAAGCTGTAGAATCCTTTTCTTTTTTTAAAGTGTTTCCACAGGCAATAGCCATTGCCGCAATTGCCTTAGGGATCATTATGATGCTAATTGCAATTGCAACCGGGGTAGGGCTAAAGCATAAAATTCGGGAGAAGGTCGCTGCCTTTAATGGCCATATTCAAATCTACAATTACGATAATAATGTTTCTGATGTTTCCGTAGTTCCTGTCTCTATTGATCAGGATTTTTATCCCCAATTTACTTCTGTGGATGGAATTTCGCATATTCAGGCCGTTGCCAGTAAGGCAGGTATAATAAGGACTGAGGATACTTTTGAAGGAATTATTGCCAAAGGGGTTGGGAAAGATTATAACTGGGGAGTATTTAGCGAATATATACAGGAAGGGAGGCTGCCGGACTTTAAGGGAGAACTCAATACGGAGGTGCTGATGTCGTCTTTGATGGCAGGAAGGCTTAAATTCAAAGTTGGCGATGAATTCTTCACCTTCTTTTTAAAGGATGAAGATCCTTCTCAGACTCCAAATCAAAGAAAATTTAAAATTGTGGGCATCTATGATAGCGGATTTGAAGAGTTTGATGCCAAGTATGTTTTTACGGATATCCGCCACATTCAAAGAGTTAACAAATGGCAGGAAGATCAGGTGGGCAACTTTGAAATTTTTCTTTTCAATTTTGATGATATTGATAGCAAAACAAACGAAATATATGGTAAAACACTAAGTAACCTCGATACTCAAAATATAAAGAACAAGTATTTTAAAATTTTTGAATGGATTGGCTTGTTCGATTTTAATATCGCTCTTATCATTGGTATTATTATTATTGTCGGAGGCATTAATATGATAACAGCGCTCCTGGTGTTAATATTGGAAAGAACTCAGATGATCGGAATTCTAAAGGCTCTGGGCTCCGCCAATTGGAGTATTCGCAAAGTATTTTTATACAATGCCGCTTATCTTATAACGGTTGGTTTACTGTGGGGCAACCTGATTGGTCTTGCAATTATATGGTTTCAGGGGACCTACCGGATATTTAAATTTCCGAATCCAAAGGAATACTATATCGACTATATTCCTGTACATATAGATTTCCCTACAATTTTTATTTTAAATCTTGGTGTGCTTATATTATGTCTGCTTATGCTTCTGATACCCTCTTATATTATTACAAAAATAACTCCTGTAAAAGCTATTAAATTTGAATAATAAAGACAGTTTTTTGCTTTCTTTTTACCGGAGGCCGAATCTATGGACTTACTTTATAATACCCGAATCACAAACGAATCCTGAACGGAATTACTGAAATCTACTTTTTGAAAATACTATCTTTACATTCCCTATGAAATACGCCAAAAATATCCTGGAAACCATTGGAAATACCCCCTTGGTCAAAATAAATAAATTAACCGCAGAATTGCCCTGCCTGGTTTTGTCTAAGTATGAAACATTTAATCCTGGAAACTCGGTAAAAGATCGAATGGCCGTTCAAATGGTTGAGGATGCCGAAGCCGAAGGCAAATTAAAGCCCGGAGGAACCATAATTGAAGGAACTTCCGTGTTGTAAAAGGGTACAAAATGATCTGTGTTATCAGCGATAAACAATCCAAAGAAAAAATAGATATACTAAAAGCAATGGGAAGCGAAGTATATGTTTGTCCAACAGATGTGGCTCCTGATGATCCCCAGAGCTATTATTCTACTGCCAGAAGATTATCAGAAGAGATTCCTAATTCATGGTATGTAAATCAGTACGATAATCCCTCCAATACCAAAGCGCACTTTTTGACAACAGGGCCCGAGATCTGGGAACAGACAGATGGTAAAGTAACCCATTTTGTTGTAGGGGTGGGTACCGGGGGTACCATTTCCGGAGTGTGTACTTTTTTAAAGTCAAAAAACCCGAATATAAAAATATGGGGAGTGGATACCTACGGCTCAGTTTTTAAAA
>NZ_CAMYIP010000197.1:0-13844 GCF_947258525.1 uncultured Eudoraea sp.
GTTCTATATGTTCCATAATTCCAATAATATACACTTCCTTTCCGTCACAAATTGCATCTGCTTCGGCTTCTATAGCACCATCTAAATAATGATCGAGTAAGAGTTTGTTGTTAGGAATTTTTCGCAGCAAATCTACCACGTGTTCTTCCAATTCTTCTTTGTTTATTACTATTTTCATTCCTTGCCCTCCCAATACATAGGAAGGTCTTACCAACAAAGGAAAATTAAGTTCATCCGCCAAATCCAAAGCCTCTTCTGCACTTTCTGCTACTCCAAATTCGGGATATGGTATATTGTTTTTCTGCAACAATGTGGAAAAGCTGCCCCTATCTTCAGCCAAATCTAACGATTCAAAACTGGTGCCGATAATTTTTATCCCGTACTTATCCAACTTTTCTGCCAGTTTTAACGCTGTCTGTCCTCCTAATTGAACAATTACCCCTTCTGGTTGCTCGTGTCTTATGATGTCATAGATATGTTCCCAAAAAACAGGTTCAAAATATAATTTATCGGCAGTGTCAAAGTCTGTAGATACAGTTTCGGGATTACAATTAATCATGATAGTTTCATAACCACATTCTGCAGCAGCAAGGACACCATGTACACAACAATAATACAATTAATCATGATAGTTTCATAACCACATTCTGCAGCAGCAAGGACACCATGTACACAACAATAATCAAATTCAATGCCCTGTCCTATTCTATTGGGCCCAGAACCCAGTACAACAATTTTTTTGCGATCAGTAACAAGGCTGTCATTGGATACAAACTTTTGTCCATCAGGGGTTTCAATTTCCTCCTCAAAAGTGGAATAGTAATAAGGGGTCATGGCCTTAAATTCTGCTGCACATGTATCAACCAATTTATAAACCCGGTTAATCTTTAATGCTATCCTTTTCTTATGTACTTCACTTTCATAGCAGTCTAACATATGAGCTATTTGCCTATCTGCAAAACCTTTTTGTTTGCCCTCCAGAAGCAATTCCCTGGGCAAGCTTTCGATGGTATATTTTGAAATTTCCTTCTCTAAGAAGTGTAATTCTTCGTATTGTTTTAAGAACCACATATCTATCTTAGTAATTTCATGTATTCTGCTCAAGGGAATCCCTAGCTGAATAGCATCATAAATTACAAAAACCCTGTCCCAACTTGGAATTGTAAGTTTACTTATTATCTGGTCATAGTTTTTGTAACCTTTGCCATCTGCGCCCAGCCCATTTCGCTTAATCTCCAGGGACTGGGTAGCCTTGTGCAGAGCTTCCTGAAAAGAACGACCTATTCCCATTACTTCTCCTACGGATTTCATCTGCAACCCAAGGGTCCGGTCCGATCCTTCAAACTTATCAAAGTTCCACCTCGGTATTTTAACGATAACATAATCGAGTGTTGGTTCAAATAATGCTGAGGTAGATTTTGTAATCTGATTTTCCAATTCGTCTAATGAGTAACCGATAGCCAATTTTGCGGCGATCTTCGCAATTGGATATCCCGTTGCTTTGGAAGCCAGTGCAGATGATCTGGATACCCGTGGGTTAATTTCAATAGCAATAATATCTTCTTTTTCATCCGGACTAACTGCAAATTGGACATTACATCCTCCAGCAAAATCACCAATGCTTCTCATCATATGAATTGCCATATCGCGCATTCTTTGAAAAGTGCGATCTGATAAGGTCATAGCCGGTGCTACTGTAATGGAGTCTCCGGTATGAATACCCATAGGATCCATGTTTTCAATCGTACAAATAATAACGACATTATCATTCTTATCGCGCAATAATTCAAGTTCATACTCCTTCCATCCCATGAGAGCCTTATCAATCATAACCTCATGTATGGGTGATATTTCAAGACCACGACTCAATAGATCATCAAAATCTTCCGGCTTGTATACTATTGAAGCTCCCGCTCCACCTAGAGTATATGAAGCCCTAATCACCAGGGGAAAACCAAATTCCTGGGCAATTTCCTTTCCTTCTAAAAAAGAAGTAGCAGTAGATTGGGGTGCCATTCCAATACCTATTTTAAGCATTAACTCTCGGAATTTCTCTCGATCTTCAGTAATATTAATGGCATCAATATCTACACCTATAATTTCAATTCCAAAGTCGTCCCAAACACCTTTATCTCCAGCCTCAATGCACAAATTCAGGGCAGTTTGTCCGCCCATAGTGGGTAAGACTGCATCAATATTTGGATGTTTTTTTAGTATTTGAATTATAGATTTAGTAGTCAGAGGAAGTAAGTATATATGATCTGCCATGCTAGGATCTGTCATAATAGTAGCTGGATTGCTATTAATTAAAACAGTCTCAATACCATCTTCTTTTAATGAACGAAGCGCCTGAGATCCGGAATAATCAAATTCACAAGCTTGTCCTATTATTATTGGTCCGGACCCAATTATTAGTATTGATTTTAAATCCTTACGTTTTGGCATTTCTTTATTTTTTAGATTTAATATTACTTACTAGATAAAAAAAAGGTGCTACTTTTAAAAAGTAACACCTGTTTATTTTGATAATTTCAATCATTATTTTTTGTGTCTCGGCTCTGAAGATACACTAAGTTTTTTTCTACCTTTAGCTCTTCTCCTGGAAAGAACTTTACGTCCGCTTACTGAAGCCATGCGCTCCCTGAATCCATGTTTATTTCTCCTCTTACGCTTGGATGGTTGAAATGTTCTTTTCATTACTGCTTTTTTTACTTTGGCTTTCCAAAATCTGGGCGCAAATATACGAAGAGTTTTTGCTTTGACAAATGGATTTAAAAAAATATTTCGGATTGTTTTAGTACTTTTGCGGGAACTAAAAAATTCTTGTATCAAAAGTTGAAAAAGCTATCCTCCTTAATTATTTATCTTCTCATTAATACAACATTATTTGGGCAATCTACAATGCAGTACAAGCTCTCCCCCGGTGATGTTTTTACCATTAAACAAGACGCAAATCAAATTATTACACAGGAAATCGATGGGGCAACCCACGAAATCACCAATACGCTTCAGGGGATTATGGAATTCAGGGTTAAAGGTGATAATAATACGGTTTATCACATAGATGTCATGTTCAAAGATCTCAACTTAAAAATGACATCTAGTATTCAAGGCGAATTGATGAATATACGTGCCAGAGACTATGAAGAAGATGATGCTCAATCTAAAATCTTTAATAGTCTGTTAGATGTTCCTATTCAAATAACTTTGGCAAGAACCGGCGATATCTTAGAGGTATCTGGCGGAGACAGTCTTGTGTCAAAAATGGCAAACGCGTCTGGTATGAAAGACGATTTTTCATTGAACATGATGAAAAAATCTCTTGAAAACGATTTTGGTTCAGAAGCACTTTCCAGTAGCTATGAACAACTGACCTACTTGTACCCGAACGCTCCTATTGAAGTGGGAGATAGCTGGAATAATGAGTACACGGGTAAACTTCAGGCACAAAATACCTGGACACTAAATGAGATTACAACAGAGAGTGCTAAAATAGACGGAAAAGCACTTGTGATTATGGATATTGTTGAAGCGTCTTCAACCATGAAGCTCAATGGCACGCAGGACTCCTCGGTTATTACAGACATTACTACTGGATTTGTTAAAAAAATGACTGTCCGGGGCCTGGCTGAAGGATATACAACGATGACTCAGATGGGCAATATAGAAATCCCAACAAGTATAGAATCGACAATTATTTACGAATTAATAGAAAATTAAAAATGTTCAACAAAAATATTAAGCTGGTTATAGCAGGTCTTATAATTGCATATGCTGTTTACCAATTCATAGAAGGATACATTGGAAATGGTATTTTTCTTATTCTACTTTCATTAATTTTCGTTTTTCTTTATTTCAGGAATGAATTCATTCTTCTTGCATTCCTTAGGATGCGGAAGCAGGATATGACCGGGACGGAAAAATGGCTCCTGAAAATAAAAAATCCTGAATCTTCTCTTACCCAAAAACAACAAGGTTATTACAACTACTTATTCGGAATTATATTTTCTCAAAAAAATCTCACACAAGCTGAAAAATATTTTAGAAAAGCACTAAAATTAGGTTTAAACATGGACTATGATGTAGCCATGGCCAAACTCAGTCTGGCAGGAATTGCCATGCAGAAAAGACGCAAGAGAGAAGCTACGACACTCCTTCAGGAAGCTAAAAAGCTTGATAAGAATAATATGCTTACTGATCAGATAAAAATGATGCAGCAACAAATGAAGAAAATCTAAAGGTTTACTTTGATACTTTGTAGTAGCCCTTATTAGGAATTTCTAATGTATAGACTTTTCCGGAAGCATTATTAAGATGAGGTTCCCTTAACCATGGGTTATGCCGCTTCAGAATTTTGTAGTTGATTTCATACTGATGAGCAAAATCCGCAAAATTTTGCACCGGCTTATCAACCACCACATTAAACGTTGGAACAGCATTGTATAGATCATCATTATCAATATCAAATCCGTATTTTTCCGGATTACTGAGTATTTCCTTTATTGCCATTATCCTAAAAACATAGCGACCTGTTTCCTCTCCTAAAAGCAAATCATAATAATCATTGGCCTGTTGTATCCCCATGAACTTATTTATAGAACCGGGACCTGCATTATACGCTGCTGCTGCAAGCGTCCAGCTACCGTATTTGTCTTTGTATTTCTGTAAGTATCTGCATGCCACTTCTGTGGACTTAGCCAGGTGATAGCGTTCATCAACATTAGCATTTATTTCCAATCCATATTCACGACCGGTGGCCTTCATAATTTGCCAAAATCCTGTTGCTCCTGCATGGGATACAACATTTTGCAAACCGCTTTCAGCTACCGCTAAATATTTAAAATCGTCAGGTATCCCATTTTTAGAAAGTATGGGTTCAATAACAGGAAAATATTTATGTGCGCGCTTCATAAGCAGAAGAGCATTTGACTGCCAATACGTATTCACCAAAAATTCCCGGTCAATACGTTCCATTATTTCAGGATCTTCCTGAGGTACTTTTTCGTTAGCAAAATTTAAATCAGCCGGAATTTCAATAGCTGAAATTCTATATTCACTTGAAACATTTTTGTCCTTGATTTGAATGTCTTTCCCCTGATATTCATTTCCAAATTCATCCCCTTGTTGCACTGCAAAAATTAAGGTGCTTATTACAAAAACAACCCCTAAAATCATCAGTATATTCTTTATTATTCTCATAAAATATTATTTAGTCCCTTTTCAAAGGTATAAAATACAACTCCGTTATTCCAAAATAATTGTGGGCAATCGTTCATTAAACCATTTATATCTATGAATGATCATGGTATGTGTTCCCTTTGGAACTATAAGACAATTCTTAATATATTGAATAGGAAATACTACATCATTTTCGCCATGGATATGGATTAAATTTGGTTCGTAGCTACTTTGATTCCAATGAACTATCGTATCTATGCACCAGTCTATGTAATATTTATCTCGCACAGCAAGGAATTGTTCATATAATTCCAACCGGCTTTTAATTGTCTCCCCAAAAGCATATTTAACTAAAAGTTCCACATTATTTATCAAGCCGGTGGGTAATAATTTGTGGATCTTAGTGTATTTGGCAAACAGCAAACGTTTAGGTAATTCCGATTTTTGTTTTATGCTCGAGATGATAATAACTTTCTTTACTTCTATTAGCTTTGCCATTTCCTGAACAAGTAGTCCTCCTAATGAAACTCCTATCAGAACCGGCCTTTCATGTTTAATTTGCTCGCACATCTTAGCAGCATAGGCTTCAAAAGTAGTCCCGTACTCAGGAACAAACCATTCCAGTAAATGTATTTCAAATCTATCTTTTGCCAATTCAATGTTCTTAAAAATAGTTGAACTTGCAGCCATTCCGGGCATCAAATAAACTGGAATCCTGGTTGTGCTCATTTAGTCTAAACTCTTGATTTTACTAGGAAATTAGCAAATATTTTCATAATTTTGTACGCTGATTGTAAAAACACCACTGCCGGTTAGAGAATTAATAATTGGCTAACATTATAGATAATTACGATTAATGCAAGATCGTAATTTTTTTATCTGAAACCATTTTAAATCAAACTATATGAATGAAGTAGCAATTAAGGACAATAGTTTCTTACGTCAATTTGAAACTAAGGTTGATGGTCATCTTGCCAAGATTGAATACTCTTCTCAGGAAAGAAAAGTCTTTTTAACCAAGTTGGTTATTCCTGAAGAAATATTGCAAGAAGGTTTTAAAGAAGAATTTATTAAATCGGTTTTGAATCATATACAGGAACAAAACCTCAGGGTCGTTCCAACAAGTCCTCAAATTGCAGGTTTTTTACGAAAGAACAGACAATATAAGGAAATGCTCCCGGTGGGTATCCGGATTTGAAAATTTACTAACCTCCTTTTCGGAGGTTTTTTTATGCCCAAACTTCATTCAGCACAAAATTTATCTGCACTAATCCATCTTCATAAATTTCAACCAGAGTTACTTCGTGTAAGGTATTTACTAAATCCGGATTCCATGGTGTTTTTACCTTGACATAATTTTCTGTGAACCCATGGATATAACCCTCTTTATTTTCGCTTTCAAACAATACTGTTTTTTTCTTTCCCAGTTGGCTCTCATAAAATGACCTTCTTTTTTTAACAGACAGGCCACGTAACATTTTACTTCGCTTACTCCTGACATTTTTTGTCACTACCTCCGGCATACTGGCTGCTTCGGTACCATCTCGCTCTGAATAGGTGAAAACATGCAAATAGGAAATGTCCAGGGTGTTCAAAAAGTTATATGTTTCCAAAAAAATTTCATCCGTTTCACCGGGAAATCCTACGATAACATCTACGCCAATACAGGCATCAGGCATCACTTCCCTGATTCTAGTCACCCTATCCACATAGAGTTCAGTTAGATATCGCCTTTTCATTTTTTTTAGAAGTTCATCACTCCCACTCTGTAAAGGAATGTGAAAATGCGGTACGAAAGCATTACTACCCGCAACAAAATCTATGGTTTCATTTTTCAGGAGGTTAGGTTCAATCGAAGAAATTCGAAGTCTGTGAATCCCGTCAATCTTATCTAATGCTTTTACAAGGTCAAAAAAAGTATGTTCATGCTTTTTGTTTCCGAATTCTCCTTTACCATAATCCCCTATATTTACTCCGGTAAGTACAATCTCCTTAATGCCTTGTTCTGATATTTCCTTCGCATTTTTCAACACATTTACAAGGTTATCACTTCTTGAAATACCCCTGGCGAGAGGAATAGTGCAATACGTACATTTATAATCGCAACCATCCTGCACCTTCAAAAAAGCACGAGTTCTATCTCCTACAGCATAACTTCCAACATAAAAATCCACATCTTCAATTTCGCAGGAATGAACAACACCAAAGTCGTTCTTGGAAAGATCATTGATATAGTCTAATATCTTAAACTTTTCTGAAGCACCCAAAACCAGATCCACGCCATGAATATCTGCCAGGTCTTGCGGCTTTAATTGCGCGTAACAACCAATAGCTGCAACAAAAGCGTCCGGATTTATTTTTTGGGCTTGCCTTACAATAGATTTGAAGCGTTTATCCGCATTCTCTGTAACGGAACAAGTATTGATGACATACATATCTGCCCGCTCCGTAAAATCCACACGATCGTATCCTTTATTCTCAAAACCCCTGGCAATTGTCGAAGTTTCAGAAAAATTAAGCTTACATCCCAGCGTATAAAATGCTACTCTCTTCTTCATTAAATATTATGATCCTAAATTAGAATTTGCAAAGATATCAAAATTTAATGCAAACATTTAAGCTATAGCAGTTTGGAAACCAATACTCCGTTTTACACTGCAAAATATTGATCACTGTGAATATTCAAGATATTGATTGGTCAGTAATTCCGGTACTGCTTTGTAAGCTCAAAAACCTGGTTAAGGATTTCTGCCTCCTGCTCATCAAAAACAACACCTCTTCTTGCCATCATTACCTCAGCTGCCTCATAGGCCTTCTTCGGTAAATATGTAGTAAACCCCGAAGCTCCCCCCCAACTGAAGCTGGGAATGAAGTTCCTGGGAAAACCCGGGACATAGATATTTGCATTTACTCCTATTACAGTACCGGTATTAAACATTGTATTAATGGCTGTCTTGCTGTGGTCACCCATCATCAGGCCACAAAATTGAAGCCCCGTATGCTCAAACCGCTCAGTGGCGTAATTCCATAAACGCACTTTGGCATAATTATTTTTCAGATTTGAATTGTTGGAATCTGCGCCAATATTGCACCATTCACCTAAAACAGAATTTCCCAGATAACCATCATGACCTTTGCTTGAATAGCCAAAAATTACCGAATTATTTATTTCTCCGCATACTTTACCATAGGGACCAATAGTAGTTGGCCCATAGATCTTAGCTCCCATTTTTACAACGGCCTTTTCACATAAGGCAAATGCTCCACGAATCAGGTTTCCTTCCATTATTTCGGAATTTTTACCCAAGTATATGGGTCCTTCAGTGGCATTTAAAATACTGTATTCTACCTTGGCTCCTTCTTCAAGGAAAATATTTTCCGGTTTTATCAATTGGTTGGTAGATGAAATGGGGGCACTTTGCCTTCCCTTGGTAATCATATCAAAATCCTGCTGTAACGCAATCCCATTGTCAGAAAAAATATCCCAGGTATTTGCAACTTTTAGCAAATCTCCTTGAAAATTTATTTTCTTATAGTCCGAAAAATC
Source organism: uncultured Eudoraea sp. (assembly GCF_947258525.1). Taxonomy (GTDB): domain Bacteria; phylum Bacteroidota; class Bacteroidia; order Flavobacteriales; family Flavobacteriaceae; genus Eudoraea. The sequence goes on from NZ_CAMYIP010000197.1 coordinate 8,726, forward strand.
AACTTTTTGTTCAGCGTCGTCTGTGAAATAAGCAATTAGAAGGTCTTCTTTAAAAACCGCCTCGTTCTTTTTTAAATTAAGTATGATGGAGACCAGCTCTTTCGTAGGGCAAAAAGATGCATTAAGCAGAATATTAGCACTGCTATTGATCATCGGATACTTTTTAGAAAGATACTTTTCCGTCTTTGTGCTGGTAGGCGTATTCAGGTACTTCTCCCATTTTTCTCTGATTGTAAGAATGCCGATTCTAATATCGGCGACTGGTCTGGTAAATGTAAAAGGTAATAACGAATTCCTGACCTCACCATCAAAAAGAATATAATTCATCTATTGAAATTTTAAATAAAAATAAAAAAATAACGCCCCCGATAGTAATCGGAGGCGCATCTTTATATCGAATTTTAAAAAGTCTACTTTTCTTCAGTACCAGTCTTGGCATCCTTAGCCTCTGGTGCTGATGGTTTTGCCTCCTTTTTGAACTTTTTATATTTGCTCTTAAATTTGTCTATTCTACCCGCTGTATCTACTAATTTGGCCTTGCCGGTATAGAATGGATGAGACGTTCTTGAAATTTCTAATTTAACCAAGGGGTATTCCACACCCTCAACTTCTAAAGTCTCCTTTGTAGCTGCTGTTGATTTGGTGATAAAAACATCGTCATTAGACATGTCCTTAAATGCTACCAATCTGTAATTCTCCGGATGTATACCTTTTTTCATTTTATAATTCTTTTAAACTTCTGAATTTTCAGCGTGCAAATTTAATTAATTTTCTCAGAAACAACAATTTTAATTTCCCAAAAAAAGAACTCTTAAAAATTGTATCTTTAATTGTAACAAAACGCATACTAAAACAACTAACTATTTAAAACAACAAAATCATTTAAACATGGAAGAAAATCAACCTAAAACCGGAAAGTATTCATTAAACTACGGGTTAATCCTCGGGGTAATAAGTGTAGTTTTTGCTATTATGCTCTACTCTATGGATGCTCATACTTCACAGGATCCAAGTAATACCGTTATTAGCGTGGTTATTATGGTAGGTGTAATTATCTGGGGTATAATTAGTTATAGAAAAGCCAATGAAGGGTTTCTTACATTGGGTGAGGCGCTAAAACTGGGCGCTGGAATTGCAGTTGTTGCAGGAATAATTGGAGTTTTATATACAATTCTGCTGGCAAATGTTCTGGATCCTGAATTTGCGGTTAAAATAGCAGAAAATCAAAAAGCCGCCGGAGAGGCTGCCGGAGTAATGTCTACCGAACAATTGCAACAGCAATATGATGGTACTGTAAATTATTTTTGGATTTCTTATCCAATCATTTTAATATTTAACATCATCGCCGGTCTGGTTATAGGATTAATAGGTGGTTTAATATTGAAAAAAGCAAAACCCGATTATTAATTATTAAAAATTGTACTTTTGGAAGGAATTTCCCTTAGAAGTCAATGAACCTATCTATAGTTATTCCTTTACTTAATGAAGAAGAGTCCTTAAAAGAGCTCCATGATTGGATTGCTGATGTTATGCAATCCAATCAGTTTTTATATGAGATCCTTTTTATTGACGATGGTAGTACAGACCAGTCATGGAAGGTAATTGAAGAATTAACACAAAAAAATGAAAACGTAAAAGGTATACGCTTTCATAGAAATTTTGGAAAATCACAGGCCCTTCATGCAGGATTCAAAATGGCACAGGGTGATGTGATAATCACTATGGATGCTGATCTGCAGGACAATCCGGAAGAAATACCAGAACTGTATAATCTGATTTTACAGGAAGATTTCGACCTTATTTCGGGTTGGAAAAAAATAAGATACGACTCCCTGATCTTCAAGAATATGCCGTCTAAACTATTCAACTGGGCAGCAAGAATTACCTCTAATGTTAAATTACATGATTTTAATTGTGGGCTAAAGGCCTTCAGAAAGGATGTCGTAAAAAATATAGAGGTCTCAGGAGAAATGCACCGGTATATACCAGTCCTGGCAAAAAATGCCGGATATTCCAATATAGGCGAGAAAGTTGTTAAACATCAGGCACGTAAATACGGCAAGACAAAATTTGGAGCGGAACGTTTCATACATGGGTTATTAGATTTGATTACGATCTGGTTTGTGTCCAAGTTTGGCAAACGTCCTATGCACCTATTTGGAGCTTTAGGAGTGCTTATGTTTATTATTGGTTTTGGATTTGCTCTTTATCTCGGGATTGACAAACTTTTTATTAATCCTTTTGGGCGTTTGCTATCTGAACGACCACAATTTTATGTTTCACTTACCGCGATGATCATAGGAACACAATTTTTTCTGGCCGGATTTCTCGGAGAAATAATGGTTAGATCTAGAGTAAATGTTCAACGCTATACCATTTCTGAAGAATTAAATCTTTCGAGTCCTTAAAACAGATATTCTTTGTAATTTTAAATTTTCAACCGAAAAATCCATTCAAATGGACGACATTCTTTCCAATGCCAAAGCATGGCAAACCGACTTTTTTGACACAGAAGTCAGAAAAGAAATACAGGATCTAATAGCCAATGATCCCGAAGAACTGACGGACAGGTTCTACAAAAATATGGAATTTGGTACAGGCGGCATGCGAGGTATCATGGGTGTTGGTACAAATAGAATAAATAAATATACTTTAGGTAAGAGCACTCAGGGCCTCAGCAACTACCTGAAAAAAGTATACCCCGGTGAAGAATTAAAAGTAGTAATTGCTTATGACTGCAGGCACAACAGTGATACCCTTGCAAAAACAGTAGCCGACGTTTTTTCAGCAAACGGAATAAAAGTATTTCTTTTCTCTGAATTACGGACAACTCCGGAACTTTCCTTTGCAGTCAGATATTTAGAATGTCATGCAGGAATAGTATTGACGGCATCACATAATCCACCGGAATACAACGGATATAAGGTTTATTGGACAGATGGCGGACAAATAGTACCACCCCAGGATAATGAAATTATTGAAGAAATAAATAAACTAAACTACGAAGAAATTAATTTTAATTCCAATTCGAACCTGATTGAATTAATAGATAGTAAAGTTGATGAAGCTTTTATTGAAGCGTCTGTTAAAAACGGAAGTTTTGGGGCAAAAGAAAAAGACAATTTTAAAATTGTATTTACATCACTTCACGGGACTTCTATAACCGTTATTCCTGAAGTTCTCAAACGAGCTGGCTATAATAATGTTACCATTATAAAAGAACAAGCAGTCCCGGATGGTGATTTTCCAACAGTGAAATCCCCTAATCCGGAAGAGCCTGAAGCACTAACCCTGGCTATGAAAAAGGCAGAAGAAATTGGAGCCGATATGGTAGTTGGCACAGATCCCGATAGTGACAGATTAGGCATTGCAGTTAGAAACCTTGATGGCAAAATGGAATTGTTAAACGGCAATCAAACCATGTTCCTGATGACTAAATTTTTGCTTGATCAGAGGGAAAAACAAGGATTTAGCGGTAATGAATTTATTGCCACTACCATAGTGTCTACACCAATGATGAATGCATTAGCCGAGAGCTATGGGGTTGAATGCAAAACATCCTTAACCGGATTTAAATGGATTGCCAAGATGATTAAAGATTTTCCGGAACAACATTTTATAGGAGGTGGCGAAGAAAGCTTTGGTTATATGGTTGGTGATTTCGTAAGAGATAAAGATGCGGTTACTGCCACATTGCTGGCCTGTGAAATAGCTTCGGATGCTAAGGCCAATGGTAGTTCTTTCTATAAACAGTTGATAGATTGTTATGTTAATTATGGGTTCTATAAAGAAAAGTTGATATCAATTACCAAAAAGGGAATGAGTGGTGCAGAAGAGATAAGTAAAATGATGATTGACTTTAAGGAAAATCCGGTAAAATCAATCGGAGGGGCTAAAGTGGTTAAAGTGGATGACTACAATACTTCTACTTCTAAGAACCTAATCACCGGGGAAGTAATAGAAATTGATATTCCGAAATCCAATGTCCTGATTTATACTACAGAAGATGGAACAAGAATGGCGGCCAGGCCAAGTGGTACAGAACCAAAAATTAAATTCTACTTTAGCATAAATACTAAGCTGGACTCCGCAGAAAACTTTAAAAAAGTAGATATGGAAATGGAAGCACGAATTGATAAGATTCTTAAAGAACTGAAGCTTCATTAATGGAATATTTCAAAAAAATCCTGCGTTTTGCCATACCGTATCGCAGGTACGGATTCTTAAATATTTTTTTTAATATTCTTTATGCGCTTTTTAGCGCTCTTTCTTTTGCAGCCCTGATCCCCATGCTCGATGTTCTTTTCGACAAAACTAAAAAAGTGTATCAAGCTCCGGTATATAAAGGGTTCGGAGACTTAAAAAACTACCTGCAAGAATATTTAAATTATAGGGTGACGGAGTATTCCGGAGATGATGAAATGAGTGGCCTTGTAATGGTAATTGGATTAGTTCTCATACTCTTTCTATTAAAGAATTTGTTTAATTATCTGGCAATGTATTTTATTACATTTTTAAGGAATGGAGTCCTGAAAGATGTAAGAAACATGATGTATCAAAAGATTGTAGACCTTCCGCTCTCCTATTATTCAGAGAAAAGAAAGGGCGACGTAATCGCACGAATTTCTTCTGATGTCCTTGAAATTCAATATACATTTTTGTCTATCCTGGAATTAATCGTGAGAGAACCACTTACGATACTTTTCACAATTAGCGTCATGTTTATAATTAGCGTTAAGCTTACACTCTTTGTCTTCATTTTTATTCCAATTGCAGGAATGATAATATCCCGTATAGGAAAGTCTCTTAAAAAGAGTTCGGACAAGGTGCAAAAAGAACAAGGTGAATTCCTCTCCATAATAGAAGAAACGTTAGGAGGACTAAGGATTATTAAGGCATTTAACGCAGAATCTAAATTCTACGGAACATTCAAAAATTCTACAGAACGCTTTTTTAAATTTTCCAACAAATTACTTAACAGACAAAATCTGGCATCTCCTACAGGAGAATTTTTGGGCATACTTGTAATAGGCGTACTGTTATGGTTTGGAGGTAAAATGGTACTTATTGATAAAACCCTTGGGGCATCTGAATTTATCGCCTATATGGGCTTAGCCTA
>NZ_CAMYIP010000197.1:13929-34884 GCF_947258525.1 uncultured Eudoraea sp.
CATTGCTTTTAAATATGAGGATGAATACGTATTGGAAAAATTCAATCTTTATGTTCCAAAGGGCAATACCGTGGCCCTGGTAGGCCAGTCCGGTAGTGGCAAAAGTACTATTGCAAACCTGGTAACAAGGTTTTATGATATCAATGAAGGCGAAATAAAAATAGACGATACCAATATTAAAGACCTCACTAAGAAATCATTAAGGGATCTCATAGGATTGGTGACACAAGACTCTATTCTATTCAATGATTCGGTAAAAAACAATATTAGTCTTGGTAAGGAAAATGCAAGTGATGAAGAAATTGAAGCTGCTGCCAAAATTGCTAATGCGCATGATTTTATAATGGAATTGCCCAGGGGTTATGACACTAATATCGGAGATAGTGGTAATAAACTAAGTGGCGGCCAGAAACAACGTCTCTCCATTGCAAGGGCCGTTTTAAAGAATCCTCCGGTTATGATTATGGATGAGGCCACCTCTGCCCTGGACACTGAAAGTGAAAGGCTGGTGCAGGATGCACTGGAAAAAATGATGCGCAACCGTACCTCTATTGTTATCGCTCACAGATTATCTACTATACAAAATGCGGATACTATTGTCGTATTACAGAAAGGAAAGATTGTAGAGCTTGGGTCGCATAAAGAATTGCTGAAAACAAGTGGTGTTTATAAAAACCTGGTAGATATGCAAACGCTGGGTGTAATATAAATTTCAAATGTGATTAAACCTTTTAATTTCAACGCAGTCTTAAATAAATAAGTATTTGCTTTGATCGCCGAAGAAACCTTAATAGAAAATTTAAAGCAGAAAGATACCCAGGCCAAGGCCTTTGAGGTGTTGATTAACACCTACAAGGAGCGTCTTTACTGGCATATCAGGCGAATTGTGCTTAATCATGACGACACGGATGATGTGTTGCAAAATACTTTTATTAAGATTTTTAGAAATATTGAAAAATTTAAAGGTGATAGTAAGTTATATTCCTGGATGTACAGAATTGCTACGAATGAAGCACTCACATTTCTTAAGGTAAAGTCTAAAAAATTAGGTGTTGATAATGAAGAATTACAAGAAAGAATGGCCAATAATTTGCAGGCAGATGTGTACTTTGAAGGTGATGAAATACAATTGAAGTTGCAAAAGGCGATTGCACTATTGCCGGAAAAACAAAAATTGGTATTTAATATGAAGTATTTTGAAGAGCTAAAATACGAGGAAATATCTGAGATATTAGAAACCTCGGTAGGTGGCCTAAAAGCTTCCTACCACTTAGCTGTAAAAAAAATTGAAGCCAGTTTAAAAGGAGAAGAATAAAAGAAGTAATGCTTATTTAATATATTTAGGTTTGAAGTAAATTAAGAATATAAAAGTTAAATTATTAAAACCTGGGAATATTAAACCTTTTAAGACATTGAGAGTCTAACAATTAGGATGGGTAAAAAAAGAAAAAATAGTGGATTTAAGGCCCCAAAGGGTTACTTTGAAGGTTTTACAGATGATCTTTTAGACAAAATGTCAAAAGAGACTTCAAGTCTTCCGAAGGAAGATGGATTTGCTGTGCCGGAAAGCTATTTTGATAATCTGAATAAAAAGATCTTAGATAAGGTATCTGAAAAGGAATCAAAGGTTATCAGGCTCAAACCCTACAGAAAATACTTTTATGTAGCAGCCTCAGTGGCCGCAATTTTGATATTAGTTCTAAGCATTCAACGGAGTGGTAAAAGTAGTTTTACTTTTGATGATCTGGCCAGAACGGACATTGAAAATTACCTTGAAGAAAACGAACTGGGATTAAGCACTTACGAACTGGCTGAGGTGTTACTAATAGAAGAATTAGAAGTAAATGATATTCTTAATAGTGAACTGGATGATGAAAACATCATTGATTACCTTGAGGATAACATTGATGATATTGATGAATTAAATTTGGAGATCGATGAATAAATTCGGCAAAATATGGGTATTTGCAATGCTGTTTCTTACCATTGCACTAGTGTCGGGTCAGGGCAGGCCGGGAATGGATAAAATTAAATCGCTTAAAGTTGCATTTATAACAGAGCGCGTAGGTCTAACGAGCAATGAAGCGACTATGTTTTGGCCGGTTTACAATGAGCATGAGGAAGCCCTGGCGCAAATTCGCAGAAAGGAACGTGCGGATATCAGGAGCAAGATGATGGATTTTGAGAACTTAAGTGAATCTGAGGCAAATAGACTATTAGACCAACTTATTGAGCTGGAGAGGGAGAAACAAGAGCTTAATGTCTTATTCTTGTCAAATATTCGTGAGGTTATTTCACCTAAAAAAACCTTTCTGTTAATTAAAGCGGAAGAAGATTTTAAGAAAAGACTGTTGAGACAAATTCAGCAAAGGAGACAGGGAGGCGGTTAAATTATAGAGTCAGATTGAATTCCGGAGGAAACCAAAAGGTTTCCTTTTTTTTATGCATAAAATCAATATTATCCCCTTTTTATTCCAATAATCCATAATCTTTTTAAAATAAAATCAATCCTTAATTAAACCTTTACTTTAATTGATAGTCTTAGCTATATAATCAATAAAAAAAGAAGTTATGAAAAGTTTAAACCTATTAGTAATCACGATTTTATTAATTGGCGCAACTTCAGCGGTAACAGCTCAGCGTACTGTTAAAGTTTATCCAAGACATGGTACCGTTGTTACAAAATTATACCAACCACGACTTGTGGTTCACAAAGGAGTAAATTTTCATTTTTCCAATGGAGTATGGTACAAAGCAAGGGGGAGAAAATATGTTGTGTGTGCGGCTCCTGTAGGAATTAAGGTGAGAAAACTTCCGGTTGGAAATAAAGTAGTTGTATTAAGCGGTAGGAAGTATTATACGTACAATGGAGTTTTTTATAAGAAAAAAGGTCGTAACTATATTGTAGTGAATGTATAGTTAGGATAGTTTTGATTTGGTTGCCACGTTAAGTGGTTAAGTTGTTGGTGAATAAATAGGGAAGTTTAAATACTTCCCTTTTTATTTGAAAGTAAGTTTAGCTATGCGATTTCTTCCTGCCGCATAGGCCACAGAGTCATTCTGGAATCGCATGGTATAAAACCCTTCTTTCGAAATTTTCTTCCAATTCTTCCCCTGATCACTGGAATAGGAGATTCCGGTAAATCCTATGGCCACAATCTCCTTCCCTTCAGAATTGGGAACAAACTGAATACAGCTCTTATAACCGGGTTCCTGATTATTGGCAAGCAGCTGCCAGCTTTTACCTCCATCAAGACTGATTGCCTTATTAGCCATGCGCTTCTCAGGCTCTGTATAATCGCCTCCGATGGCAATTCCCAGTGAGTTATCGTAAAAATCCATGGAGTAAATTCCCTGAGTAGGTTCTTCCTTAAGGATCGGAGTTTGGAAAACCTCCCAGGATAACCCTTTATCGCTTGTGTAATAAACACGTGCCTGGGTGGTTCCTACCCAGGCCTTATTTCCCTGAACTACAATATTAGTATTACTTGCAGCAAAAGCTCCTTCCCCTTCAGGCGCCTTAGGCAATTGGGGACAAGAGAGTTTATTCCAGCTATTACCCCCATCTCTGGTGATAATTATAGAAAGACAACCGGCCATACTATCGCCTATGGCTATACCCTCTTTATCATTCCAAAAAGCCATAGAATCATAAAAAACGCTCTCCCCTTCTTCTGTATAAACCAGCTCCATACTTCCTTTATCCCCGGTTTTATACAAAAGAGCAGGGTTCGCAACTGAGAGCATAAAAAAATCGGTAGCGGTATGTGCAATTGCCCTAAATTCAGGCAAAATACTATCATATTTTTGGATATTTGTCCTTACAGTCTTTGTTTGCAGGTCAATTGTGCCAAAAACACCTTTGTTGGCTGCAAAGCCCAAACTGCCATTCATAAGTTCAATGGCCCGTACACTCAGCGAATCCTCATATAGGACCTCAACTTTGACCTCAGTATAATCAGGCCTTTCAAGGGTTTGCTCGCAGGAATAAATTATAAATAAAATGGTGATCAAGATAATATTGCGCATGCGTAAATGTAGGTATAAAACCGGATTTATAACCTGTAGAAAAAAACGATCACCTTACATAAACCAGCCCTCTCTCAAAAATTGGAATGCACATAAAGATATATTGAATCGAGAAATGGCGCCTTATGCATAAAGTGAAATCAACTAGTTAAAAATTAAAAGCAATACCTTTGCCACCTAATTTTTACAGATGCGGTTACATAGAAATTTGGTGTTTGCGGTTGTAGATGCCCTAAACCTAATATTTAATGAAGGAGAATATGCCGATAAGGTAGTAGAAAAAACTTTAAAGCACGACAAACGCTGGGGCTCAAGAGATAGAGGTTTTATTGCCGAAACCACCTATGATATAGTCCGCTGGAAACGCCTTTATTCAGAAATTGCTGAAGTTGGTGCTCCCTATTCCAGACCTAACTTGTTCCGCCTGTTTGCCGTTTGGGCAGTACTCAGGGGCATTCAATTACCAGATTGGAAACAAATCGAACACACTCCGGCCAGACGAATTAAAGGAAGGTTCGATGAACTTTCCAAAATAAGAAAATACAGAGAATCGATCCCGGACTGGATAGATGATTTGGGTGCAGATTCATTGGGCGAAGAACTATGGACAAAGGAAATTGCAGCATTGAACAAGCAGGCACAGGTAGTCCTCAGGACCAATACGCTTAAAACGACTAAAAACAAATTAATAACTATTCTTCTTGATGAAGGAATTGGGACAGATCCAATTGAGGGTTATGCGGATGCACTCGTGCTAAAAGAACGAACTAATGTGTTTAAAACCAAGGCTTTCGCAGATGGCTTTTTTGAAGTGCAGGATGCCTCCTCTCAAAAGGTTGGAACTTTTGCACAGGCAGAACCGGGATTGCGGGTGATAGATGCATGTGCAGGAGCAGGTGGTAAAACTTTGCATTTGGCTGCTCTTATGCAAAATAAAGGGCAGCTGATTGCTCTTGATATTTATAGTAATAAATTAAAGGAACTGAAGCGAAGAGCTAAGAGGGCCGGGGCACATAATATTGAAACAAGGCTTATTAGCACTAGTAAAGTCTACAAAAAATTATATTCCAGTGCAGATAGAGTGCTTATAGATGCACCTTGCACTGGTCTGGGGGTACTAAGACGCAATCCGGATGCAAAATGGAAATTACAGCCAGAATTTCTGACTAAGATTACAAAAGTTCAGCAGGAAATATTGAGGACTTACAGTAAAATGGTCAAAGAAAAAGGTAAACTTGTCTATGTTACCTGTTCTATTTTGCCTCAGGAGAATAAAGAGCAGGTGAAACAATTTTTAGGTTCCGATGAAGGAAAAGAATTCTCACTGGAAAAAGAGGTGAACATTTATGCCTCCGAAAGTGGATTTGATGGATTTTACATGGCAAGACTGGTACGAAAGTAATGAACAATTCCGTTTGAAAACTGTTTACTCTTCTCTTAAAAAAACCGGTAATTATAATGTAAATTTGTGCTTTGGTAAACCTAATATGTAAAACGTTCCATGATTCATTTCTTTGGAGACCTCAGCACAAAAGTATTTGCAGTTCAAACTAACCAACCACTTTCCAAAATAGACATTGAGAAACTTGGTTGGTTATTTGGAAATCAACCCTATTTGAATGTGGCGTCTGTAGACGCCTTTTTTGTTGGACCCCGGGCAGCTATGATAACTCCCTGGAGTACAAATGCAACCGAGATCACTCAAAATATGGGCATTACGGGAATTATCAGGATTGAAGAATTTAATCCTGTGGATGAAGACAATACAGATTATGATCCGATGCTCTCCCAAAAATATAAGGGATTAGATCAGGAGATTTATACTATTGAGGTGGAACCACATCCAATCCTCGAAATAGCTGATATTTCCAAATACAATAAGGAAGAAGGGTTGGCGCTCAGCCAGGATGAAGTAGAATATCTGGAGGGCTTATCAAAAAAAATAGGCCGGTATTTAACAGATTCTGAGGTTTTTGGTTTCAGTCAGGTAAATTCTGAACATTGCAGGCATAAAATTTTTAACGGAACCTTTATTATTGATGGAAAAGAAATGCCATCCTCACTATTTAAGTTAATAAAGAAAACAGCTCAGGAAAATCCGAATGAAATTGTATCGGCATATAAAGACAATGTGGCTTTTGTTAAAGGGCCGAAAGTTGTTCAATTCGCTCCGGAAACTTCTGATAAACCAGACTATTACAAGGAAAGTGAGTTTGAATCTGTTATTTCACTAAAAGCCGAAACCCACAACTTTCCAACGACTGTAGAGCCTTTTAATGGAGCAGCGACGGGTTCAGGGGGTGAGATTAGAGATCGATTGGCTGGAGGAAAAGGCTCATTGCCCGTAGCCGGAACAGCAGTATATATGACTTCTTATTCTCGCCTTGAAAAAGACAGGTCATGGGAGAATGGAATGCAGGAAAGACCGTGGTTATACCAAACTCCAATGGATATTCTTATTAAAGCTTCCAACGGAGCTTCTGATTTTGGCAACAAATTTGGTCAACCCTTAATATCAGGATCCCTTTTGACCTTTGAACATGAGGAGCATTCCAGAAAATTGGGATATGATAAGGTTATCATGCTTGCCGGGGGCATAGGCTATGGCAAAGCAGACCAGGCTTTGAAGGGAATTCCGAAAAAAGGAGATAAAATAGTGATACTTGGGGGCGACAATTACCGCATAGGTATGGGTGGCGCAGCCGTATCAAGTGCCGATACGGGAGAATTTAGTTCTGCTATAGAATTAAATGCCGTGCAACGGTCTAACCCGGAAATGCAAAAGCGTGCAGCCAATGCAATACGCGGTCTTGTAGAAAGTAAGGAGAATCCCATAGTTTCTATTCATGACCATGGTGCGGGTGGCCATTTAAACTGTTTATCCGAACTGGTGGAAGAGACAGGAGGTAAAATTGATCTGGACAAGCTCCCTATTGGTGACCCTACACTTTCTGCCAAGGAAATTATAGGTAATGAATCTCAGGAACGGATGGGGCTTGTTATGGGTACTGAAAATATGGACTTGTTACATAGAATTGCAGACAGGGAACGCAGCCCTATTTATGATGTAGGAGATGTTACCGGAGACCATAGATTTACCTTTGAATCTGAAACAAAAGGTATTAAACCAATGGACCTTGAACTTTCCGATATGTTTGGCAGCTCTCCTAAAACGATCATGGATGATATTACAGTTGACAGGAAATATCAGGAAACAGCTTATAACATAGAATTTATTCATGACTATCTGGAACAAGTGCTTCAGCTCGAAGCCGTTGGTTGCAAGGATTGGTTAACAAACAAAGTAGACCGATGCGTTGGTGGCAAGGTGGCCAAACAACAATGTGCCGGACCTTTGCAATTACCTCTGAATAATTGTGGTGTAATGGCTCTGGATTTTAAGGGCAAAGAAGGTATAGCAACTTCTATTGGTCATTCCCCTATAAGCGGATTAATTGATCCGATAGCGGGTAGCAGGAACAGTATTGCCGAAGCCCTTTCAAATATTGTCTGGGCACCACTAAAAGACGGCTTAAAATCTGTTGCACTCTCTGCTAACTGGATGTGGCCCTGCAGAAATGAAGGAGAAGATGCCAGGCTGTATGAAGCCGTTAAAGCAATATCAGACTTTGCTATTGAACTTGGGATCAATGTACCCACGGGCAAGGATTCATTATCCATGAAACAAAAATACCAGGATGAAGAAGTTATTGCCCCGGGAACCGTAATTATTTCAGCAGCTGCAAATTGCTCAGATATTACTAAGGTAATAGAACCTGTATTTCAAAGTAATGCCGGAAGTATTTACTATGTAAACATCTCTCAGGATGCATATGAGCTGGGTGGGTCTTCTTTTGCTCAAATCCTTAATAGAATTGGTGATAAGGCTCCTTCAATAAAAGAATCTGCTTATGTTGTAAATCTATTTAACACCTTTCAGGAATTGATAAAGGCCGGACAAATTGTCGCCGGCCATGATATATCTTCAGGAGGATTGATAACCACACTTTTAGAAATGTGTTTTGCAGATACAAATTTAGGCGCATCTCTTAATTTAAGTGAGTTGGGAGAAAAAGACACGGTAAAACTGTTATTTTCTGAAAACTCAGGACTGGTCTTTCAATCGAAAGATGATTCTGTGGAATCTAAAATGGCGAAGGCGGGAATAGTTTTTAAGAAAATAGGAGAAGTTATCCGGCAACCGGAATTGAGCCTTAAAAATCAAGAAGTTGAATTAACTTTTAATATTGACCGTTTACGCGATATCTGGTATAAAACATCTTATCTCTTAGACGACAAGCAAACTGCTGATAATCTGGCAAAATCGAGATATGAAAATTACAAGAAACAACCTCTGAATTTTGTCTTTCCGGCTTATTTTCATAATGATCGGCCAGAAAGAACAACAGAAGAGGTAGAGCGGCCGAAGGCAGCCATTTTAAGAGAAAAAGGGAGTAATTCTGAACGTGAAATGGCCAATGCAATGTACCTTGCCGGATTTGATGTCAAGGATGTGCACATGACAGATCTTATTGCTGGCCGTGAAACTTTGGAAGACATGCAATTCATAGGCGCTGTTGGCGGTTTCTCTAATTCTGATGTTTTGGGTAGTGCAAAGGGCTGGGCAGGTGCTTTTAAATACAATGAAAAAGCAAGACAAACGCTTCTTAACTTTTTTGAGAGGTCTGATACTTTGTCCGTCGGAATATGTAACGGGTGTCAGCTTTTTATGGAATTAGAATTAGTGAATCCCGAACATGAAGTTCATGGTAAAATGACCTTTAATGATTCGCATAAGCATGAAAGCAGTTTCACTTCAGTGAAAATTGAACCTAATAATTCGGTCATGCTTTCTTCACTTTCAGGAACTACGCTGGGAGTATGGATATCACATGGAGAAGGGAAGTTTAGTCTTCCATTAGCAGAAGAGGATTATAATATTGTGGCTAAATACAGTTATGTTGACTATCCCTCTAATCCCAATGGAAGCGATTTTAATACTGCTATGATGTGCGATAAAACCGGAAGGCATTTAGTGACCATGCCGCATATTGAGCGTTCTATTTTTCCTTGGAACTGGGCCTATTACCCCAAGGATAGAAACGATCATATATCACCTTGGTTAGAGGCGTTTATGAATGCCAGGAAATGGATTGAGAAACAAAACTAAAGAGCATGATTATTCGCAGGGCCAAACAAGCTGATTTATCTGCGATCGTAGAACTTTTAGCCAATGACGAATTAGGCAGGTTAAGGGAAAGCTTTAAAACGCCGTTACCGGAGCTGTATTTAGATGCATTTGATAAGATTAATTCGGACCAAAATCAGGAACTGGTGGTAATGGCAAGTAAATCTGGTTCCATAGTAGGCACTTTACAACTAAGTTTTATACAATATCTAACCTACCGGGGTGGAATAAGAGCGCAGATAGAAGCCGTAAGGGTTCATGAAAATTACAGGAATAAAGGAATTGGACAGGAACTTATGGAATGGGCCATAGAACGCTCCAAACAAAAAGGAGCACATTTAGTGCAACTTACAACAGATAAAAAAAGAAAGTCAGCCTTAAAATTTTATGAAAAACTAGGCTTCATTGCATCACATGAGGGCATGAAACTTCATTTACGCTAAATTATAGTCTTATCCTTTAAGAATACATTTTATTGTCAGATTATAAAATATTAAGGTCTTTTTTTAGCAATACTCCTTTATAATACCATTCCCTTTTCTTATTTTGCAATTACCATTCAGAAACTTAGTATGCAAAATATAACCCGTCTTTTTGATTTCCCATATTATCAATTGGAAAAATTTAATCTCGACAAATCCCTTAATACCAAATATGATGGAAAGTGGGTTGCCACATCTACACAAGATTATGTGGATAAGGCTAATGCTGTGAGCAGGGCACTATTGCGGTTAGGCGTAAAACCCAATGATAAGATTGCATTGATTTCCATGACTAATCGGACTGAGTGGAATATAATGGATATAGGAATTTTACAATTAGGAGCGCAGAATGTACCTATTTATCCAACAATTTCTGAAGAGGATTATGCTTATGTGCTTAACCATTCTGAATGTGTTTACTGCTTTGTCTCCTGCAGTGAAGTTTATGAAAAGGTTAAGGCAGTGAAATCTAAAGTTCCTTCATTAAAGGAAATATACTCCTTTGATGAACTCGGGAACTGCAAGAACTGGAAAGAAATATTGGAACTAGGTAAAGACGAGTCCAATCAGGTTGAAGTTGATAAGCTTAAGGACTCCGTAAAACCCGAAGACCTGGCCACATTAATTTATACTTCTGGTACCACAGGAAGACCAAAAGGAGTTATGCTCTCCCATAATAACATTGTGAGCAATACTCTGGAAAGTTCATTCAGATTACCCAGTGAAGACGGTGCAGGAAAAGCCGTTAGTTTTTTGCCTGTTTGTCACATTTATGAACGTATGCTGATGTATCTGTATCAGTATAGGGGTGTTTCTATCTATTTTGCTGAATCATTGGAAACAATTAGTGAGAATTTAAAAGAAGTTGAACCCCATGTAATGACGGCTGTTCCAAGACTTATTGAAAAGGTCTATGATAAAATAATTGCAAAAGGAGCGGACTTAAAAGGTATTAAGAAATTCTTGTTTTTTTGGGCCGTAAAAGTTGGGCTCAGATACGAACCCTATGGTCAAAACGGATGGTGGTATGAAAAACAACTTAATCTGGCCCGTAAATTAATTTTTAGTAAATGGAAAGCAGGTCTTGGTGGAAATCTTGACCTCATTGCATCGGGAAGTGCAGCTTTACAACCCAGATTGGCAAGAATCTTTAACGCAGCTGAAATGGGACTTATGGAAGGCTATGGACTCACAGAAACATCGCCGGTTATATCGGTTAATGATATGCGAAATAATGGTTTCAAAATAGGAACCGTAGGTAAGCCTATAGGACGCACTGAAGTTAAAATTGAGGCAGATGGTGAGATTTGTGTAAAAGGGCCACAGGTAATGATGGGCTATTACAGAGATGCTGAGAAAACCGCTGAAGTGCTAAAAGATGGTTTTTTTCACACAGGTGATATTGGCGAATTAGATGCTGATGGCTTTCTGAGGATTACAGATCGCAAAAAAGAAATGTTTAAAACTTCAGGTGGGAAATATGTGGCACCTCAGGTATTGGAAAACAGATTTAAGCAATCCAGATTTATTGAACAGATTATGGTTGTAGGGGAAGGTGAAAAAATGCCCTCAGCTCTTATTCAACCCAATTTTGAATTTTTAGGGGAATGGGCTGTCAGACATAATATTGAACTGGGAACCGATGCCGAAAGTGTAGTTAATCCAAAAGTTCTGTCCAGATTTCAGGAAGAAGTTGATCATGCCAATGAAAAGTTTGCTAAATGGGAAAAAATAAAACAATTTAGACTTACGCCTGATGTTTGGAGCGTAGACGAAGGACACCTCACTCCTACTATGAAACTGCGCCGAAAGATTATTAAAGAAAAGTACAAAGACCTCTACAACCAGATATATGGACGTGAGTAGCAAATCCTCCCTCTTACTCTGAGAAGAACTACTCAATTTTTCCAATTTTATTTTTTAAAAGCGATAGGCTATTCTTTAAAATTTATTATGCATGCATAATAAATTTTTATATCTTTGAGGAACAATTTAAGATTTCATGAAGGATATAACAATAGATTATGCCTTACGTGCTACCTGGCAATCCGTTGCCAGAATGTACAATGAGGAAGCCAAAAATTTTGGAACAACAATGGCCGTTGGTTTTACGCTGTTGAGTATAGATCCAAAAACCGGCACACCTTCTACATCACTTGGCCCCAAAATGGGAATGGAGGCCACCAGCTTATCCCGTATACTAAAGAGCATGGAAGAAAAAGGGCTAATTACACGGAAACCTAATCCGGAAGATGGCCGCGGCGTTCTAATATATCTTACACCTTTTGGTCTTGAAAAACGAGAAGATTCGAAAGATGTTGTTCTGCGCTTTAATGAAGTAGTAAGGCAGAATGTTAGCGAGGAGGAACTGAACAACTTTTTTAAGGTTATGGAAACCATAAACGGACTTATTTCCGAGAAAAAAATATATAGTAGGAACACTAAACTAAATAATAATCACCATCAATGAATAAGCATATTAAAAAAGTAGCTGTCATAGGTTCGGGTATTATGGGCAGCGGAATTGCCTGTCACTTTGCAAATATTGGAGTTGAAGTCCTGTTGTTAGATATTGTTCCCAGGGAACTTAATGAAAAAGAAAAATCGAAAGGGCTTACACTTAAAGACAAGGTTGTAAGAAATAGAATTGTCAACGATTCGCTAGGCATTGCATTAAAATCCAAACCATCACCTATTTATCATTCAAAATTCGCCAGCAGAATTAAGACGGGAAATCTTGAAGATGATATTTCCAAAGTAGGACAAGTTGATTGGATTATTGAGGTTGTTGTGGAACGTCTTGACATAAAGAAAACGGTTTTTGAAAACCTTGAAAAACATCGAAGTCCCGGTACGCTTATTACCTCTAACACCTCCGGTATTCCTATTAAATTTATGAGTGAAGGGAGAAGTGATGATTTTCAGGAAAATTTTTGCGGTACTCATTTCTTTAATCCTGCTCGCTATCTTAAACTTTTTGAAATTATTCCGGGCCCAAAGACGAAACCAGATGTGCTGGACTTCTTAAATAGCTATGGCGAAAAATTTCTTGGAAAAACATCCGTAGTTGCAAAGGATACACCTGCATTTATTGGTAATAGGATTGGGATTTTTAGCATTCAAAGCTTATTTCACATGGTTAAAGAGCTTGGGCTCACAGTTGAAGAAGTAGATAAGCTAACCGGTCCTGTAATTGGCAGGCCAAAATCTGCAACCTTCAGAACCGTAGATGTGGTAGGCCTCGACACTTTGGTACATGTGGCAAACGGAATCCACGAAAATTGCAAGGATGATGAGCGACATGAGCTATTTAAGTTACCGGAATTTATCAGGACAATGTCGGAAAACAAATGGCTGGGAAGTAAAACGGGCCAGGGCTTCTATAAAAAGGTAAAGTCCAAAGAAGGGAAAACTGAAATTCTTAGCCTGGATCTGGATACCATGGATTACAGGTCAAAAAAGAGAGCAAATTTCGCCACCCTGGAAACTACCAAGTCCATTGATAAAGTTATTGATCGTTTCAAAGTATTGGTTAACGGTAAGGATAAAGCAGGTGACTTTTACCGTAAAAGCTTCGCTGCACTTTTTGCGTACGTTTCGCACCGCATTCCCGAGATAACTGATGAATTATATAAAATTGATGACGCCATGAAAGCCGGTTTTGGTTGGGAACACGGACCATTTCAGATATGGGATGCTATTGGTTTGGAAAACGGGCTCAAAATGATGGCAGATGAGGGTCATAGCCCTGCATCATGGATTAAGGAACTTACGGACTCCGGGGCCTCTTCATTCTACAGTGTAAAAGATGGGGCTACCTATTTTTATGATATCCCCCGTAAAACCATGGCTAAAGTTCCGGGGCAGGATGCTTTCATTATTTTGGATAACATAAGAAAATCTAATGAAGTTTTTAAGAATAGTGGAGTAGTCATAGAAGATCTTGGTGATGGAATTCTGAATGTAGAATTCCAATCTAAGATGAATACTATTGGCGGAGATGTATTAGCGGGTTTAAATAAAGCTGTAGACCTGGCCGAAAAGGATTTTCAAGGGCTCGTTATAGGTAATCAGGCAGCAAACTTTTCCGTAGGAGCCAATATTGGAATGATATTCATGATGGCAGTGGAACAGGAGTATGATGAATTGAATATGGCAATTAAATACTTTCAGGATACGATGATGCGCATGCGATATTCTTCTATTCCAACAGTCTCTGCTCCTCATGGAATGTGCCTTGGTGGAGGATGCGAGCTATCACTTCATGCCGACAAGGTTGTTGCAGCTTCAGAGACTTATATAGGGTTGGTTGAATTCGGTGTTGGAGTAATTCCGGGAGGTGGAGGTTCTAAAGAAATGGCATTAAGAGCATCTGACACATTCAGAAAGAATGATGTAGAATTAAATGTATTACAGGAATACTTTCTAACTATTGGAATGGCTAAAGTATCCACCTCAGCATATGAAGCGTATGACCTGGGAATCCTTCAAAAAGGAAAAGACATTGTTGTTGTAAACAAAGATCGTCAGATAGCAACAGCCAAGTCACATGCAAAACTTTTAGCTGAATCAGGGTATACGCAACCCATAAAAAGAAAAGATGTAAAGGTTTTGGGTAAACAGGCTCTGGGCATGTTCCTTGTAGGTACGGATTCTATGGAAGCCGGAAACTATATAAGTGAACACGATAAAAAAATTGCAGATAAACTGGCATATGTAATGGCCGGAGGAGATTTATCTGAGGCAACTCTTGTCAGTGAACAATACTTGCTCGATCTAGAACGAGAGGCTTTTTTATCACTCTGTACGGAGAGAAAGACATTAGAACGAATTCAGCACATGTTAAAAACAGGTAAACCACTTAGAAATTAAAAAAATGAAAACAGCATATATCGTTAAGGCTTATAGGACAGCGGTTGGTAAAGCGCCAAGAGGGTTATTCCGTTTTAAAAGACCTGATGAGTTGGCAGCGGAAACCATCGCTCATATGATGAAAGAGTTGCCACAATTGGATAAAAAAAGAATAGATGATGTTATAGTAGGTAACGCAATGCCGGAGGCCGAGCAAGGGCTCAATATGGCTCGTCTGATATCTTTAATGGGTTTAGAAATAGATGATGTTCCCGGGGTTACTGTAAACCGATATTGTGCCTCTGGTCTGGAAACCATTGGTATTGCAACGGCTAAGATTCAGGCAGGAATGGCTGATTGTATCATAGCGGGAGGATCAGAAAGCATGAGCTATATTCCAATGGGAGGATACAAGCCAACACCCGATTACGAAATCGCTAAAGAGGGGCATGAAGATTATTATTGGGGTATGGGATTAACGGCAGAAGCGGTTGCAAAGCAATTTAAGGTTTCAAGAGATGATCAGGATGATTTTGCGTACAACTCCCATATGAAAGCGTTAAAAGCGCAAAAAGAAAACAAGTTTCAGGAACAAATTGTACCTATTGAAGTGGAACACACCTTTGTTAATGCTGCTGGTAAAAAAGAAACCAAAACGTACACTGTGAATAAGGATGAAGGTCCAAGGGCAGACACTTCCAAAGAAGTTCTCGCCAAATTGAGACCTGTATTTGCCGCGGATGGCAGTGTAACCGCAGGCAATTCTTCACAAATGAGTGATGGTGCAGCTTTTGTTATGGTGATGAGTGAAGAAATGGTTAAAGAATTAAAATTAGAGCCAATTGCCCGTTTGGTAAATTATGCCGCCGCGGGAGTAGAACCGCGTATCATGGGAATAGGTCCTGTAAAGGCAATCCCAAAGGCATTAAAACAAGCCGGTTTAAAGCAGGATGATATTTCATTAATTGAGCTTAATGAGGCTTTTGCATCTCAATCTCTCGCTGTACTAAGGGAGTTAAATCTTAATCAGGATCTTGTTAATGTAAATGGAGGAGCCATTGCACTTGGTCATCCCTTAGGTTGTACCGGAGCTAAACTTTCTGTGCAATTATTTGATGAAATGCGCAAACGCGAGATGAAAGGTAAATACGGCATGGTAACTATGTGTGTGGGCACAGGCCAGGGTGCAGCCGGGATTTATGAATTTTTAAATTAATAACATTAAAAAAATATAAAATGAGTACCGAAACAATAAACAAGGATATCTTACGTGGCGGTCAGTTTTTAGTAAAAAAAACAAATTGCGAAGATATTTTTACGTTAGAAGATCTGACCGAAGAGCAAAAAATGATGCGCGAAAGTACCAAGGATTTTGTAGATCGTGAGCTCTGGGCGCATTGGGAAAAATTTGAAAAGAAGGATTATGCCTATACTGAAGAGTGTATGCGCAAAGCCGGTGAATTAGGATTGTTAAGTGTCGCTGTTCCCGAAGCATATGGAGGTTTGGGCATGGGATTTGTCTCTACAATGCTGGTGTGTGATTATATCTCCGGAGCTACAGGTTCTTTTAGCACAGCTTTTGGAGCTCATACGGGTATAGGTACTATGCCAATAACCCTATATGGTACAGAAGAGCAAAAAAAGAAATATGTGCCCAAACTGGCCACAGGTGAATGGTTTGGAGCTTACTGCCTTACTGAGCCAGGTGCCGGATCAGATGCAAATTCGGGAAAAACCAAGGCTGTTTTATCCAAAGACGGGAAGTATTATCACATAAGTGGTCAAAAAATGTGGATTTCCAATGCGGGCTTCTGTAAGTTGTTTATTGTTTTTGCCAGAATTGAAGATGATAAAAACATTACAGGTTTTATTGTTGAAAATGATCCTTCTAATGGTATATCTATGGGAGATGAAGAAAAAAAGTTAGGCATTCACTCCTCCTCTACCCGACAAGTATTTTTTAGTGATACGAAAGTACCCGTTGAAAATATGCTTTCTGAGCGCGGAAATGGGTTTAAAATCGCAATGAACGCGCTAAACATTGGAAGAATAAAGCTAGCTGCAGCTTGCCTTGAAGCGCAGAGGAGAGTGCTTGGTGAGGCTGTAAATTATGCCAACGAAAGGATTCAATTCAAAACGCCGATCATAAATTTCGGGGCTATTAAGGGAAAGGTTGCTCAAATGGCCGTGAATGCTTACGCAGGAGAATCTGCCTGCTACAGAGCTGCAAAGAATATTGAAGACAGGATAGCCGTACGTGTAGCTGAAGGCAATTCTCACCAGGAGGCCGAGCTTAAAGGTGTTGAAGAATATGCCATAGAATGTTCAATACTCAAGGTGGCGGTTTCTGAAGATGTCCAACAAACCTCAGATGAAGGCATTCAGATCTTTGGTGGAATGGGCTTTAGTGCCGATACCCCTATGGAAAAGGCCTGGAGAGATGCCCGTATATCACGTATTTATGAAGGAACCAACGAAATAAACAGGATGTTAGCGGTTGGTATGCTGGTTAAAAAAGCAATGAAAGGCCATGTAGACCTATTAGGACCGGCAACAAAGGTGGCTGAGGAGCTTATGGGAATACCATCTTTTGATGCTCCGGATTATTCTGAGCTCTTTTCCGAAGAGAACGATATGATTGCAAGGCTTAAGAAGGTATTTCTGATGGTTGCCGGAAGTGCCGTGCAAAAATTTGGCGCGGATCTGGAAAAACACCAACAAGTGTTATTGGCTGCATCAGACATCTTAATAGAAATATATATGGCAGAATCTACCATTCTCAGAACAGAGAAAAATGCCCGAAGATTCGGAGAAGAAAATCAAGCGACGCAAATTGCAATGTCAAGGCTTTATCTGTACAATGCAGTGGATATAATTATTCAAAAAGGCAAGGAAGCAATTGTCTCTTTTGCAGAAGGTGATGAACAGCGAATGATGCTTATGGGATTAAAGCGGTTCACAAAATACACCAATCAGCCTAATGTTGCTGCACTTAGAGAACAAATAGCAGATAAGGTAGCTTCAGATAACGGTTACACTTTTGACTAATTGAATTCAATCTAATTTGAAATAGAAAAACCGCTCAATTGAGCGGTTTTTTCATTTAACAACATGGTATTTACTTTTATATGATCAATTCAATTTAGAACACCATAGGTTTCAGAGTAGTTTAACATCTGCTCTTCAAAACTTGCAGGTTGCATTACATTAACTTCAATAATTTCACCTTCGTCATTAGTAGTCGGAACTAGTACAGGATTTACAAAACCACTATAGGGAGCAGACTTAAATTGTACATTTCTATCCAAAACTTCAGCGTGCAAGGCCTGGTCAACTTTAACTCCATACCCTTCTACTAATTCCTCGGCGGCTTTGAAGTCACCTTCAGACTTTATCCTTTGAGTTTCACGTAATAATTCTCCAAATAATTCACGTAATGCTTGGTAATCATTGATGTTGTAATATGTTTTACCATCCCTGTTTAATTTTTCTATTACATTATCGGCTTCACCTTTTTCAAATGCCCATGCCGATACCCACTGCCTGTTCACCATATGATCTTCTTCTATATCATCCCCTAATTCAATTCGTATCAATTGTGTTATCAGACCATTTCTTATATATCCATCGTAAGAGGCTTTGGCTGTTTCTTCCCAGTTTTCTACAAGACCCAATTCCTCTAACTTAGGATCCATAATAAAATAGAGTCCAATCAGGTCTGCTCTACCCTCTTCTATGGTTGATCTGTAATTCTTTAATGTCTCCTTGGGTTGACCAACACCAGGATTTATTTGTCCTGAAGCATGACCTATTACCTCATGCAATGCTGTATGTAATTTATCTGCCAGTTTACCATATTTTTCTTCAAGCCTGATCTCCTCTTCATCATTGGCAAATTCTTTTAATCTACCACTCCCTCCTGCATTATTATATGCATCAACTATATTTCCCAAAGACACAGACTTACTTCCATGCTGCTGGCGTATCCAATTATTATTAGGGAGGTTTACCCCGATAGGCGTACTTGGGGAGGCATCACCGGCCTCTCCTGCAACATTTATTGTCTTATAAGAAACCCCGACCACATTGTCCTTTTTATGCTCTTCCATTAGGGTAGAGTTATCTTCAAACCACTGCGCATTCTCAGAAAGTACAGCCATTTTTCTGGACATATCAAAATCGTTTATTTGAATGATGCTCTCATACGATCCTCTGTAACCCTTAGGATCATTATAAACTTCTATAAAGCCATTTATCCAATCGATATTCCCCTGGGTTGAAGTCGCCCATTCTATAGCATAGGAATCCCATACGTCAAGACTTCCTGTTTTGTAATACTCGATCAGTAATCCTAAAGTTTTGGCTTGTTTTTCATTTTCTGCAACAGCCTGCGCTTTCTCCAGCCATTTAATTACTTCGTCTATAGCCGCACCGTACAATCCTCCCGACTTCCATACCTTTTCAACCAATTTGCCGTTCTCCTTCACCAGTGTAGAATTCAAACCAGTTTCTATTGGCTTGCCTTCCGGGCCTTTGTACGCAGTTTTATAGAATTCCTCCACATCGGCATCGGTGATATCCGGAGCATAGAAATTAACCGCTGAGGAGGCTACATTATCCACGCCTTTCTTTTTATTTACCTTTTTGCCATCCGCCTCATTAAAAATAACTTCAAAAGGCTCTCCTTTAAGTTCTGTATTTGTTTCTGCCAGTAAATAATTCAAATATTCCTTAGAAAAACCGGGTTTTATTTTATCATTGGAGTAATGATGATGAATGCCATTTGAGAACCATACTCGTTTTAAATACACTTCAAATGAGTTCCAGTCATAAGTAGATTTGTCACCTGTATATTTGGTATAAATGTTTTCCAGTGCTTTCCTGATTTCCAGATTATGACGGTAATTCTGATCCCATATAATGTCCCTGCCGGCTAAACCAGCTTGTGTTAAATAATAAACCAATTCTTTTTCTTTTAAGGCGAGTTCCTCAAAACCCGGAACCTGATAACGCAGTACTCTGATGTCTGCAAATTGATCTACTACGTATTCAAATCCCTTATCATTAACTACAACAGTCTCCTCCGGCATTACTTTCTCCTTACAAGACCACATTACTAATATTACAAGAAAACTACTTACAACATGTTTCAATTTCATGATTTTATACCTTTAAATTTAATCCTACAAATTTAGCGAAACATTACGGATTTGTTATACTTGTCACCCACAAGTTTCAATATCTGACATCCATTTTCCTCCCTTTTACAATAAAAAAGTAATGCTTGTTTAACATAGGCTAACTTTATAATTTTAGAGCATGGACAAACAACTTTTAAAGACTGTGTATTCACCCGAGGATTTCAGAGAAAACGCTCATCAATTGGTGGATATTTTAGCCGATCATCTGACTAAAACCATCAACGGAACTTCATCAAAAGTTATTAACTGGGAAGTACCTTCGGAAGAATACAAATTTTGGAATAGCTTTCTTTTGAATGGAAATCCGTCGGATCTTAACAATGAAATCATAAAAAGGAGCATACACTTGCATCACCCTAATTATATGGGTCATCAGATAAGTCCGGTTGCCCCTGTGACCGGTCTCACAAGTTTGTTAAACGCCATTCTTAACAATGGAATGGGTATCTATGAAATGGGAATGGCTCCAACTGCAATGGAGCGTGTTGTAATTGAACAATTATGCAAAGAAATTGGATATAGCCAAAGGGCCAGTGGATTTTTAACCTCTGGCGGAACATTAGCAAATCTTACTGCTATTCTTAGTGCCAGGAAGAAAATAGCGCGGAAAGATATTTGGGAAAAGGGCAATTCAAATAAGTTGGCAATAATGGTCTCCGAGGAGGCACATTACTGCATAGACAGGGCGGCAAGAATCATGGGACTGGGGGAAAAGGGAATTGTAAAAATACCTGTGGATAAAAATTTTGCCTTGAATACAAAATTATTAGAAGATGTCTACAACAAGACTATTCACAAAGGCTATGAAGTTATATCCATTGTTGGAAGTGCACCTTCGACCGCTACAGGTATATATGACGATCTGGATATTCTCGGGGATTTTGCTCTGAAAAAAGGAATTTGGTTTCATATTGATGCCGCACATGGTGGCGGAGCTATCTTTTCATCAAAATACAAATCATTGCTGAAAGGAATGCAAAAGGCAGATTCTATTGTTATTGACGGACATAAAATGATGATGATGCCCTCTATTACCACAGCGTTGTTATTTAAAGAAGGGATTGACTCACATAATACCTTCAGGCAAAAAGCAGATTATTTGCTTCAGGAGTCCATGGAGGAAGATTGGTATAATCTTGCAAAGCGAACCTTTGAATGCACAAAATACATGATGAGTCTTCATTGGTATACCCTACTTAAAATA
>NZ_CAMYIP010000198.1 GCF_947258525.1 uncultured Eudoraea sp.
ACCACACCACTGAATGGCGCACGAATATCTGCATAGGAAAACTGTGCATTTACTTCATTCTTCATTTGCCTGGCGGCTTCCAATCTTGCCTCTGCCATCTTGAAATTGGCGGTAATATCATCCAGTTCTTTTTGGGTTGCACTTTTTTCCTCAAACAAGACCGTAAATCTTTTCAGATCTTTCTCCGCATTATTATAGGCAGCCGTAGCTTCAGCTATTCCGGCGTTTACCTGAGCCAGCTTAGCAGACAGATCCATATTATTAATGCTCAATAGCAATTGTCCTCTTGAAACCTTATCCCCTATCCTGACATAAATCTTGTCTACATGTCCCATCATTCTTGTACTCAGGTTGGCGCTTTTAACGGCTTCAATCTTTCCACTTGTTGAAATCATGGCAGGACCACCTATTTCACCAACCATTTTTACTGTTACCGGAATAACAGAGTCATTTACTTCTTGCTCTTTTTGATCTTTATTTCCACAACTCCAGACAAGTAGTATCAGAAGTAAAACATATAACTTTTGCATATTTCGATTTTTATTAATTATCATTCAATTATTCTTTTGTTAGAAATTCCATGTAGGCAACCGCAGAATTGTGCTGAAAAATGGTGAAATAATATTCTAATTGTTTTTGGGCATATTGTGTTTCTGCCAGGAGCAGATCCGTCGTTTTTTCCAGACCCTGCGCAAAACGATTGCTGCGTATTCTTAATGCTTCTTTTGATTGGTTTAAAGCGAGGGTTGTAAGCTCCAGATTATTCTTTGTATCCTGAAGCATGCGCCTCGCCTTATTGAGCTCTACCTGACTCTCTGATTTGTATTGCTCTAGTTCCAATTTTGCTTTTTCGAACTCGGCTTTACTTTTATGTGCTTTCCCAAAACGTTTTGTGCCATTTAATACATCCCACCTCAATTCGGCACCGAAGAAATAGCTATTTGCGCCTCCCTGAAACACCTGGTCATCATGTAGTTCGTATGACCCAAAAGCATTTAGCTTAGGTAAAAAACTCATTTTATCTGATCTGTAGTTTTGATAATAAGCCTCCTTGGCTGATTCCATAGCCAAAATATCTTTTCTGTTCTCTGATACATTTTTCAAAGAAAATTGATTGGCAAAAATCTCAAGAGAATCTACCGGGGTTAAAAGCTGGTAGGTAGAATCATTCATCATAACCGAAAGGTAATTTGAGGCATTGTGAATGTTGCTTTTAGCATATTGCAGTTGATTATCAATTTCGGTTAATCGAACTTCTACAGCTAGTACATCAGCTTTTTGAAGATACCCTTGCCTGAAGCTGTTCTCTGCCAGCCTCTTGTTTTCTATTGCTGTCTCCTTTGTTTTTTCCAGCACTTCTACCGTTTTGTAAGCCAGTTGTAATTGCATATATGCTTTTTCAACTTCGAGCATGAGATGGTCCCTTGTGCGCCCGGATTGATATTCCGAAGCTGTCAGCTTAGCTTTTGCTGCTTTACGTTGGTAAAACCCATCAAAATTCAACAAGGGTTGCTGTATCTCAAACCTTGTTGCATAATCTTGAATTTGATCCGGATTATTCAGGAGATCAGGATTAAAGTCGGCTTGCGTTACAATTTGCTGATTTAGTTTAATACCAAATGCCATCAAAGGATTATTCGTAGCAACTCCAGAATGTGAAAGGCTAATATTAGGTAACAGGACAGCATTGGTTTGTCTGTAATCACCTTCAGCAGCCATAATATCCTTTTCAGTGATCTTCAAGGTGGCATTGTGCTCCATAACCCTGTTAATTACCTCTCCCTTAGTAATCAGCACGCTATTTTGAGCATTTATAAAAAACACGCTCAGCATGACCAGTATTTGTAGTGTATTCTTCATCAACTAATTAATTTGAAACAAAATTAGACTTAGAAGAATGTGCAGACAGTAACTAATGTTACCAATAACCGGTAACAAATGTTACAGAAAATTTGAACTGATTTTTCTAACTGGAAAAGAGAATTATAGGTTTAGTTACTTTTTTCAGTTTTGCTAAACGATATTTTAAAGTTTGGTTCCGTAGGATAGGTCGCCGGCATCGCCCAACCCTGGAATTATATATCCTTTGCCGGTTAATTCATCGTCAATGGCAGCGATCCATAAATGCGTATTTTCAGGGAAAACACTTTTTACATATGCAATCCCAGCTTTAGAGCCAATAACAGAAATGATGTGTATCTGTTTGGGTTGGCCATGGCTTTTTAAGGCGTTTAATACATTTTCTAAAGTTTTCCCGGTAGCCAGCATAGGGTCTGT
Organism: uncultured Eudoraea sp.; assembly: GCF_947258525.1. GTDB lineage: Bacteria > Bacteroidota > Bacteroidia > Flavobacteriales > Flavobacteriaceae > Eudoraea. The sequence continues at coordinate 2,278 of NZ_CAMYIP010000198.1, forward strand.
TAGTATCAGGGTTTTACCCCCTAAAGCCGGGGCGGCAAAATATTTAACAATAACATCAAAGTCGTTATCCCCGTTTGGGTGGTGCCTATAAGCTGAAATAAATGCGTTTTCCGCTTTATCAAAGTAATTTATTAACCCACGATGTAAGGGTAAACCGGCTCTTAATACGGAACACAATACAAGATTATTTATGGGTAATGACATAGCCTTATGACCAAAGGGCGTCTGTACTGTATTAACTTTATAATTCAGGGTTTTGCTTAATTCATAGCTCAAGATTTCCCCAATTCGTTCAATATTTCTTCGGAAACGCATGGAATCCTTTTGGATATTTACATCTCTCAGTTCTGCGACGAATTGATCTAGCAAGGAATTTTCAGCTCCAAAATTATGAATGATCATAAATAAAAATTTGTTGGAATCTCTTTTGATTTGGTCCTAACGGACAAAACCTTATTCTCTTTACCGAGGATAATTATGTTGATTTAAATATAATGAAAATCAACTTACAGTTTTATAAACTTAAAAAGTTTAATGTTTTAGAATGACAAAACCGAGGTAATTATATAAGCATTTAACCTCCCGGTTACCAGTTTTAAATGACTAGATCTTAATTTGAACATGATTGATTAATTTCCTCTATAAAATCCACAATAATTTGAAGCAAAGTAACATTTGTTACATGTACTTCATTAAATAAATTCTTAATTTTATTACTTTGGATATAAACTAATCTAATGAAAAGACGAAACTTTGTTAAAAGGGCAACTTTAGGCTCCATGGCATCGGTTATAGGTGCGGATATTGTATTTGGTTCGGTTCTTCCAGAAGGCTATAAACCACTGGCTCTACAGGACCCTGACCCTTTTAAAATGTTCAATAAGGACACGGGAATGGAAGTGCTAAACGACAAGCCCTGGAATATAGAAGCCAAAGCCCACCTTCTGGATGACAAAATAACGCCTAACAAGTTTATGTTTATTCGAAATAATGGCTTAATCCCTGAAAATATAGATGCAGACAAATGGACTTTAGAATTTGACGGAGAGTCTGTAGCTCAGAAGAAAACATATACTCTGGCGGAATTGAAATCCAAATTTCCGCAATATACTTATGAACTAACACTGGAATGTGGTGGTAACGGCAGAAGTGAATTCGACCCCCCTGCAAAAGGAAACCAATGGACGATTGGGGCTGTTTCATGTGCCAGCTGGACTGGTATTAGGCTAAAAGACGTTCTGGAAGATGTTGGAATTAAAGATGATGCAGTTTACATTGGATATCACGCGGCCGATGTACATTTAAGCAGGGATCCCGGGAAAGAGCCAATTTCGCGAGGTGCTCCAATGGCAAAGGCACTTCAGGAAGAAACCCTTCTCGCTTTTAAAATGAACAATGAAGATATTCCCATTGCACATGGCTATCCCTTAAGACTGGTTGCAGGAGGCTGGCCGGCTTCGGTTTCAGGAAAATGGATTAACAGAATAAGCATTCGAAATAAGGTTCACGATGGTACTAAAATGACCGGTACGGCATATAGAGTTCCATGTAATCCGGTGGCGCCCGGAGAGAAGGTTAAAGATGAAGACATGTGTATAATTGAATCTATGCCCGTAAAATCATTAATTACCTATCCAAAATCGGGAGCTATGATTAATGAAGGTGAAAAACTGGATATCCGCGGACATGCCTGGGCCGGAGAACTTGAAGTAGAACGAATGGAATATTCTATAGATTTTGGTTCAACATGGCAAAGCTGCCCCATAGAAAAACCCTCAAACAGATTGGCATGGCAACATTTTAGCGCCTCAATAGACTTTCCAAAGAAAGGTTATTATGAAATATGGGCAAGAGCCACAGATTCGCGAGGTGCTAGTCAACCCATGCTTTTACCGGGCTGGAATCCAAAAGGGTACCTTAATAACGCATGTCATAGAATCGCAATAAAGGTTACATAAATGCAGGAGCACGCTAAGTTTAAACAGCAGGTAAAAGCCATCTATAGACTTATGGCTGGTTTATTCGGTTTATTCATTGTGGCTGCAATCGGAATCCTCTTATTGGTTTCGAATCCTGACTGGACAAGAAAAAAAGCAACTGAAGTTGAGTCTGAATATGTCGCTATCCCCGAAGTGGACGATTTTGACAAGATTGAAAATGGCATACATGTCAGAACCGGGCTCATTGAAGCCGACGGATTAATGACCGTAGTAAATAATTGTACTAACTGCCATTCTGCAAAACTGGTCACCCAAAACAGAATGAATGCAGAACGTTGGATAGCTACCATAAAATGGATGCAGGAAACCCAAAATTTATGGGATTTAGGTAAAAATGAGGAAATAATTGTAAACTATCTGGTCACCAATTACCCCGCAAAGAAGAAAGGAAGACGTGAAGTATTATCAAATATTGAGTGGTATGATCTTGAGGATTAGTCTTTGCACCGCCTTCTATATTTTACTTCTCTCCTGTAAAGGAATCAATGAAACAGAAAACATTGTCCTAACAAATTATGCTTCTATAGAACATCTTATTGAGGCAAAAGAACTAGAAACAATATTGAAAGAATCAAATACAAAAATAGTTGATTTCAGAAGTCCTGAGAATTATCAGGCAGGGCATATAAATGGATCTATAAATATATGGCGTACTGATATTTCCGATAATTCACTGCCTTACGAAGGAATGAGAGCAGATAGGAAACAAATTGAATTGCTATTTGGGAGGTTAGGTATAGAAAATGATGATCTGATTATAGTATATGATGATAAAGGATCGTCTGATGCAGCCCGTTTATGGTGTATCTTAGAGGCTTTTAATTTTGATTCGGTAAAGATATTAAATGGCGGCTTAAAGAGTTGGGAAAGTATGGGTGGTAAACTTACGAAAGAGCTATACACATATACCCCTAGTCAGTTCCAATTTTCTGAAAAGAGTAATGAAAATCTGTGGATTGATAAAGAAGAACTCAGGGGTTTATTTAGTGATGTGCACAGCAATATTACTATCGTGGACACCCGTAATGCCGAAGAATACAGCGGAATCCTAAAGAAAAAAGGTGCTTCCAAAGCGGGCAGAATACCAGGAAGTATTCATATAGATTGGGCAGAAGCAGTTGATCCTGAACACAGCAAAAAGTTTAGATCTATTGAAGAATTACAAAAGATCTATAATGGTTTGGAAATGAACATAAAAGATACAGTCATTGTTTATTGTCATTCCGGTTACAGATCATCTTTAACTACCTATGTATTAAAAGAATTGATGGGTTTTGAAAATGTCAGAAATTATGATGGATCCTGGGTAGAATGGAGTTATTTTAATGATTTACCTTATGAAAAAGATAGTTTAATATTATAAAATAAATAGTTATGGAAAAATATATCGATGCTTTTGTCTCAGCTTTTACAGGAAGTGTGCAATGGACCTGGAAGTCCATCCTGTTTGATGTGCCCTGGTATACCAATTATTTTTGGGGACTGGTGGCCATTTCTTTAGTAGTCTGGATTCTGGAAATTATTTTCCCCTGGCGGAAAGACCAATCTATTTTTAGAAAAGATTTTTGGTTGGATGCTTTTTACATGTTCTTTAACTTTTTCATGTTCGCCATAGCCATTAGTGGATTCTATAAATTATTGGAAGCCTTGTTCAGTGATTTGGGTATTACCTCTAAAAGTCTTGCTATTGTAGATATCTCGTCTTACCCCATGTGGTTGCAATTGCTTTTGTTTTTTATTGTTCTGGATTTTGTACAATGGTTTACGCACATACTCCTTCACAAATATTCCTTCTTATGGAATTTTCATAAAGTACACCATTCTGTTAAG
>NZ_CAMYIP010000199.1 GCF_947258525.1 uncultured Eudoraea sp.
ATCATTATTCCAACTTCAATTATCTTAAGTTTTTTATTACTGTATTTTCCTTTGTTACCTGATTTAGCAATCCTTAAGAAACATCACTTAAAAACAAAACCAACCTATAGTAAATGGTATGGTAAATTATCTTTGAATTGGACAGGGAGTAAAGTTCAAAAAGCCATTCAGTCAAAATCTATCAAAATCATTGCCATAATGGTCATACCCGTAGGTATATTGTTGCAAACCATTGATGCCTGGTTATTTTCCACAACCTACAGAATTGGGTGGGATAGCACCAACATGGGTGCATATTTTACTTCTGGAGCCTTTGTTGCTGGTCTTGGGGCACTTATTACCGTTGTTTATGTTATAAGAAAAGTAAGAAGACTCGAACATTATATTACGGATTATCATTTTGATAAACTAGCCCAATATTTACTTCTTACTTGCCTGGTTTACTTTTACTTTAATATAAACGAATATTTGATTCCCATATTTAATGCTCCTGTAGAAGAAGATATTCATTTAAATACATTGGTCTACGGAGAATATGCAGGATTATTTTGGTTTTCTCAGATATTCGGATTGATTTTACCAATCCTCATTTTATTATTCAAAAAAGGTAGAAAACCGATGCCTGTGTTTATTGTAGGTATTATGGTGGTTTTGGGTTCATGGTGGAAACGATATATCATTGTAACACCTACCTTATTGCATCCATTTTTACCAATAGAAGGAGTACCTGAGTCATGGCATCATTATTTTCCGAGTATGCATGAATGGTTAATTACCGGGGCAACTCTGGCAATGACTTTATTAATAATTACTTTATTTGTAAGGTTTCTACCTGTGATTCCTATTCAGCGCATAGCTGAAGAAAAAGGATTATTGAAAACAGATAAAAAAGCAGAATCATGAAAAATAGATCAACATCTGAGAGTGCTTTTTTGGCCTGGACTATCGGGTTCATATTTTGCCTGGGTTTATCAAATATATATGCGCAAAATGATGAAAAATATAGGGTAAGATTAAGAGCTGATTATGTAAAGATAATGGAGGGCGATGCGTACTTAAATATCAAAGCAACTGCCAAGATTGGAGACGAAACTCTACCGGTACCAAACATTGAAATCGCAGTTTATAATGAGGTTGAAGGTGAAGAAATTATATTGGGGAATACCAAAACAAATATAAAAGGTGAAAGTAGATTTGTATTGAATAAATCAATGGATTTAAAATCTGACTCAACAAATACCTATAACCTGGGAATTTCATTTGATGGAAATGATTCGTTTAGGAAAGCTTCAAAAAGTACTAGTTTTAAAAATGCACATATGGTAGCAAAGCTTATTACTAAAGACAGTATAAATTATTTAACAGCCACACTTAGAGAAACTGCCACAGATAGCCTACTTGCTGGGGAATCACTAATTATACAGGTGCAGCGATTATTTAAGCCTCTAAAAATTGGTGAAGAGTTTAATTTTACTGATGAAAATGGTTCCATTCATATCCCTGTTGAAGAAGGAATACCCGGTATTGATGGAAATTTAGTTATTGAAGTTGTGCTCGACGATAGTGATAACTACGGAACCGTTAAAACTATAGTTAATGCACCGGTAGGTATTCCTATTGTGGAGGAAACAACTTTTGATCAACGAAAAATGTGGTCTGCAAGAAATAAAACACCTCTATTTCTATTAGTTTTTATAAATTTAATTATTGCATTAATATATGGCTTATTTATATTTTTAATTTCCAATTTATTCAGAATTTCAAAAAGTTAAACTTAAAAAAATGAAAACACTTAAAACGCTATTAATATTGGGCATTGTCTCCTTTACATTCTATTCCTTTACCACCATATTACAGGATAAATGGGTGGTGCCAGAGAAGTATGTAACTATGAAAAACCCAACCGATCCAGCCGTAGATATGGCAATAGGAAAGGCTTTATACAGCAAGCATTGCAAATCCTGTCATGGAAAAGAAGGTTATGGAGATGGTCCAAAGGCAAAAGATGTAGAAGGTGATTTAGGCGATTTTTCATCTGAAGAATACCAGGCACAAACCGATGGGGAATTGTTTTACAAAACCAGTTTTGGATGGGAAGATATGCCTGAATACACCAAAAAAATGCCTGATGATGAAGACAGATGGCTTATTGTTAATTATATGAGAACATTGGCGGAATAATACCAAATAAATAATTTGAACACTTAAAGTACGGTATTTAGCAACCATATAAAGCAAATGTTAAGTTTAAAGATGAATCTTTTATTATGAGTAAGACCTTACGTTTTATAAGTATTTCGCATAAAACAGCTTCTGTTTCTAAACGAGAGGAATATCATATTTCAGATTGTGAAAAGAATAGTTTAATAACCCTTATCCGAACTACGTTTCCGGATATTGCGGGATTGCTACTTCTTACAACATGCAATAGAACTGAAATTTATATAGAATCTGTAGAAACTACAGCCATAGAATTACGAGACTTTTTGATTAAGTTTAAAGACCGGAGGCTTTCCTTAGATAAAAATTTATTTAATCTAAGTAATTCAACTGAAGGTACTGTAAAGCATCTCTTAGAAGTATCATCAGGATTAGCATCTTCCATTGTAGGAGATGCGGAAATTATCCATCAGATCAAAAAAGCACATCAATTAGCAATAGCAAATCAATTACAAGGATCAATCCTGGAACGGGCAATGCAGACCGTTTTTAAAAGCCATAAACGAATAAGCAATGAAACTGAATTTAGGGATGGAACCACTTCTGTGGCCTATAAATCCCTGAAAATGATAAGCGACACCTTTGGTAAGGGTCACAGGCAATCAAAAAAGATATTGTTTATAGGGGCGGGTGATATTGTAAAGCAACTCTTTAAGTATAATTCCAAGTTTGATTATAATGATATATATATAAGCAATCGGACCGAAGAGAAGGCTATTATCCTGGCAAAAAGATATGGTTGCAGTGTTTATCCATGGGAAAAAGTACTTCAAAACGAATTCATTGGTTTTGATGTATTAATCAGTGCCGCAAGCAACTGCCATCGACTCATAAATAATATCGTAAATGAGAATAAAAAATTACTATTAATTGATCTGGCGCTTCCGAGCAATATAAATAAAGAATTAATACAACAGAGCAATGTAACGCTTTATGATCTAGACACAATTTCTGTTGGATTAGAAAACACTCGTGAAAGAAGGATTGCATCCATTAGTAAAGTGGACAAAATCAATGAGGAAGAACTTCGGGCATTCAGTGTTTGGCATCGGGAAGCCCCCTTAAGAGAGTTTTTAGCCGAGCATAAAATTTTAGTAAATAAAAAGGTAAAGGCCTATTATAAGGCTAATGGCATCGAAGAAGACTCTACAGAAATTACGCAATCTACTAACAGAGTTATGAGAAAACTCATAAAGCATTTCGAAGAACCATTAAAAACGGATGAGTTGGATACTATTATTGCCAAACACATTTTTTAAGAATTGATTTAAAAAGAAACTAAGTAATACAAATTCTGTTTTAACTACAAAAAGTATACAATTCCTATGAATTACAAATCTATTCTCCTTATCCCTTTATTTTTTATTTTCTTAACCGGCTGTAAAAGGGGTCCTAAAACCGTAGAACCCTTTTCCATTGGTAAAAAATCTGCAGTAGCCTCTTCTACCGATATTATAGATAACGAAATTCATGAAATAAAGATTCTTGAGATAATCCCTGCCACCAAATATGTATATCTGAATGTTAAGGAAGACAAAGATCAGTTTTGGATAGCTACTAAAAAAAGAGAGATTGATCTTGACTCAACTTACTTCTATCGGGAGGCTTTACTTAAAACTGATTTTAAAAGTAAAATCCACAACAGGGTTTTTGACTCTATTTGGTTTGTTACTAAACTAGTAACACAGATGCATGGTGCCAAGTATACCTCCGGGGGCTCCGATAATCCTCAAATAAGTAAAGATAAAGAAGAACCCGTTGAAGTGACTGTACACGGAGATAAAAACATTAATTATAAAATTTACCCGGATATTTCGGCCTTATTGAATGATCCAGATAAGTTTGATGGACAAGCTGTACAAATAAAAGGCAAGTGTGTTAAAGTGAATAACAATATCATGAATAAAAACTGGATTCACCTTAAAGATGAAAGCCAGGATGATTTTGATCTTATAATCACCACAAATATGTCTGCACAGAAAGGTGATCTAATTACGATACAGGCATTGGTGGCTCTTAACAAAGATTATGGAGCTGGTTATTCCTATGATTTAATTTTAGAAAATGGTGTCATTTTACAATAGTATCCCATAATTAAGTAAAAAGGTATCTATTATTTATAGATACCTTTTTTTATGAATTACCAGCTGTATCATCCATACAGCTTAAAATGTTCAACGTGCTGCCCTCTATCTTTATTGTTGAAATTCTTCACATAAATTACCAATAAGGTTATTAGAAAATCGTTAAAAATCAGAAGTGTCTATGACCGTTGAAGAAATGAAAGTGATTATAGCAGAACAAGTTTCTTTATTGAAAAATTCTACTGTTTAAATAATTCTTAAGCTTCCAAAAACAATGAGCAACCCTGGCTTTTAGCCTGGGTTTTCTTTTTTGAAGAAAGAGGTTTATAAACATTATTATTATTTAATTGTTGTGGAATTAGCATAAAACTCATGTTAAGCTCAAATTCGGATCTTTAATAGGATAAGATTCTAAAAATAGTAGCATAAATCTATGTAACAAATATTACAAACATGACATATGTCATACAATATCAAATGATTAGATGTTAGATTTGAATGAACGGGATCATACACGAACTACGTACATTATAAGCTGATTTTTTCTTTAAAGTTCAAGCGATCTCTTTTTGATTTGATTTCTTATTTGATTTGATTTCTTAAAAGATATTGAGGCGTTTTGTCCATTTTCTTTTCACCTTAGTTTTTAAATATTACACTGGTTTTAAATTTAAAAAAGAGTCATGAAAAATGAAAATTCCAAAAATCCTACCCGAAGGAAATTTTTAAAAAATATATCTTCCGGAAGTGCATTAGCCGTATCTGGCTTGGCATATTTTTCTGTTTCTTCTTGCAAACAAGTTTCTGACGAAAAAACTACATTATTAACAACAGATGGTAAACTGGTCCAGGTTTCTAATTCTGAAATTGAAAATCTTGATCATCAGCATCTTCCTGCAACGCGGGAAGAATCCCGTTTAGGGATTCCGGGGAAAAAATTTGTGATGGTTGTCGATCTGGCAAAATGTAAAAATGCAAAGAAATGCATTGAAGCATGTGACCATACGCATAATTTAACTCCAGACAGACCTTACATTAAGGTTTTGGAAATGCAGGATAATGAAAAATCTTCCCCTTACTGGATGCCAAAAAAATGTTTCCAATGTGATAACCCTCCCTGCGTAAAAGTCTGCCCGGTTGGAGCAACATATAAACGTACAGATGGCATTGTACTTGTAGATAATGAACGTTGTATTGGATGTCGATTTTGTATGGCAGCCTGCCCATATTCGGCACGAGTATTTAACTGGGGAAAACCACCAGATCAGGATGAAAATATTCCTTATTCTCCTGAAACCAGTCTTCCAAGTGAAATAGGTACAGTAGGAAAATGTGATTTTTGCCCGGACATGCTACGGAACAATAAGCTACCTCATTGTGTTACTTCCTGTCCTAATGGTGTTATTTACTTTGGGGATGAGATCGACGACACTGTTACCAATGGAGAAGAAACGGTACGGTTATCTACTTTACTGAAAGAAAAAGCCGGGTATCGATATATGGAAGAATTAGGTACAGAACCACGTGTTTATTATCTCCCACCTGTTGACAGGTTGTTCCCCTTTGAAGAGACTACCCAAGAAAACAGTGAGTCATGAGTAAACCGAATATAGAACTTCAAAAGTTTAGAACAAAAAGAGGAAAACGCCTCTTAAATCATATAATTACAACGTCATTACAATATAAATTGTGGATTGTATTCTTACTCATACTTATTGTAATAGGAATGTTTGGTTATTATCGCCAATTAAGGTACGGACTTGTAGTAACTGCCATGAGAGATTATACTTCCTGGGG
>NZ_CAMYIP010000200.1 GCF_947258525.1 uncultured Eudoraea sp.
ACGGGCAGCACGTGGTTCTTAATTTGAGCGAAAAACGGGATTCGAACCCGCGACCTCCACCTTGGCAAGGTGGCGCTCTACCAACTGAGCTATTTTCGCGTATTTAGAAAATAGCCCTTCAGTTTTTGAACTCTAATTGCTGTGTGGCAATATGGCGCTCAACTCCCGATAACTATCGGGAAGCTATTTTCGCGTATTTAGAAAATAGCCCTTCAGTTTTTGAACTCTAATTGCTGTGGCAATTTGGGCTCAACTCTCGATATCTAATGGGAAGCTATTTTCGCATATTCTAAAGAACGTGGCACCTTAAAAAGGGATGCGGACGCAAATTTAATACAATTCTATAGAAAGCAAAGAACTTTTAACCAAAAAGAATATGATGATGCGCAATAAAAGTAATTTTTTTTATCCAGGATTATGGTACCCTGGATGAGGACTAATTAGCCTGCTTAAATCAGGAAGTAGCCTTTTTATTCTTAGTGAGCATTCGTTTAATTTCGTTAAGTTTCATCAGCGCCTCAACAGGTGTTAATGTGTTGATGTCTAAATGAATTAATTCCTCCTTAATTCGTTCCAATAAAGGATCATCAAGATTAAAAAAACTGAGTTGCATTTCATTTTGTGCCGCTTGCAGATTATCCGTGAGTTCTTCACTGGAATGGGATTTTTCCAATTTTTTTAAGATCTTCTCGGCCTTATGGATAACTTGCTGGGGCATTCCTGCCATTTTTGCCACATAGATTCCAAAACTGTGTTCACTCCCGCCGGGCACAAGCTTCCTTAAAAACAGTACAGTATCCTTTAACTCTTTTACAGCTACATTGTAATTCTTTATCCGCTCAAAGGTGGTTGCCATTTCATTTAGTTCATGATAATGGGTCGCAAAGAGGGTCTTTGCCCTGGCCGGATGTTCATGCAGGTATTCAGAAATTGCCCAGGCAATGGAAATCCCGTCATAGGTGCTGGTGCCCCTTCCAATTTCATCAAGCAGGATAAGGCTTCTGTCTGAAAGATTGTTGAGGATAGATGCCGTTTCATTCATTTCTACCATAAAAGTAGATTCTCCAAGAGATATATTATCACTGGCGCCAACTCGTGTAAAAATCTTGTCAACATAACCTATCTGGGCCGCTTCCGCCGGAACATAACTTCCCATCTGTGCCAGTAAAACAATGAGGGCAGTTTGTCTCAATATAGCCGATTTGCCGCTCATATTTGGCCCTGTAATCATAATAATTTGTTGAGATTCCCTGTTTAAAACCAGGTCATTGGGTATATAGGACTCGCCCAAAGGCAGTTGCTTTTCTATAACAGGATGCCGGCCATTCTTAATGGATATTTCGGTGCTGTCATTTAAGGCGGGGGCCACATAATTGTTTTCTTTTGCAAGTTGTGTAAAACCACACAGGCAATCCAGCCTGGCAATCTGATGGGCATTTTGTTGAACAGGTGCAATATATTCCTGTAACCATACGACTAATTGCGAGAACAACTGTTGTTCCAGACTTAAAATGCGTTCCTCAGCTCCTAAGATCTTAGCTTCGTATTCCTTTAATTCCTCCGTAATATACCGTTCTGCGTTTACAAGGGTTTGCTTTCGTATCCATTCTTCAGGAACTTTGTCCTTGTGTGTGTTGCGTACTTCAATATAGTAGCCGAAAACATTATTTGAGGCAATTTTCAGGGAGCTGATCCCAGTGCGTTTCGTTTCTCTTATCAGCATCTGATCCAGATGGTCCTTCCCGCTGAAGGCCAAATCCTTTAGCTCATCAAGCTCAGCAGAATATCCTTTTGCTATAACATTGCCTTTAAGAACATTAACTGGAGCATCTTCCTGTAACAGCTTTTTTATTTTTTCACGGACGGCATCACAATTATCCAATTTGTCTCCTATGAGTCTTAAGGATTCATTTTCACTTTGAGTAATTAATTGTTTTATGGGTACAATAGCTTCTAATGAATTTTTTAATTGTACCGTTTCCCTGGGGTTCACTTTTCCGGTAGCGACTTTTGAAATTAGCCGTTCAAGATCTGCTATATGTTTAATTCCATACTGCAGTTTTTGGAGTGAACCTTCATTTTCAAGGAAATAAGAAATTACGTCATGCCTGCGCCTTATTTTTTCAATATTCTTAAGGGGCAGTGCCAGCCAGCGTTTTAATAGGCGCCCGCCCATAGAAGAAATAGTCTTATCAATAACGTCTATAAGGGTAACAGCATTTTCATTATGCGAATGGTATAATTCCAGGTTTTTTATAGTAAATCTATCCATCCAGATATATTCCTCTTCGGCTATTCTTTGGATCTTACTGATATGCTGCAATTGATTATGCCGGGTATCAGAAAGATAATGCAATGCTGCACCTGAAGCTATTATTCCATACTTCAAATGAGCTATGCCAAAACCTTTTAAGGTTGTGGTTCTAAAATGGTTGGTAAGGGTCTCTTGGGCATAATCCTCCTGAAAGATCCAGTCTTCCAGATAGAAGGTATGGAAACGGGTACCAAAAGCTTCCTTAAAATCTGTCTTATGTGCTTTTGAAACAAGAACTTCATTAGGGGCAAAATTTTGAAGCAATTTGTCTATTTGTTCTAACTTACCCTCTGCGGTTAGGAATTCACCCGTAGAGATGTCTAAAAAAGAAACCCCATGTATCTTAACCCCGAAATGAACAGCACAAAGAAAATTATTGGATTTAGCACTTAATATATCATCATTTAGCGCTACTCCCGGTGTTACTAACTCTGTAACGCCTCTTTTAACTATGGTCTTGGTTAATTTAGGGTCTTCTAATTGATCACAAATGGCAACCCGCTGACCTGCCTTAACCAGTTTAGGGAGATAAGTATTTAGCGAATGATGTGGAAAACCTGCCAGTTCTGTCCTGTCGCCCCCATTATTTCTGTGGGTAAGTACAATCCCCAGAATTCCTGCTGCTTTTACGGCATCTTCCCCAAAAGTTTCATAGAAGTCACCTACCCTGAATAGCAAAAGTGCATCAGGATATTTCGTCTTGATGGTATTGTACTGCCTCATCAGAGGCGTCACTTTCTTTATTTTATCGGAATTGGCCAAAGTAGTTTATTCCCCTATTTTTGTCAACCAGGGAGTAAACGAAAATACTATTTTTCCCAGGGATTGTAACCCCTTGTTGATATTTTCGGATAACTTAGTACAAGTTCATTTAATAGAAGGTTTACTCCTTAGATTTAGAAATCTTAGTCTTTATATGCGAAAACTTAAAAATAGTGAGTTAGACCGGCTGGATGTTATTCAGTTCAAAAAAGCACAAAAAACACCTATAGTCCTTGTTTTGGACAATATCCGGAGTTTAAACAATATTGGTTCCGTCTTTAGAACCGCAGATGCTTTCCTGATTGAAAAGATTTATTTATGCGGGATAACTGCTTCTCCGCCCCACAAGGATATCCACAAAACAGCATTGGGAGCTACCGAAAGCGTTGCCTGGGAGTACAGAAAAAACACCGTAGGTTTAATTAAGGAACTTCAGAAAGACTATTCTTGCCTGGCGGTTGAGCAAACAGAAAATGCCATTCCCCTCAATCAGTTTGTTCCTAAAAGGTCAACAAAGTACGCCCTGATTTTTGGAAATGAAGTAAAAGGGGTTTCTCAGGAAGTAGTAGATATTTGCCAGGGTGTTTTAGAAATACCTCAGTATGGAACTAAGCATTCGTTGAATATTTCTGTAAGTGCCGGAGTAGTCATTTGGGATCTTTGGTCTAAACTGCAGCCTGCTTCAAAATAGAATAAATTACCTTTAGTCTTTTAGCCTGTAAAAGGCTAAAAAATAAAAACCCTGACAGCAATGTCAGGGTTTTTGGATATATAGTTTGAGTTAGTTAGTTTCTCAAAATTGGATGTGCAAGAAAGTAATTCCTTTTCAACTATGCAAGAAAAATGCTAAATAAGTGTTAAAATGTAATGGCGTTTTCCTAAATAAAGCTTGTAGACAAAGGCCTTAGTCCGTAAGTGACTGCTCAAGAATTTTATCTATTATTAATTCGAAATCAGTGGTATTTTCCACAAAATCGAGATCTGCAATATCAATTATCAGGCTTTTACGATGAGGAAAACCCTTTAAAAAATCAAAATAGCCACGATTAATTTTCTCCAGGTATTCCTTATCTATTCCTTGTTCATATGAACGTCCTCTTTTTTTAATATTTTCTAACAAACGTTCGGTGCTCTGGTAAAGGAAGATATAGATATCGGGTTTTTTCACTTCTTTATACATAAAATTAAACATTTTACGATATAGCTTAAACTCCTCTTTTTGGAGCGTTATTTGTGCAAAAATCAAAGACTTATAGATATCATAATCACTTACCATAAAATTTTTAAAAAGATCAAGTTGAGTTGTATCATCTGTAAACTGCTGGTATCTGTCGGCCAAAAAGGACATTTCTAATGGAAAGGCGTATCTGCTTTGATCATTGTAGAACTTCGGTAAAAACGGGTTGTCCGCAAATCGTTCCAATACAAGTTTGGCATTATGCTCGTCGGCTATTTTTCTGGCCAGGGTAGTTTTACCTGCGCCAATGTTACCTTCAATAGCTACCAAATGCAGTTGGGAAAAGAGTAATTCCCTGCTTGGGTATAATTTATGCGGGGTTTGTTCCAGACTAGTCTTGTCTTTACATTCCTGCAACAAGTTTCTGGTATCTTTCCCTAGTATAGGATGATAGTATTGAGGAGCAATATCTGCAAGAGGTTTTAGAACAAATCTTCTTAATTGCATTTGGGGGTGGGGTACCGTGAGTTCATCTGTTTTAATTATTTCAGAGTTGTAGTACAACAGATCAATATCAATATTTCTGGACTGATAACCTGCCCCTTCAGAGCGCTGACGGCCCATTTCCTGTTCAACTTTTAATAGTATTTCCAGTACTTCTGAAGGTGTTTTATCTGTTTCTAGCGATAAACATGCATTTAAGAAGTCTTCCCCATCAAAACCCCACGAAGGGCTTTTATACACCCCGGAAATTTTAAGAATAGGACCAAGCTCTTTTTGCAAGAGTATGACGGCACGCTGCAAATTGAAAAGTCTGTTTCCAAGGTTACTTCCAAGCGAAAGATATATAGTTTTAGCTTCCTTCATAGTGTACAAACAAAGGTAAGCCAGATGACGACTAAATTACAATAAAGAGACTCTATTTATTAAGCGCCTATTGGTTTAATTACTCAGGTTGAATTATATCGAAGTAAAAAATAACTTCATGGCATCATCTTAAGTTTGGTTATCTTTGACAACTATTAAGTATAGAATTGTATGAATTTTTTAAGAAACCTCCTTGCTGCGATAATAGGCACTTTGATAGCATTTGGTATAATGTTCTTCATGTTTATGATTTTTATAAGTCTTATTAATACTGAAGAAACGGTAACAGTTAAGAAGAACTCCGTATTGGAGTTACAAATGAAATACCCTATTAATGATTATACCGGGAATAAAGAGGGAGATCCTTTTGATGTTCTTTTTGAGAAGGCGCAGGGGCTAGATGAAATTCTACATGCAATAAAGGTAGCAAAAGAGGATAACGATATTAAAGGGATCAGTATTAATAACAATTATATATCTGCCGGAATTTCCTCAACTCAGGCCATAAGAAATGCCCTGACTGATTTTAAAGAAAGCGGAAAATTTATATACGCATTCGGAGATTTTTATATGCAAAAAGACTACTATTTGGCAAGCGTTGCAGATAGTATTTTTTTAAACCCGGTTGGGGCAATGGATTTTAAAGGACTTGCTGCGGAAGTATTATTTTTTAAAGACTTACAGGATAAGACCGGTGTAAAAATGGAAGTCGTAAGGCACGGTAAATACAAAAGTGCCGTGGAGCCTTTTCTATCTAATGAGATGAGTGAGGAAAACAGAACTCAAATCAAAGAACTTCTAAATTCAATTTGGAATACCATTGTTTCTGAAATTGCCTTAGACAGATCAATGTCAGAAGAGAATATTAATATTATAGCTGACACTCTTGGTGGCAGAAAGCCAGAGTATGCAAAAGCTTCAGGATTGCTTGATGATGTTATTTACTACGATGAATATAAAAAACGATTAAAACAGGCTATAGGTATTAGCGCGGACGATAAACTCAACACTATTTCACTTGAAGATTATACTAAGATTTCACGAAAAAAGAAATTAGGTGGTGGGAAAGATAAAATTGCAATCATTTTTGCACAGGGTGAAATTCTCTATGGAGAGGGCGGACCGAATTATATTGGACAGGGAATTATTAACAAGGCTATTATTAAAGCCCGGGACGACAAGTCAGTTAAAGCAATTGTTTTAAGGGTTAACTCCCCGGGAGGTAGTGCGCTTACATCTGATATTATATGGCGTGAACTGGAAATGGCAAAAGAGAAAAAACCTATTGTGGTATCTATGGGTGATGTTGCTGCTTCCGGTGGATATTATATTTCAGTAGGGGCAGATAAAATTTATGCCGAACCTACTACAATAACAGGATCTATTGGCGTCTTTGGAACAATTCCTAATATAAATGAATTGGCAGCTAATATTGGAATCAATGCGGAGCAGGTAGGAACCAATAAAAACTCTGTTGACTATTCGTTTTTTGAACCTATGAGTGATGAGTTTAGAGCTTTTGTTAAAGAAGGTATAGAGACTACCTACCAGACTTTTCTGAGTAAAGTATCTGAAGGTAGAAATATTACTATGGCCCGGGCAGATAGCCTTGCTCAGGGACGGGTTTGGAGTGGAACCGAAGCCAAAGAACTGGGACTGGTAGATGAGTTGGGTGGTCTTGAGGATGCAATTGAAGAGGCAGCCGTACTGGCCAATTTGGATTCTTACTCAATCAGGAAATACCCGAAATATAAAACCAGTTTTGAACGTTTTATGGAAGATTTTGGAGGGGCAAGTATACTTAACAAGGAACAAATAATCCGAAAAGAGATTGGCGATGAGATTTACGGACTTTATAGAGAAGTCAAATCTGTAATGGAACAAAAAGGAATTCAGGCGCGTTTGCCCTTTACCTTAACCATTAAATAGCTTAATGACTCCCAAAAATAGAAAACAAGCATATCGCATATACATATACCTGGGGGCCCTTTTTATTACTTCTTTGGTGGTTTCCAATTTAATTTTCCAAAAATTCTTTTTTTGGTATCCTTTTGGTGATGTAACTGTTTTTGGAGCACCTTTATTTGAAATTTCGGTTGGGGTCTTACCATATCCCATTACCTTTTTAATAACGGACCTTATTTCCGAAATATTTGGAAGGAAGAAAGCCAATCAGGTGGTTACCACAGGTATTTTTGCCTCCTTTTTTTCCATGGGGATTATTCTGATTTCAGACTTTGCGCCTGCTATTCCTTCATCTCCCGTGGACGATGCTGTTTTCAGGAGCGTTTTTGCATTATCTCCTTTAGCTGTGCTTGCCTCAATGCTGGCCTACCTGAGCGCACAATACGTGGACATTGCTATCTATCATTTCTGGAAACGCCTCACTAAAGGCAAATTATTATGGCTTCGCAATAATTTCTCCACTTTTTCTTCGCAAATTATAGATACCACTACTGTAGTGGGTCTGCTTTGCATTTTTGGGGTTATACCCTGGAGTATGTTCCGTGGGTTGGTTATAAGCGGTGTTATTTTTAAAATATTTATCGCTTTTCTGGACACCCCATTTCTGTATTTGTTCGTATATATCTTCAGAAAGAGATTTAAATTGGCCGTGGGTGAAGAAATTAACCTTGATGCCTGAAATTGATTAGTAGCATAGAATCTATTCTTTGCTACTTATATTAAGTTCCTTTTTATTTTTTAAGTTTTCGATAAAAGGTATACTAATATCAAATATTTTTAGTTCTAAACGGACTGAGCTTCATACATTATGAAAAAGAGAATATTAAAAATAACCGGAATACTGTTGTTAGTTGTTTTGGGGGTACTTATTGCCGTCCCTTTTTTCCTAGAGGCTAAGATTGGCGATCTAATTAAAAACAATGTCAATAAGAACATTAATGCTACTTTAGATTTCTCAGAAGTAGATCTTAGTCTACTTCGAAGCTTTCCTAAAGCGGAACTTCAACTTCATGATTTAGCTTTGCTTACAAAAGGTTCGTTTGAAGGCGACACCCTCTTTAAGGCTAAATCTATTGCATTGGAAATGGGTATTAAGGAACTCCTGAAGGGTGCTGACGAACCTATTCTAATAAATAGCCTTATCCTGGACAAAGCAGTTTTGAAACTCAAAACAGATAAACAACAAAATGCAAATTACGATATAACTAAAGAGGAAGAATCCAATTCTAAAAATGAATCAGACGCAAGTAGTTTTAATTTAGGTCTGGAATTTTTTCAATTAAAGGATTCTGAAATAGTCTATGAAGATTTCAATTCCGGAGTGTTGCTTGATTTGAAAAATCTGGAACACATAGGAAAAGGAGACCTTTCTTTGGAACTAAGTGAACTTCAAACACAAACCAGGGCTAATGTTTCATTTGATTTAGATAGTACCCGATATCTTGAAAATACTTTGGTGAGGCTGGATGCGTTAATTGGGGTTGATCTTAAAACCGGCACTTATTCCTTTTTAAAGAACGAGGGTTTTATAAACAATCTTCCCTTGGTTTTTGAGGGATTTGTGAAGACTCGAGAAGAAAAACAAGAAGTGGATATTAAATTCAGAACTCCTTCATCAGAGTTTCATAATTTCTTGGCGGTAATTCCTGAAGTATATACTCAAAACATAAAAGATGTAAAAACGACCGGGAATTTCAATGTCGATGGCGAGATAACAGGTATTATAGATGATGAACATATCCCGAATTTTAATATCCAGATTGATGCCAGGGATGCTTCAATAAAGTATCCCGATTTGCCAAGGGCGATAAAGAACATCAATATGGACATCAGTATTAAAAATTCTTCTGGCTTGGCAGAAGATACTTATATAGATATTGACAATGCCTCCTTCGCGATCGAAAATGACCGTTTCGAATTAAGCTCTAGGCTCACACAATTAATGGGTAATACCAAAGTGCAGTCGCATATCGTATGTAATATGAATCTTGCAAATATTTCCAGTGCTTACCCCATGCCCCAAGCCCTGGATATGAAAGGGCAACTCGATGCCGATATTACTACTTCTTTTGATATGGAATCCATAGAAAAGAAGAGATATGAAAATACAGAACTGAATGGTCATTTAAAGGTAAATGAACTGAGATACATATCTGATGAATTATCCGGTCCTCTCGCTATACATAGTGCTGGCATGGAATTTTCACCGGCTGCTGTAATGCTCAACAATATGAATGGCCAAATAGGGAAAACAGATTTTAATATAGACGGAACCATTAAAAACCTGCTAGGTTTTTTGTTTAATGATGAGAAAGTAACAGGTAGTTTTAAAATGAATTCAGATACTTTTCATCTGGGCGATTTTATGTCGAAGGAAGAAATAGCAGATTCCAAAAAAGATGATACAGCAAAAAGCAAGGAAGGATCAGAACTTAAAACAGAAAAAATTCAAATCCCGGCCTTCCTTGATTGTATAATTGACGCCAGGGCCGGTTCGGTCGTTTATGACAACCTGATTCTGCGAAATGTAAAAGGACGATTAAGAATTGTTGATCAAAGAGCCGAGCTCTCAAATTTTGAGTCTTCATTATTTGATGGGAACCTGAACTTAAATGGGTTTACAAGTACTAAAGGGGAAACGGCTGATTTTCAGATGCAGCTGGGGATGAACAATTTAAATTTAGCAGATACCTTTAAGTCTCTGGAGTTATTCAGGACACTTGCCCCTATGGCAGCATCCCTGGAAGGAAAGTTAAATTCCGCCATAAATATAACTGGTAGGCTTAATGATGATTTTACGCCAGATCTCAATACCATATCCGGAACGGTAAATACGGAACTGCTGGCCATAAAATTAAATCCGGAAAACAGTAAAATAGTAAATGCGCTGAATTCACAATTGAATTTCATTGAAGCGGACAAATTTAATCTTAATACCTTAAAAACTGTACTTTCATTCAAAGATGGCGTAGTTAATGTTAAGCCATTTACAATAAACTATGGCGATATCGCTATCGCGGTGGATGGCAGCCATTCTTTTGATAGTAAGCTGAATTATAATTTAAACATTGAAGTTCCTCGAAAATATTTGGGTAAAGAGATTAATTCACTAATCGCCCAGATTGATGAAAAGGAATTGGATAATTTGACACTTCCGGTAAAGGCCGGTGTTGGGGGCTTTTATGATGCACCAAAGATTAATACTGATCTAAGCGCGGGTATAAAAGATTTAACTTCAAGATTACTTGCTGTTCAGAAGCAAAAAATTATTAATAAGGGCACTGAGAAAGCAGGGGAACTGATAGGAGGTATTTTATCATCAAAGGCTAGTGAGAAAGACTCTTTGGGCGAGGCAAGTCCAGAAAATGTAAAATTAAATGAAGTTTTAGGAGGTGTACTGGCAGAACAGGCAAAAAATAAGGATACTTCCAATATAAATAGAGACACGATGTCTACTGAAGACCCTGTAACAAAAGCAGCAAAAGGAATTCTCGGAGGAATTTTAGGCGGAAAGAAAAAAAGTAAAAACGGCTCAAAGGATGCGGAAGATTCGATTAATTAATTCCCAGACCAACATACAAACCCTCATTCCCCCGAATATTAAACACGGTATTATCTTCAAAAATTAAGTATTGGCCCTTTATTCCTTTAAGCACGCCCTTAAAGGTTGTTGTTTTTTGAAGATTTAGGCTTTTTACTTTTACAGGATATTGTAGAACAGGAAACTCCATATGGGTTTCCTGATTGTTTTCTATATAATAGGCAACAGCTTCATCCGGGATGTATTGGCTTAACTTATTTCGCCATTGAATCAAATCTACGTCTTCTATTGTATTTGTGAGCATTTTGCGCCAATTGGTTTTGTCGCTGACATGTTCTTTTAAGGCGAGTTCTGTTATACCGGCCAAATAGCGGTTGGGGACTTCAACAATTTCAATAGCTTCATGCGCTCCCTGATCAATCCATCTGGTTGGGATCTGAGATTTCCTTGTGACACCTACTTTCACATTACTCGAATTTGCAAGGTATACAATGTGAGGTTGTAGTTGCACTTTCTTTTCATATTCCAAATCGCGGTCTTCTTTGTCTAAATGTGCTGTACTAAGTTCTGGTCTCATTATCCAATCACCGGCAGCAGGAGTTTCAAAAAAACATGTTTGACAATATCCCTGCCTGAAAATGGGCCTGTCTTCTCCGCAATTCAGGCATTGGTATTTTATAAAACTTATTTGTAATTCTTTGTCCAGTACCTGGTTGACATTTAAGAAGTCTTCATTAAATATCAAATAATACTGAATAGGTTGGCCCAATTCAGATTGCATCTTGCGCAAAACACCCTCGTAACGCATGAATCGCGATTTTTGTTAAAAATTCATTTGAAAATACTAACTTTATCCGTTAGGTTTAAGCCATTAAAGATACCCAAAAAATGCCGATACCTTTATTTAATTCTATTGCTTCATGGCTTTTGAAAAAGCGCTATCACCAGATAGAACTTTTTCTGAAGTACCCTGCAGAAGTACAGGAGGAAGTTTTGTTTCAATTATTGGGAATTGCTGAAGACACAAAGATCGGCAGGGAACACGAATTTAGCTCAATTACAAGTTATAAGACTTTTGCTGAGCGGATTCCTATCGGGTCCTATGAGGAAATAGAACCCTTAATAGAGCGTACCAGAAGAGGAGAACAAAATATTTTTTGGCCAACAACAATTAAGTGGTTTGCAAAAAGTAGTGGAACAACCAATGCCAAAAGTAAATTTATTCCGGTAAGTGCTGAGGCTTTAGAAGATTGCCACTATAAATCGGGTAAAGATTTATTGTGTCTCTATTTAAATAATAATGAGAATTCTCAGTTGTTTACAGGTAAAAGTCTTCGCCTTGGAGGTAGTAAGGAGTTATATGAAGATAACGGCACATTTTTTGGTGATCTTTCAGCCATTTTAATAGATAATATGCCTTTCTGGGCAGAGTTGAGCAGTACCCCAAGCAGCAGGGTTTCTCTTATGAGTGAATGGGAAACTAAAATGAATGCTATTATACAGGAAAGCATTCAGGAAAATGTTACCAGTTTAGCCGGTGTTCCATCCTGGATGTTGGTTCTCTTAAATAAAGTACTGGAAGAAACGGGTAAGAATAACTTGTTTGAGGTATGGGAAAATCTTGAAGTCTATTTCCATGGCGGTGTAAGTTTTAACCCATATTTGGAGCAATACCATAACCTGCTACCAAAGATGAATTTCAACTACTATGAGATTTATAATGCCTCTGAAGGATTTTTTGCTATTCAGGACCGGAATAATGCAGATGATTTATTATTAATGCTTGATTATGGGATTTTTTACGAATTCATTCCAATGGAATCCTATGGTCTTCCAGATCAGAAAGTACTTCCGCTATGGGAGGTTGAGGAGAATCAGAATTACGCCATTATCATTACGACAAATTCAGGACTTTGGCGTTATTCCATAGGCGATACCATTCGTTTTACCTCTACCAACCCATATAGGATAAAGGTTACCGGCAGAACAAAACACCATATCAATGCATTTGGCGAGGAGCTCATCATTGAAAATGCCGAAGAGGCACTAAAAAATAGTTGTCAGAAGACCGGTGCTGAAATAATGGATTATACGGCCGCACCAATTTTTATGTCACAAAAGGAAAAAGGGGCCCACGAATGGATTATTGAATTCCGTAAGGCTCCTGAAGAAATTCAATACTTTACAGAAGTATTGGACAATGCTCTTAAATCATTAAATTCTGATTATGAGGCAAAGAGGTACAATAGTATGACATTAAAAATGCCTAAAGTTCATATGGCAAGGAAAAACCTCTTCTATGATTGGTTAAAGTCTAAAGGAAAACTGGGTGGCCAGCATAAGATTCCGCGATTATCCAATGAGAGGATTTATATAGATGAATTGTTGGAAATGAACAGCTAAAACCATTCATTTTTATAGCTGTCCTTGCTTAATGACACTACTGATTAAGCTACTATATCGATGAAATGCACCAATTAATCCAAAAAATTCTGGGAATAGTTAATTAATAGTCACATTGCAGGTCCTAACTTAACCCGATTATTAATAAACATCACATTTATGGCAGAACGACTGGTTGTTTTATCCGATATGTGGGGCGCAAAAAAAGGACTATGGATAACTTCGTATTTAGGCTATTTGCAACAATATTTTGACATAGTTTTTTATGATAGCCTTCAGCTTTCCGATATAAAACTTGATAACTATACAGCTGAAAACGTCTGTGAAGCGTTCAATAGAGGAGGCATGAATACGGCATTAGCTCAGCTATTAACAAAAGAAAGAGAAGAAAGTCATTACCTTACTTTTTGTGCAGGTGGTACAATTGCCTGGAATGCTGCATTAAGTGGTCTGCCCATTAAATCGATAACCGCAGTTTCTCCGTTAAATCTTCACTTGCAAACTGAAAAACCTGACTGTAAGATTAATTTGCTTTACGGTGAATATCAGGATGATAAACCTACTGCCAAATGGGCATCCGAAATGGATGTGAATATGGAAATTGTCCCAAAGTTCGGCAGGGAATTATATAGTGATGACAAAATAATCCAAAAGGTAAGTTTGAATTTGCTGCAGGGCCTATTAAAAAATACGCTTAGTTTTAAGAAACTGCCTTTAGTTTCTTGATAGTTTCAAAGGACAATTTATTCTCTGCATAAGGTTTGGTAACCTTAAATTCTGTTTCTTCACTGCTTGGAAGCTCGAACATTGCATCGGTAAAGACAGCTTCGCATAAAGATCGTAAACCTCTGGCTCCTAATTTGTATTCAACTGCTTTTTCTACAATATAATCCAAAGCCTGGTCAGTAATTTTAAAGCTAATGCCATCCATGGCAAATAGTTTTTCATACTGTTTTATTATTGCATTTTTAGGTTCAGTTAAAATAGCTCTCAGTGTTTTTTCATCCAGAGGATTCATATGTGTCAGGACTGGCAGTCTTCCAATTATTTCCGGAATCAATCCAAATTCTTTCAGATCCTTTGGTATGATATATTGAAGTACGTTTGAATTATCCAAACTTTCTTCTTTTTTAGCAGCACTATAACCAATAGCCTGCATATTTAATCTTTTAGTAATAATCCGTTCTATACCATCAAATGCTCCACCGGCGATAAACAGGATATTTTCCGTATTTACTTCTATAAATTTTTGATCTGGGTGTTTTCTCCCACCTTTTGGCGGTACATTCACCATGGTTCCCTCTAATAATTTAAGCAATCCCTGTTGTACACCTTCCCCGGAAACGTCTCGTGTAATGGAAGGGTTATCACTTTTACGGGCAATTTTATCAAGCTCGTCTATAAAAACAATACCTCTCTCCGCTTTTTCCAGATTGTAATCTGCAGCTTGCAAAAGACGCGTGAGGATACTTTCAACATCTTCACCTACATATCCTGCCTCAGTTAATACTGTTGCATCAACAATAGCTAGTGGGACATTAAGCATTTTTGCAATGGTTTTGGCCATAAGAGTTTTACCGGTACCGGTTTGCCCAACCATCACAATGTTACTTTTTTGAATCTCTATATCATCCTCTTTGGAGTGAGGTTGCAATAGTCTTTTGTAGTGATTATAAACTGCTACTGATAGTACTTTCTTAGTGCGTTCCTGTCCAATGACATAGGCGTCCAGAAAACCTTTAATTTCAAGAGGTTTCTTTAGGATAAGTTCAGAAGACAGGTCATCATTCTTTGATTGCTTCGATTCTTCTGCCACTATACCGTGTGCCTGTTCTATACATCTATCACATATATGTGCATCTAAACCTGCTATCAAGAGATTTGTCTCAGGTTTTTTTCTTCCGCAAAAAGAACATTCTAGATTTTCCTTAGCCATAACTTATACTAGATTTCTAAACAATAACGAAACAAAAGCTATTTTGGTTCATTAAAACATACCCATAACACCAGAAATATGGGTATTTTGTCGAAATTAATCTTTATCCCTTTCTAATATTTCATCAATCATACCATAATCCATGGCTTCTTTAGCCTTCATCCAATAATCCCGGTCACTGTCTTCATAGACCTTGTCAAATTTTTGCCCTGAGTGTTTAGATATAATATGGTATAATTCATCCTTAATTTTGAGTACTTCAATAGCAGCAATCTCTATATCACTTGCCTGCCCCTGTGCTCCGGACATCGGTTGGTGTATCATTACCCTGGAATGTGTTAAACCACTGCGTTTACCTTTTTCGCCGGCGCACAAAAGAACTGCAGCCATAGAAGCAGCCATTCCTGTGCAGATTGTAGCCACATCAGGTTTAATAAATTGCATGGTGTCATAGATACCGAGACCCGCATAGACGCTACCTCCCGGAGAGTTAATATAAATCTGAATATCTTTTGATGAATCTGCACTGGCCAGAAAAAGTAATTGTGCCTGCACAATATTGGCCACCTGGTCATTAATTCCTGTCCCCATAAAAATAATACGATCCATCATAAGTCTGGAGAAAACATCCATTGCAATTGCATTGAGTTGTCTTTCCTCAATAATGTTTGGTGTCATGTTAACCGGATACATACTACTAATAATACGCTCATAGTACATGCTGTTAATGCCCCGGTCTTTAATGGCATAATTTTGAAATTCTTTTCCGAAATCCATATAAATAATAATAGTTTTTTTAAAAAAAAAGGTGCCGAAATTACTGCTTTCGGCACCGTAAAGATACTTAATTTATTTTTGAATTCTAACCGTAAACTTCTTTCACAAAATTGTCATAGGTAACTTCTTTCTTCTTCAAATTAGCCTTTTCCTTGTAAAGGGTAAGCAACTTTTGACTCATCAACTGCTCGGATAGTCTTTTTACTTCTTCCTGATTGCTCAGAACCCTGGTGGCAATAGTGTCTAATTCTTCTTCCTGCGGATTTAACTGCCCGTATTGTGCCATTTGAGACTTAATAAAACCTTTTGCAAATTCTTTTAATTCATCAAACTGAATTTCTATTCCGTTATCTTTAATGATTCTGCCTTCAATTAATTGATAGCGTAATCCTTTTTCAGACTTTTCATATTCATCATTGGCCTCTTCTTCAGTAATGGCCTTTTCTCCTGTAGTCTGAATCCATTTTTTAAGAAATCCGGCCGGTAGATCAAATTTTATTGTTTCAATTAATCGTTCAGTAATATCATTTAATAATTTCTGATCTGCCTGTTGTTCAAATTGCTTTTCCGAATCTTCCTTAATTCTATCTCTCAGATCTTTTTCTGATTTAATAACATCTTTACCAAATAACTTGTCAAACAATTCCTGATCTAAATCGGCAGACTCCCTCTCATTTATTTCCTCTATAGTAAAACTTACTTCTATATTCAGTTTTTCAACCTGGTCTCTTTGAATTCCTAAAGCTCCGGATAATAAATAGTCTTCTTCAAAAAGACCTTTTGTTTTCAAAATTACAATGTCACCAGCTTTTTTACCGATAAGACTATTAATGGCTTTTTTATTTTTCAATTTAGACATTTCAAGGGTAGACTTATTGTCTATTTCCTCTTCTTCATTACTGAAAGTACCGGTAAGTTCATCATTCTTCCCTACTTCAGATTTGCTAATAAGTTTTCCGTATTGTTTTCTAATACGCTCTACCTGCTCATCTATCATCTTCTTATCGGCCACAATTTTATAATGTGTGACCGGCTTTTTTGTCTTTAGGGATACTTCAAAATTAGGTGCGAGACCCAATTCAAATTCAAAAGAAAAATCTTCCGCTTCCCAATCAAAATTATCTTGTTGTTTCGGAAGTGGATTTCCAAGTACATCTAATTTTTCTTCGGTAAGATATTTGTTGAGGTTATCCTGTAAAAGTTTATTTACTTCGTCAACCAATACGGCTTTACCGTATTGTTTCTTGATTAAACCCATGGGAACCTGACCTTTCCTGAACCCCGGAATATTAGCCTGTTTTTTATAATCTTTAAGAATTTTATCTACCTTATCACTATAGTCATCTTTAGTTATAGCTACTTTAACAATAGCATTTAACTCGTCTATCTGCTCTTTCTGAATATTCATCTATATCTCTTATTTGCTTTCTAAAATGGGATGCAAAAATAGAATATTTTATGAACCGGGACAAGTTTTTAAATAGCTGATTATCAATTCCTGAATCAGGAAATTTAATCCTCCTTTAAAAATGAGAAAAAGATAGATTCCAGGAAGGTCAAAAGCAGACTGAATAGTAGTGCCCACCAAATAGTATCCACAGTAAAACCGGATACAAACTTATCCGCAAGCAGAATAATCAGGGCGTTAATAATTAGTAAGAAAAGACCCAACGTTAGTATTGTTATGGGCAAGGTAAGTATTACCAGAATAGGCTTTATAATAAAATTCAGAAGGCCTAATACAATAGCCACGATAATCGCAGTAGTATAAGAGTCTACGCCCACACCCGGTAGTATATTTGCGAGTATTACTACGGCAAGTGCGCTCAATAATATTCGAATAATTAGTTTCATTTGGTTAGGTCTTTAGTATTAATATAGAGTACCAACAATAATTAGCTTCCTTAAAAGTAACTATTTTTTTTAATAGACAATATTAGAAGTTTTATAAACAAATGTGGCCAACCCAGGCGGCTTGCCCCTTTTTTTACGAATTCAGAAAAACCATAGATTTTTCAATAAACTGTTGTGGGTTTTCAGCATGTAGCCAATGTCCTGAATCATCGATGGTTTCCAACTGGGCACTCGGAAAATGATTCCTAATTTCAGACATGTCTTCATTAGCAATGTACTCTGATCTGCTGCCTCTTAGAAATAAGGTCGGACCGGTAAAATATTCTGTATGGCCCAGGGATTCCCCAATTTCTTCCATTTTTTGCGATAAGACGTCGAGGTTAAAACGAAAGGCTAATTTCCCTTTTTCTACCCAATGAAGACTTTTTAACAAAAACTGCCTAATTCCCCAATCATGAAGGTGTTCCGCAAGCAAAAAATCGGCCTGACTTCGGGAGGTAATTTCTTCCATGGGTAAAGTTTTTAAGGCATCAATAATATACTGATGATGAGGAGGGTAAAATTTTGGAGCAATGTCGGCAACTATTAATTTATCTACTGAATCGTGATACTTGCACGCAAATGTCATTGCGGTTTTACCACCCATTGAATGACCAAGGATAGAGGCACTTCTAAACTTATGATAGTTTAAGTAGTGATTTAAATCATCTGCAAGAATTGTATAATTAAATTCGTCCGACCAGAAGCTCTTACCATGATTTCGCTGATCGATAAGATGAACCTCATACCCATGCTGGGCATATTGCGTTCCCAAAGTTTTCCAATTATCTGACATTCCCAAAAAGCCGTGCAATATCATCAGCGGTTTGCCTTTGCCTATTATGTTTGAATGTAGTAAAGTCATTATTTCAATCGGTGTAAATACATATTAATTACATTCTCAAGTCCCAGATAGAGCGATTCACAGATCAGGGCGTGCCCAATGGAAACTTCCAGAAGATTTGAAATATTATCCTTGAAATACTTTATATTATTGAGGCTTAAATCGTGTCCTGCATTAATTCCCAAACCTAATTCATGAGCAGTTTTTGCAGCTTCAATAAAAGGCTGAATTCCATTCATTTTCCCTGCTTCATAATCTCTGGCATATTGCTCAGTATAGAGCTCAATTCTGTCTGCACCCGTTTTGGCAGCTCCGGTAACCATACTTATTTCAGGATCTACAAAAATTGAAGTACGGATATTTTTTTCTTTAAATATCCCAATGACATCTTTTAAAAAGTCTTTGTGCTTTATAGTGTCCCAACCGGCATTAGAGGTAATAGCATCTACTGCGTCTGGCACCAGGGTTACCTGAGCAGGTTGTACCTCCAGTACCAAATCAATAAACTTCTCAACAGGATTCCCCTCAATATTTAATTCTGTAGTTACAATATTCCGAAGCTTACGGGCGTCATCATATTTTATGTGTCTTTCGTCGGGTCTTGGATGAATGGTGATTCCTTGTGCGCCAAAATCTTCTATGTCAGCTACTACTTTTAAGAGGTTTGGAACGTTTCCTCCTCGCGAATTCCTCAGAGTGGCTATTTTGTTAACATTAACACTAAGTTTTGTCATTTTGCGATATTTACATTTTTCAGGGCTCAAAAATACAAATTAGGCATGCCTTTTGATATTTAAAATTAGTATTTTGCATAAGATTTTAAGGACATGGAGATTCAATCTCATATAATCAATACAATTCCGGTTTTCAATTTGGAAGGAACACTTAAGGAGGTTATTCACTTTTTTAAGCATTCCACCTATTCTCATGTGGCTATTGTTGAGAATAATATTTTTTTGGGAGTCTTATCCGAAAATGATCTTGAGACCTTTGAGAGCACCAAAAAAATAGAAGACTATAAATATAATCTTGAATCCTTTTTTGCCTTAAAAAGCACCTCCTGGCTTGATGTTCTTGAAAAATTTGCCAGAAACGAATGCAACTTGTTACCTGTTTTGGATGATGAAAATCAGGTACTTGGTTATTATGATCTTAATGATATTGTAGGGGTCTTTATAGATACTCCTTTTTTTACAGAACCAGGCGGAGTACTGGTATTGACAAAAAGTGCAAAAGACTATTCTTTTAGTGAAATAGCTCAGATCGTTGAAAGCAATAATACCAAGTTACTTGGAGCATTTGTTACGGATATTCAAAATGATATTGTTCAAATTACGATAAAAATCAGTACTGGTAATTTTAGTGAAGTAGTCCATACCTTTAGGCGATATGACTACAATATACTCTTTGGTAACAAGGATGATCAGTTTATTGAGAATTTAAAGGAAAGATCGGATTATCTTGATAAATACCTTAACGTTTAAATTCTATGTGGGGAAGTATTCTGAAAATAATGATTGTACCCTCATTATCTTCCCTGTTTAAAGGTTAATTTCATAAAACTTTGCACTATGAAAATTGCAATATATGCTCAAATATACCAGAGCGAGGCCTTCGATTACGTTATTGAATTATTGGATGAATGCAAGAATGTTAGTGCAGAAGTATGTATTGAATCAGATTTTTATGCCCAATTGTCCGCAGAAAGACAAATATCTGAATATACTACTTTCAATCGTGAAGCTGGGTTGGACTCGTCTTTTGAAATGTTTGTAAGCTTTGGAGGGGATGGTACAATTTTAAGAGCTATCACCTATATCCGGGATCTGGGTATTCCAATAGTTGGAGTAAATACAGGAAGACTTGGGTTCTTATCAACAATAAAAAAGGAGGAAGTCAGAAGAGTTGTAACCGAATTTATTTCGGGAGCCTATTCAATAGATGAGCGAAGTTTAGTGCAAGTGAATGCGGATTTTGACATCCCTGAATTTAAGGATATGAATTATGCCTTAAATGAAGTATCTGTAAGTAGAAAGGATACGACTTCTATGATAACCGTGGAAACTCATCTAAATGATGAATATTTGACCTCATATTGGGCAGATGGGCTTATTGTTGCAACGCCAACAGGATCTACTGGCTATTCCTTGAGTTGTGGCGGTCCTGTAATAATGCCGGGCGTACAATCTCTGGTAATTACCCCAATTGCTCCACATAACTTAAATGCAAGACCCCTTGTTATCTCAGACGATACCATAATCCGATTAAAAGTTTCCGGACGCGAAGAAAATCACCTTGTTTCTTTAGATTCGCGAATTGCTACTATAGAAAATGGTAAAGAAATTACGATTAACAAGGTCCCATTTAAAGTAAAAATGATTGCTTATACTTCTGAGAGCTTTTTGGAAACCATAAGAAACAAGTTGCTCTGGGGACAGGATAAGCGGAATTAGATGCTTCTTTAAAACAATAAATAACTGCAAATCCTGTTTATCAAAAGTAAATAAGGGTATAAGATCATAGGTGTAACCTGCCATATTAATTATATTTGCAAACTTTTGAGTTTAATGAGAGCGTTTATTGTTGTTATTCTTTTACTTGGCTTTGGCTTAATAAATGCCCAAACTAATGAAATTGGGATTTATGCGGGAGGTGTCAATAATATTGGAGATGTTGGAAGAATGAACTATATAGCGCCTTCAGGCCCTGCTTTTGGGGGTATTTTTAAATGGAACAAAAGTAAGCGCTATGCCTGGAGGGCTAGCATTATATATGGAGAATTTACAGCAGATGATAGCAAATCAAGTATTTCTTCAAGAAGACAAAGAGCCTATACTATGGATAATTCCGTACTAGAGGTCTCTGCAGGTCTGGAATTTAATTTTGTTGAATATAATTTGCATAAATTAGGGCCCGCATTTACACCATATTTGTATACTGGGATTACTTATTTCAGATATGAGTACAAATATTTTGATGCAGGGCAAATACAGGATTTAGACCAAAAAGACGGTTCTTTTGCTATTCCTATGACCATTGGAGCAAAAGCAAGGTTAACACAGTTTTTAGTTATTGGGGCGGAAATAGGAGCTCGATTGACTTTTACTGACAATTTGGATGGCAGTAATCCTGAAGGATCTAATTTTGAACAATTTAGATTCGGAAATATTTTTAGTGATGATTGGTACGTTTTCTCAGGAATTACATTAACTTATACCTTTGGCAGAAAACCATGTTCCGATTGTTTTGAGTAACACTTATTATGAACACTATTGATGAAATAAAAAACGGGAAGCTTCCAAAGCATCTGGCTATTATAATGGACGGTAACGGCAGATGGGCTAAGCAAAAAGGGAGACTGCGTGTTTTTGGTCATGAACATGGTGTTAAGGCAGTGCGTGATGTTGCTGTAAATTGTTCTAAACTTGGAATCAAGTATCTTACCCTGTATGCATTTTCTACAGAAAACTGGAAGCGACCTAAGTTAGAAGTTGATACCCTAATGAAATTACTGGTATCTTCTTTAAAAAAAGAACTTCACACCCTCAACGAGAATAACATAAAATTGAATGCAATTGGCAATATTCAGTCTCTCCCTCCAAGGGCTTTGGCAGAACTTAAAGAAGTAATGGCCAGGACTAGTCAGAATAAAACAATGACGCTGACTCTTGCTTTAAGTTATGGTTCAAGAGAAGAGATTAAAAATGCAATTCAAAGCATTAGTGCCAAAGTTAAAAATAATATAATTTCTCCCGAAAATATTGATGAAACCATTATTAATAACCATCTTTACACGCGAAATTTACCAGACGTAGACTTGCTAATCCGCACCAGTGGTGAACACAGGATTAGCAATTTTTTACTTTGGCAGATAGCATACGCTGAATTATATTTTATTGATGTATTTTGGCCCGATTTTAAAGAGCATCATTTGTTAGAGGCTTTAGAGAATTATCAGCACAGAGAACGAAGATTTGGAAAAACTAGCGAACAACTCAACTAGCGATATGAACAAGTTCATATCACTTGAACTTCTGATTTTATTTTTACTACTCCTTTTTACTACTTTCAGTTCTGCCCAGGAAACGACCTATGGTAGTGGTAAAAAATATATACTCGGTGGGATTGAAGTTAAAGGCTTGCAAAGTTATAATGAGCAAACGGTGAAAACATTTACCGGACTCAGGGAAGGGCAGCCTATAACAGTGCCCGGGGATCAAATCAGCGCGGTAATCAAAAAGCTTTGGGATCTCGAATTGTTCAGTGATATTAATTTTTATATCTCAAACATTGAAGGTGACAAGGTTTATCTGGAACTTGATATCGTGGAAAGACCAACACTATCAAAGGTTACGGTTTATGGTATTAAGAAGAAAAAAATAGATGAAATAATAAAAGAAACAGACCTTAAAAAAGGCAAAAAGGTAACGGAGAGTTTTATTTCAAATACAAGAAACTATATTGAAAATAAATATAAGAAAGACGGTTATCTAAATGCCAAGGTTACAATTGCTACTGCTGTGGATACCTCAGACACAAATGCAGAGAGCATGGTAGTTAATATTAAGACCGGAGACAAAGTAAAGATTAAAAAAATTACCATTGAAGGAAACAAAATGCTTTCGGATAAACAGCTTCGCAAAGCACTTAAGAATACGAAGAAACAACAATTTGGAAGGGTTTGGAAGAAATCCAAATATATTGAAGCTGACTATAAGGAAGACCTCGCAGCAATGATCGATAAATATGCTGAGAAAGGGTATAGGGATGCCAGAGTGCTTTCAGATTCTATTTCTATACTCAATGACAGTAAAATAAATATAGACATTAAAGTAGAGGAGGGGAATAAGTACTACTTCGGGAATATAGATTTTGTTGGGAATTCAGTTTATACGGATCGTCAGTTAAATCAGGTTTTAGGGATTAAAAAAGGAGATACTTATAATGGCGTTCTTCTGAGGGAACGAATTGCCGATGATAGTAAGCCCGATGCAGAAGATATCACAAACCTGTATCAAAATAATGGCTATTTGTTTTCACAAATAAATCCGGTTGAAGTATCCGCCCAGAATGATACCATAAATTTTGAGATCAGGATTATTGAAGGAAAAGAAACTTTTTTAAATCATGTCTATGTTGAGGGGAATGACAAAACCAATGATCATGTAATATTCAGAGAATTAAGAACTCGTCCCGGACAGAAATATAGTAAAGACAACATTGTTCGAAGTGTAAGGGAATTAGGGCAGCTTGGCTTTTTTGATGCCGAACAAATAAAACCCGATATTTTAAACCCGGACCCCAATGCTGGTACGGTTGATTTAAAATACAGCCTTGTGGAGTCAGGATCCAGTCAGATAGAGTTGCAAGGAGGTTATGGTGGAGGTGGATTTATAGGCACCCTTGGTTTGTCTTTTAATAACTTTTCTATAAAAAACATCTTTAATGGTAAGGCCTATAAACCGGTCCCAATGGGAGATGGCCAAACATTTGCACTGCGTTTGCAAGCCAGTAGAACTTTTAGGGTTTATAGTCTGAACTTTTCAGAACCCTGGTTAGGGGGTAAAAAGCCAGTAAGGTTTAATATGTCGTTTTCCAGGACTCAGCAATTCTTGGCATCCTTTGATAATTCCGGTAGGATTCAGGTAAATAAAGATCAGCAATTTTCCATAACAGGCATTTCTGTTGGACTAGCCAAAAGATTGCAATGGCCGGATGACTTTTTTACAATATCTCATGCATTGGGATATCAATTTTATGATTTTCAGAACTACAATTCCGGTCTTTTTCAATTTGGTAATGGTTCATCTAATTCCCTCACCTATACTTTGGGATTATCAAGGAGTTCAGCAGGCCCGGGAAGAATTTTTCCGTTATCCGGGTCTATTTTTGAAGTTACTGCCAAGTTAACACCTCCTTATTCTCTCTTTAGCAATACGGATTATGCGGCATTACAGGAAAGGACTACCGAGCTTGGTTTAATCGGTCAGGAGCGTCCTTTGACACAGGATGAAATCCTGGAACTGGAGACAATTCAGCAGCAGAGGTTTGAATGGTTAGAGTATTTTAAAATAAAGTTTAAAGGAGATTGGTATACCCGTATAGTAGGTAAGCTAGTCTTGCGTACTAATGTTGAATTTGGGTTTCTGGGAAGTTATAACAGTGATCTGGGTAAGGTGCCTTTTGAACGTTTCTTTATGGGTGGAGATGGTCTTGCAGGTAATTTTACATTAGATGGAAGAGAGACCATACAATTAAGAGGATACGAGAATAACTCCATTACACCAATTGATCCCCTTACCGGGCAGCAAGAAGGTGGAATAGTATTTAATAAATATTCGCTGGAACTTCGATATCCATTAACATTAAAGCCTTCTGCATCTATTTATGCCCTATCTTTTTTAGAGGCAGGAAATAATTTCAACAATTTTCAGGAATATAATCCGTTTCTTTTAAAACGATCGGCCGGAGTGGGTGTCCGGATATTTATGCCGGCCTTTGGTTTATTGGGGATTGACTTTGGTTATGGTTTCGATGAAGATAGCCGTCCACAGTCTGCAGGCAGCGGTCCAAGCGGATGGCAAACGCACTTTATTATAGGACAACAGTTCTAACTAAGCAATTTTTCCAATAATACTTTAGGTTAATCCACTCATTTTAAAATAATTAGTAATTTTGGCACGATATTTTCTATGTAATAAAACGTATTAAATGATGAAGACAAAAGTTCTTTTAGTAATTGTTGGTTTGTTGCTTTGGTCTAACGCATTTTCGCAACGGGGCGTAAGAATTGGTTATGTGGATATGGAGTATATTCTTGAAAATGTAGAAGAATATCGTGATGCCAGCGAACAATTGGAAAACAAAGTTCAGCGGTGGAAAATTGAAGTAGAACAGAAGCAGAGTGAAGTGGATCAAATGAAGAAAGACTTGATGGCAGAAAAGGTTTTATTGACAAATGAACTAATACTAGAACGAGAAGAGGAAATTCAGATTTTGGAAAAGGAAATGATTGAATATCAGCAAAATCGATTTGGACCTAATGGGGATTTGGTTCTCCAAAGGAAAAGATTAATTCAGCCTATACAAGATCAGGTTTTTAATGAAGTACAAAAAATTGGATCAAATAAAAAGTACGATTTTATTTTTGATAAATCTGCGGATGTCGTAATGTTGTACTCCCAAAAAAGACATGATATAAGCGAATTGGTGTTAAGGGGTATAGCGAGGACCAGGAAAGTTAGTGCACCAAAAGCAAAGGCAAAGGCCAAAAGCCAGTTAGAAAACTTTGAAGGTGATCCGGAAGAAGAGGAAATTAGTGATGCTCTACGAGAAAGACAGGAAATGGCAAAGCAGGCAGAAGAGACAAGAATCAAAACTGCTGAGGAACGAAGGGCAGAACAACTAAGAATAAGGGAAGAGCGCAAGAAAGCTTATGAAGCAAGAAGAAAGAAATTATTAGAAGAGAGGGAAGCAAAGAAAAAAGAAAAAGAAGAACAAAGAAAAGAAATAATAGAAAACAAGGAAGACACTAAAAACTAAAATTCAAAATTTATTTTAATTAACACTCAAATAGTAAATATCAAAATCATGAAACAGTTTAAAAATGTAGCAATAGCCATAGTTTTATTAGTAGCCGCTACTAGTTTTGCACAAGCACAAAGCAAAATCGCCCATATCAATGTTACCGAATTATTAGGCGAGATGCCGGAAATGAAAGCCGCACAGGCAGAACTAAAAAAACTACAGGAAACTTACCGGGCAGATATCGAAAGTTCTATGACAGAGCTAAAGAATAAATATACCCAGTACTCTAACGAAGCTACTTCCAAATCTGAAGAAGAAAATCAAAAAAGAGCTCAGGAACTTCAGGGTTTTGAAAAAAACATTGGAGACGCACAACAGGCGGCACAACAAGAATTAGCCAAGAAACAAGCGGAATTGTTTGAACCCATTTCTATAAAGGCCAAAGCAGCTATAGAGAAAGTTGCTGCTGCTCAAGGCTATGATTATGTGATAGATGCCACTCAGGGTGGGGGCTTAATTGTTGCAAAAGGAAAAGATTTGTTAGCTGAAGTTAAACAGGAATTAGGATTTTAATTTTTCTAAAGTCAAATCATATAAAAACTGCCCTAAATGGGCAGTTTTTTTGTTTATATTTTTAAAGAGAACCAGACCGTCTTTCGTTCATAACTACTTGCGCCAGATTGTTGCCCCATGAATAACTGCTAGCATAATATCTTATTAAGAATTACAGGCTTGTTTTAGGAATGTATAACTTTGTTTTTAAGAATCATTTGTAGTAAACCACATTTTACATGAATGTAAAACCCATAGGTATTTTTGATTCGGGGGTAGGAGGTACCTCCATATGGAAAGAGATACATGCGCTAATGCCCCATGAGGATACTATTTATTTGGCAGATAGTAAAAATGCACCCTATGGTCAAAAAACCAGAGAAGAAATAATTAATTTGAGTGTAAAGAACACTGAACTTTTGTTGGCAAGAGGCTGCAAACTCATAGTAGTGGCCTGTAATACAGCTACAACAAATGCCATTTCGCATTTACGAGAAAATTATGGTGTTCCATTTATAGGCATTGAGCCCGCTATTAAACCTGCAGCCCTAAATTCGGGAACGGGAACAGTAGGAGTATTGGCAACAAAAGGAACTTTAAGTAGTAATCTCTTTTTAAAAACTTCAAAAGATCATGCTAGCGCGATAAAGATTGTAGAACGGGAAGGTGTTGGTCTTGTGCCACTAATTGAAGCTGGAAAAATAAATTCTACTGAGACCAGGCAATTATTGATCAGGTATATTACGCCTATGCTCGAAGCAAACATGGATCACATTGTTTTAGGATGTACGCATTACCCTTATTTAATACCGGTCTTAAGGGAAATACTCCCGCCTCATGTGAACATAATCGATTGCGGTGCGGCCGTAGCAAAGCAAACCCTGGCAGTTCTTAAAAAATTCAATCTCCAAAATCTCAAAAAGTCTTCTGGAAATGCACAGTTCTACACCAATACGGATATCGAGGTATTGACTTTATTTCTGGAAGATGTTGACAATACTAAACAAATTTCATATCTAAACTTTTAAAAAGCTTCTAACAAAATACGCCTAATCCTTGATAGGTAATATTGTCAATTGAAGGTCATAAATGGAAATTTCAGTCATTTCTTAGGGCTAATTCTTTGGTAAGTGAGATAGGTAAAGTCGTATTTATGTCTTTCATCAATTGGGTGATATTCCTCTTTGGCAAGTGCCCATATTTTTTCATCTATTTTCGGAAAATAGGTATCGGCGTCAAAAGACTCATTGATTCTTGTTACTTCTAAAATGTCTGCATAAGGCATCCCCAAATCATAGATTTCTCCTCCACCAATTATATAGGATTTGTCATCATCCTTGATCAATTTCAATGCTTCTTCTATGGAATGAACCACAATGCAGGAAGGCATAGCAGGATTGTAATTGGGGTCTCGGGTAATAATTATATGGGTGCGATTTGGAAGCGGTTTTGGAAAACTTTCAAACGTTTTTCTGCCCATAATAATTTTGTGCCCGGTTGTTAATTGTTTAAAACGTTTAAAATCATCCGGAAGGTGCCACAGCAGATCATTATCCTTACCCAGGGCATTATTTTTTCCTATGGCGGCAATCATAATAATTTTACCCACTAATCTTTTTTTTTATAATTAGCCATTGGAAAATCTGTTTCAATTTCCTTTTGGAGTTCCCTGATTCGCTGCCTTTGTTTTTCAACTAATTTTTCGCGTTGTTTACGTTCCCAATCAAGTCCCATAAATTTTTGAGTAACAAAGACATTTACCAAATGGACTACAAATAAGAATGCCCAAAATGTAATTGCCCATATGAACCAGTTATATTCTTCGCCATATTTCAAAATTTTATTGATCAATACAAGGAATATGCTCCCGACCAGAAAAAGTACAAAATGGACGTAAAGATTCTTTTTCTGTCTAATTCGTTTATGCGCATACTCCAGCTGTTCATGCTGTTCATTGTCTATACTTGGCTCACTTTTATTCTCGGATGACATCCTAATAGTTATCTTTAGATACAAAGATACAGCAAATCAAAAATTTCAATAACAATCAATGATGCAAAAATATAGAAAGTCATATCCTGTTCTTAGCCATACTATATATGCAAATACAGCGGCATATGGTCTATTAAGCGAGGAGCTTTTGGAGTGGCGCCAAAATCACGATTTGGATTATCTCATTGGAGGTAGTTCTATGAAAATTGATAGTTTGGGGCTTATAAGTGGGGCAAGAGTAATGGTTGGGGAATTTTTTAAGTGTAATAAGGATCTGGTTGCTTTGCTTCCAAATTTTTCTTTGGGACTAAATATCTTGCTTGAAGGATTAGGTAGTAAGGAACATATACTGCTGCTAGAAAATGATTATCCTTCAGTTAATTGGCCTTTTGAAAGTAGAGGTTTTCAAATTTCTTATGCTAAAATTGACGAAAATTTAGAAGAGAATATTATAGAAAAAGTTAAGACGGGTTCAGTATCGGTGCTTGCTCTTAGTCTGGTTCAATGGATAAACGGAATACGTGTAGAGCTTGACTTCCTGAAATCTTTGAAAGAAGAATTCCCACATCTTCTTATCATAGCAGACGGCACTCAATTTTGTGGGGCTTTTGATATTGATTTTGAGAACTCAGGCATTGACGTGCTAGGGGCAAGTGGCTATAAATGGCTTTTGGCAGGAACCGGTAACGGATTTATGCTATTCAAAGATTTGGCCAAAAGCAGATTCAAAATAAAAACCACAGGATTCAATTCCGCTAATGCTGTTCTCACTGCCAAGAATACAATACCTTTTAATAAGCATTTTGAGCCTGGGCATCTGGATAGTCTGAATATAGGAAGCCTGAAACGTGCGCTGGAGATACTGAAAGATATTGGAATGAAGGAAATCACAGCTCACAACGAGAATTTAAGTGCCAGGGCTATTAAGGGTTTTAGCGAATTAGGGTTATTAAATAATGAAGTTCTCCATAGGCACCAGCACAGCACCATTTTTAATATTAAGGGAAATGACCTGTTATTTAACCATTTAATGGAAGCAAATGTAGTCTGTTCAAGGCGTGGAAAAGGTATTCGGATTAGTTTTCACTATTACAATTCGTTTGAAGATATAGATTCTATTTTGGAGATCATTAGAAAAAAGTTGTAGGAATTACCTACTTGAAAAAAGAACCCCCCTCTTTTTACTAAAGTGAACTAAAAGACATTAATATTTTAAGAAATTAATAAATATGATATTATTCATTGTAAATGAGGGATTTAATGTATTATTTTTGCACCGTAATCACAAAAATTAATTATCATGTCAATCGCAAAACAATATTTAAAAACAAAACCAATTTGCAAGGTAACTTTTACAGTCCCTGCTGAGGATGCAAAAAAAGTTGCTGTAGTTGGAGATTTCAATAATTGGAATCCAAAAGGCAGCATGTTGAAAAAACTTAAAAACGGAACTTTTAAAGGAACGTTTGATTTGCCAAAAGAAAGTACTTACGAGTTTAGATATCTCGTAGATGGCAATTATGTTAATGAAACAGAGGCAGACCGTTACCAGTGGAATGACTTCGCTGGTTCAGAAAACGCTGTTTTAGAATTGTAATTAACAATCAGGTTTAACTAGACCGGGATGTTCAATGAACATCCCGGTTTTTTTATTCAACAATTTCTACTCCTTTCCAAAAGGCAACGGAACCTTTAATTTGTTTTGCAAGCTCGCTGATCTCAGGATAATACCAGGCGGCATCTTTGTTTTCCATGCCGTTAACTTCCAGGGTATAATATGAAGCTACACCTTTCCACGGGCATGTACTATGTGTAGTGCTGGGTTTGAAATATTCTTTTTTAATGCTTTCAGCTGGAAAGTAATGATTATTCTCAACAATAATTGTATTGTCACTCTCAGCAATAACGGTATTATTCCATATAGCTTTCATATCTATTTTTTTAAAATATAGTTTTTGTAAAATCTATTTTCGGCACTAAAAATTCTGCTTATCCGCAATCCAGCCTTATCAGCTAACCAAGAGACTACATTGTCGTCATATTTTTGTGAAATTTCAGTATGTATCGTTTCCCATGCTTCAAAAGACACGGTAAGATCAAGCCCGTTAATATGAACTTTCTGATTTTCCTTAGCAACCAAATAGCTTTTGGCGGTACCTGTTTCCGGGTCGTATACTTCCCAATGCAAGAATTTGTCGAGATCAAAATCAGCATCTAATTCATTGTTTATCCTGGCTAGCAAATTCTTATTAAATCTCTCGGTAATACCTGCATTATCATTATAGGCATTAAGGATGGTTTGTGGATCTTTTTTTTGATCAAAACCAATAAAGAAAATATCATCCTTATTCATAAGCTCTTGTATACTCGTTAAAAATTCTATGGCTTGAGGATGAAGCAAATTGCCAATATTTGAGCCAAGGAACATAATAACCTTTTTCTTGTTTTGCATTTTGCAGAGCTGTTCCAGTGTTTCAAAATAGGTTCCCTGTAATGATTTAACCTTTACAGATGGAAGTTCGTTATTTATAGACGACTCAAGTTCATTCAATGCATTCTCACTAATATCAATAGGGATATACTGAAAAGGAATCCCTTCTGAAGAAAGGTGCCTTAAC
The DNA here is from genome assembly GCF_947258525.1 of uncultured Eudoraea sp. Lineage (GTDB taxonomy): Bacteria > Bacteroidota > Bacteroidia > Flavobacteriales > Flavobacteriaceae > Eudoraea. The sequence continues at coordinate 31,169 of NZ_CAMYIP010000200.1, forward strand.
AGAATCTTTGTTTTCTTTCCATCTCCTGCTCCCAGTTCAACAAGGTCGAATTCCTGTGCGTCTTTGAAAAATACACGGCATATTTCATCTTTAAACTTGTCTAGAATTTTATACTCGCTATTAGTCAGATAATATTCCGGCATATCCATTATTTCCTGAAACAGCTTATCCCCTTTTGCATCATAGAAATATTTTGAAGATAAATGTTTAGGAAAATCAGTAAGCCCGGTATAGACGTCTTTATGGAATTGAGACGTTGAAATTAAAGTAGTTTTTTCTTGCATGCTGCTTTTGTCGGAATTATTTGGCTAACCTTAATCCGGTATACTGCCATCTTAAATGAGGGTGAAAAAAATTACGGTATGTAGGGCGAGTATGGTTAGCTGGCGTGGCGAAAGATCCTCCACGCAGTACTTTCTGATTTACCATAAATTTGCCATTATACTCACCCAAGGCGCCATCTTCCTTTTGATATCCGGGGTAAGGCAGGTAGGCACTTTCCGTCCATTCCCATCTGTCACCCCACGGGAAATATTCCTGTGCTGCTTCCCACTCAAATTCAGTTGGCAAGCGATAGCCTTTCCATTGTGCAAAAGCAAAGGCCTCAAAATAGGAAAGATGAGTAATTGGAGTATTTCCATTAATTTTTTGTAGTCCTTCAAGGGTATAGCTAAACCATTCTCCATCAATTTCATGCCAGTAAAGAGGAGACGAAATCTGGTTTTTGCAAATCCAGTCCCAACCTTCAGCATGCCACAATTCAAATGAACTATAACCGCCATCATTCATGAATTCTAAATATTCGCTATTCGTAATAAGTTTATTTGAAATTTCGTAAGCCTGTAAGTAAACCTTATGCCTTCCCTGCTCATTATCAAAACAAAATGAATCCTGGTCGTGGCCAATTTCATATATGCCGGCGTCCATTGAAATCCAATCCTGCTGATGGCTTTCTTCTCTGTTTTCATTTATAGAATTTGTATAGGCAGGTAAAAGCGGATTATTTCCTAAGATGTATTTAATATCTGTTACCAGCAGTTCCTGATGCTGTTTTTCATGGTGTATACCAATTTCCAATAATTGTAACAGTTTCTTATCTCGTACTTTCTCTAAAAGTATTTTAATAGCGTTGGTGACATATTGTCTGTAGGCATATACTTTTTGCACGGAAGGTCTTGATAGATTGCCCCGGTCTGAACGGATGACTCTTTTCCTTACAGTTTCATGATAGCTGTTAAATACAAAGGAAAAATCCTCATCGAGATGCCATTTAGGTGGGGAAACATCTTCTACGGGCTGAACCACATAGTCCTCAATTTCCAGAGGAGAGCATATGGTTTCACTTTCTTTTCTGGTACTGAAGAATGTATCTAAGAGTGTTTCAGTAAGAAGCATAACACAATTTTTCCTTTAAATATAGGAATTTATGTGCGGAGATAAAAAGAGCAGTCAATTACACGGCTACCGTACCTTTAATATGCGGATACGGATCATAATACATCAATTTAAAATCCTCAAATTTAAAATCAAAGATGTTCTTGACTTCTGGATTTAGTTCCATTTTTGGCAATGGTCTGGGTTCTCTGCTTAGTTGTAACTCTATTTGCTCCAGGTGGTTGTTGTATATATGTGCATCACCAAAAGTATGGATAAATTCTCCGGGAGCATAGCCACATACCTGGGCCATCATCATAGTAAATAGAGCATATGAGGCAATATTAAATGGTACGCCTAAAAAGATATCTGCACTTCGTTGATATAACTGACATGATAATTTTCCATCAGAAACATAAAACTGGAAAAAAGCATGGCAGGGGGGTAAAGCTGCTTTTCCATCTGCCACATTTTGCGAAAATGATTTTGAAGTATCTGGCAATACACTGGGGTTCCATGCAGATACGAGCATTCTGCGGCTATCCGGATTTTCCTTCAAAGTTTTAATGACATCGGATATCTGGTCTATATGCTCGCCATTCCAATTGCGCCACTGATGACCATATACAGGCCCTAATTCACCATTTTCATCAGCCCATTCATTCCAGATCCTAACTCCGTTTTCCTGCAGGTAACTAACGTTAGTATCACCTTTTAAAAACCAAAGTAATTCATAAATAATAGATTTTAAATGCAATTTTTTGGTGGTTACCATAGGGAATCCTTCACTTAGGTCAAATCGCATTTGGTAGCCAAAGACGCTATAAGTTCCTGTACCGGTCCTGTCTGATTTTTGAGCGCCTGTTTCGAGAACATGCTTTAATAGATCATGGTATTGTTTCATAAAAAAAATATACTTTCGAAGACGAATTTAATGAAAGATAGATTGTATTGGATTTTGAGTTTTAAAAACTTATTAACCAGTCAGAATCTGCTAATAGCTTTTCAAAAGGGTCCTAACCTAAAATCAACCCTGCAATAGTGGCTGATAGCAAAGATGCCAGCGTCCCACCCAAGACGGCTCGCATACCAAATTCAGAGAGTGTTTTTCGCTGACCCGGGGCCAAGGACCCTATTCCGCCAATTTGAATGCCTATTGAAGCAAAATTTGCAAAACCACATAACATATAAGTACCCATTATTATAGATTTATTAAAGGAAAAATGGGTAGGGTTAAGGACATTTTTTAATTCAGCTAATTGAATATAGCCAACAAACTCACTGGCGGCCAATTTGATTCCCAATAATTGCCCCATAAGCATTATATCTGCTGTATTTACACCAATAAGCCACATTAATGGAGCAAAGACAGCCCCCAGAATTGCTTCAAGTGAAAAGGAATCGTAAACGGTGTTTGAAGAAATCCATTCATTTAGGGAAGTAAAGTCACCAAACCAACCTAAAATACCATTAATCATAGCTATAAAGGCAATAAAGACTAATAACATAGCACCCACATTTACAGCCAGTTTTAATCCTTCAGTAGTGCCGTTGGCAATAGCATCCAGTAGATTTGAGCCAATTTTTTCGTTAGATATCTGTATTTCTTTATTAATTGCCTCAGTTTGTGGATAGAGTATTTTAGATATTACAATTGCCCCGGGAGCAGCCATGACGGATGCTGCTAATAAGTGGCGTGCAAATTCTAATCGAAGTAACGGATCAGTGCCTCCCAGAAAACCGATATAAGCCGCCAAAACTCCTCCGGCAACAGTAGCCATCCCGCCGATCATGACTAAAAGGATTTCTGAACGGTTCATTTTTTCCAAATATGCCTTGATAAGCAAAGGTGCTTCAGTTTGTCCTAAAAATATATTACCCGCAACAGAAAGACCCTCAGCACCGGAAATACCTAACGTTTTTGTGAGCAACCAGGCTAGTGCTTTGACAATCTTTTGGATAATTCCCAAATAAAACAGAACAGAGGTGAGTGCAGAAAAGAAAATGATTGTAGGTAAAATCTGAAACGCAAAGACATACCCAATGTTTGGATTGTCTACATTTAATAGGTTGCCCAGCAAAAATTCACTTCCGGCAAGAGTATAATCAAGAATATTTACAAAAAACTGGCCGGCGGCTCTGAAAATAGTTTGAATAAAGGGAACCTTTAAGATCCCTATAGCCAGAATTAGTTGACCCCCAACGCCAATACCAACTGTTCTCCAATTAATTCCATTTCGGTTCGCACTAAAGATATAGGATATTAGGATTAGTACAAACATGCCTAAAGCACCTCTCCAAAGGGAGTTAAATGAGAATCCCTGATTAGGAGTTATAATGTCAGCAGTCTGGGTGGCAATGTCATTTATAGTGGTGGTATCTATTGTAATAGAAACAGAATCCGCTATCTGGTTTAGCTGAGCTTCTGCAGGAAATGAAAAAATTAATAAAAATAAAAGAATCCAAAACCTGAGGTTCATAGAAGAGATGCTATATTATCAATTGCGTTTAGATATTTCATCCCTCAGTTTCGCAGCTTTTTCATAATCTTCATTGGCCACGGCTTTGGCCAATTCCTTATTGAGTTCCTCGAGGCTTAATTCCTTGTATGGTGTTGTTGTGCCCGGATCTATTTCAACAGTTTCACCCTCCTGTAAAATTTCATCAACCACAATACTGTCGTCTCCCTCTGCTTTTTCTTTATCCTTTGAGGAAAATTTCAGGAAGATACCCGCTTTGTCCAGAATAGTTTTATAAGTAAAAATCGGTGCATTAAAGCGAAGTGCAAGAGCAATAGCATCACTTGTTCTAGCATCTATTATTTCTTCAATTTTATCACGCTCACAAATAATACTCGAGTAAAAGACTCCATCAACTAATTTATGGATAATAACCTGTTTTACTACAATGTCAAACCGATCCGAAAAATTTTTAAAAAGATCATGCGTGAGGGGTCTCGGAGGTTTTATTTCTTTTTCCAGGGCAATGGCAATGGACTGTGCTTCGAACGCTCCAATGACTATAGGCAGTTTTCTGTCACCATCTACTTCATTTAAAATAAGGGCATAAGCCCCATTTTGAGTCTGGCTATAGGAAATACCTTTTATTTTTAACCTTACTAAGCTCATATTTATAAGTATACCACTCAGTGCTGTTTAAATAAGGGTTGTCTTGATATTTAAACAGTACTTTAGGGGCACAAATTAACAAAAATTAAGCGTTTTGGGCCTTAAATTCTTTTAATTTTTCGGTGAGTTTGGGTACGACTTCAAAGGCATCACCTATAATGCCATAATCTGCAGCCTTAAAAAACGGTGCTTCGGGATCCGTATTGATTACTACTTTAACTTTAGAAGCATTAATACCGGCCAGATGTTGAATTGCTCCAGAAATACCAATGGCTATATAAAGATTGCTTGCAACGGGTTTACCTGTTTGTCCAACATGCTCGCTATGCGAACGCCAGCCCATATCTGAAACCGGTTTAGAACAGGCCGTGGCAGCTCCCAGAACGTCTGCCAATTCTTCGATCATACCCCAATTTTCAGGACCTTTTAAACCTCTTCCTCCAGATACTACGATATCTGCATCGGCTATTGTTGCTTTACCGACTACTTTGTCAATATTCAATGATTGCACAGAGAAATCGGGATCATTTAAGTTGGGTTCAAAGTTTTCTACTTCGGGGCTTACGCTGTTTTCGAATATTCCGTAGGCATTATTAGATACTCCAATAATATTTGTAGTAGTCTTATATTGTGTATGTGCAAAGCCTTTATTGCTAAAGGCCGTTCTTTTTACAATGAGTGGATTAGTGCTTATTGGCGGAGCAACGACATTAGTGCAATATCCGGCATTCAGGATTCCGGCCAGAATACCAGCCATATACTTGGTATCAGTGCTCGAACTAACGACAATGGTACTTGCACCTTCATTTTCCACAGCCTGTGCGATAACCGCTGCATAAGCCTTTGCATTAAAAATGGAAAGTTTATCACTGGTAACTTTCAATATTTTTGAAACTCCGTAAGTTCCGATTACTTCGGAATCTGCCACATTTATTGTTATTGCCGTAACTGAAGTGCCTAATTGTTCAGCTAACTTATGCGCGTAGGAGGCAGTCTCCAGGGCATTTTTTTTAAATTTACCGTTATCGGACTCCGTGTATACAAGTACTGACATAATTTTCTTTTAAGGATTAGGTTAAAAGTTTCAGTCAACTCTGAAACCTGATTTAATAATTAGATGACCTTTGCTTCATTATGCAACAGGTCTATTAATTCCGAAATATTATCTGATTCCACCAATTTTACTGCTCCTTTCGCAGCTGGTTTTTCAAATTTAATGTCTTCGGTTCCAAAACTGGCATCTACCGGCTCCAGTACATTTAGTTTTTTCTGACGAGCCATCATTATACCCCTCATATTTGGAATACGGAGATCACTTTCCTCTACCAGGCCTTTTTGACCTCCAATAATAAGGGGAAGTGTCGTAGAAATTTTTTCCTTTCCACCATCAATTTCCCGAATGGCAGTAGCAGTATTGCCCTCAATCTCCAGCCCAATGCATGTATTTATAAAATTATAATTTAACATGGCGGAAATCATACCAGGAACCATACCTCCATTATAATCTATTGATTCTCTCCCTGCAATGATAAGATCATAACCACCTGTTTTAATAACTTCAGCGAGCTGATGAGCAACAAAAAGGCCATCCGTTGGTTCCGCATTTATTCGAACTGCCTCATCTGCACCAATGGCCAGGGCCTTTCTAATTGTGGGTTCAACGGCAGGGCCCCCTACAGTTGCCACATGAATAGTTGCTCCTTGCTTTTCCTTAAACCACATAGCACGGGTTAAACCAAATTCATCATTTGGGTTAATTACAAATTGAACACCATTGGTGTCAAATTTTGTATCTCCTTCCGTAAAATTGATTTTGGAAGTAGTATCCGGTACGTTACTGATACAAACTAATATCTTCATACTTATTTTGCGTTTTGTGCATTCAAAAAGTAGCTGCAAAGATAGCTATTAATTTTCAAATTTACTATGCATGCATAGTAAATTTTGTATCTTTTTTTAATTAACTGGGAGCGCTAATTGGTAGATATTTTCCTATTTTTGTTGGCATTTTAAAGTGAATTATTTAAAAAGGGGGACCACAATTAGATGAAGACCATACAATTTAGGCAAGCTATTGCTGAGGCAATGACAGAAGAAATGCGAAGAGATGAATCTATTTATTTAATGGGTGAAGAAGTCGCGGAATATAATGGTGCCTACAAGGCATCAAAAGGAATGTTAGATGAATTTGGTCCGGATCGTGTTCTAGACACACCAATTTCTGAATTAGGCTTTGCGGGAATAGGAGTAGGATCTGCTATGAACGGTAACAGACCTATAATCGAATTTATGACCTTCAATTTTGCACTTGTGGGTATAGACCAGATAATAAATAACGCAGCCAAAATCAGACAGATGTCCGGGGGACAGTTTAATTGTCCAATTGTTTTTCGTGGACCTACAGGTTCTGCAGGGCAGCTGGCTGCAACACACTCACAGGCATTTGAAAGCTGGTTTGCCAATTGTCCGGGTTTAAAAGTTGTTGTGCCATCTAACCCCAATGATGCCAAGGGACTTTTAAAATCTGCGATTCGGGATGATGATCCGGTAATTTTTATGGAGTCTGAACAAATGTATGGGGATAAGGGTGAAGTACCCGAGGGAGAATATACTATTCCCCTGGGAGTTGCAGAAATCAAAAGGGAAGGTAAAGATGTTACTATAGTTTCTTTCGGTAAAATAATAAAAGAGGCCTATAAAGCTGCTGACGAATTGGAGAAAGAAGGCATAAGCTGCGAAATAATTGACCTCCGCACGGTTAAGCCTATGGATCGTAAAAAGATATTAAAATCAGTCAAGAAAACAAACAGATTAGTTATACTTGAGGAGGCATGGCCCTTTGGGAACGTGGCAACTGAGATTACTTATATGGTTCAATCAGAGGCCTTTGATTATTTGGATGCTCCTGTTGTAAAAATAAACACTGCAGATACTCCTGCACCTTATTCTCCGGTATTGCTGGAAGAATGGATACCCAATTATAAAGACGTTATTAAGGCTGTTAAGAAAGTGTTATATAAATAAGTTAAATGATTATGTAAAGGTATCTTAGCTTCGTCGACCAAGGTTGGGCGAAGCTTTTTTATCAAAGGAATTCTATTCGAAGGTAATTTACCCTAAACCATAGCTACAATTATTGTGTATTCGATTACTTTGGATCGAGTATTGCAATATCTAATACTTATGAAAAGATTCCTGCTATTCTTTCTTCTATTAACTCCTTTGTTTATTTTGTCTCAGACCAAAGCCGGCGGGATTGTGGTTGACGAGGAGGGGGAGCCTGTGGCATTCGCCAATGTTATATTTAAAGGCTCTACAGAAGGTGCTATCACCAATGAAGATGGATTATTCTATTTAGAATCTTCAAAAAAATTCAACGCACTCACCATATCGTTCATCGGATATAAAACAGAAGAATTAAAATTATCACAACGGGTAAACTACAATCTTAAAGTTGTTTTGCTGCAAGGGGAGCAGTTAGATGAGGTTGTTGTGTATATGGGGAAACAGTCCAAAAAGAATAATCCGGCAATAGATATCCTAAAAAAAATATGGGCAAAAAAGAAGATCAATGGTCTCCGCATGTTTAAACAATATCAATATGATAAATATGAAAAAGTAGAATTTGACCTTAATTCTATAGATAGTGCCATGATGCAGAGTAAGCTTTTTAAAGGAATGGAGTTTGTTTTTCAGGATCTTGATACTTCCAGAATTACAGGGAAAACCTATTTGCCAATATTTTTGAATGAAACCTCGAGTAAAGTGTATGGGGATAACATTTTAAATCAGACCAAAGAGGATGTATTAGGAAATAAAAATTCCGGTTTTAGTAATAATCAGGCGATAATCGGATTTGTAAAGGATCTTTATTCGGAATATGATATTTATGATAAGTATTTAAAGTTTTTTGATAAGAGTTTTCCCAGTCCGGTTTCTGAAGCAGGTATTGATGCCTATAATTATGTACTTTCAGATAGCGCTTATATAGACAGCAAATGGTGCTACCATATCATTTATTATCCAAGGAGAAAAAATGAACTAACATTTAAAGGGGATTTTTGGGTTAATGATTCAACTTTCGCAATTAAAAAAATTAATCTGGAGGTTACAAAAAGTGCCAATATAAATTGGGTTAAGGAAATTTATATAGAGCAGGAATACGAAGTACTCAACGATTCAGTTTTTTTGTTAAAAAGAGACTATATGCTGAGTGATTTTAGCCTCTTTACAGTTCTATAAAAACAAAACCGATCCTTTTAACCCGATCACATTTGAAAGAGACAGTATATTTTGGGAAAATAACAGATTGGAATCCCTTAATAAAGACGAACAAGGTATATACGATCTTTTAGATACATTAAAGACAGTACCTCGTTTTAACACAGCTTATGACATTGCCAGTATTTTGGCGTCGGGTTATATAGAAATTGATAGATGGAATATAGATTTAGGAAGTATCTACAGTGGTTTTGGGTATAATGAAGCCGAAGGGATTAGATTAAGAGGAGGTGCCCGAACCTATTTTGGGCAAAATGATCCATGGCGAATTGAGGGATACATGGCATATGGGTTTAAAGATGAAAAATTTAAACATGGTATTTCAGGTAAATGGCTTTTAGATCAAAAAACAAGATTAATACTATCCGGTGGGCACCGAAGAGATATAGAGCAATTGGGTATTAACCTTACGCAAACGACTGATGTACTTGGCAGAAGTGTAGCCTCTTCAGCAATTTTTACGGTTGGAGCCAATAACAGGCTTACTAATATTAATCTAACCACCTTCAATACGGATATTGAACCAATTACCAATTTTAGGGTTCGGTTTGGGAGTTCATATCGCACATTAAGTTCAGCATTACCCGACGCGTTTAGTTTGGATTATTTAGATCCTGAGTCCCCAACAGGCATATCTTCTGAGATTAATCAGTTTGAACTAAATACCATACTCCTGTATACTCCCGGTAAAAAAACCATAGGTAACGGTGTGGAACGAAGAAACGTTAATGACAATTACAGCACTCTTTTATTAAATTATACAAAGGGGTTAAAAGGTTTTTTTCAAAGTGATTTTGAATTTGATAAAATTCAATTTTCGTATACACAACCCTGGCAGATTGGAGGCTTTGGAAGACTGTTAAGTACTGTTGAAGCCGGTAAAACATTCGGATCTGTTCCCCTTGGCCTTTTAAGTGTAATACCTGGAAACCAGACCTTATGGACCATATATAATACTTTTCCAAATTTAAATTTTTACGAGTTTGTTACCGATACCTATGTCACCGTTCATTTAGAGCATAATTTTAATGGCCGGATTTTTTCCAGGATTCCAATTATTCGAAATTGGAATTTAAGGGAAATTGTCGGTTTAAGAGGAGCGTGGGGTACCTTAACTGACGAAAATATTATACTAAGCAGCCCAACAAATATTCCTCTAATTGCTCCTTCTGAACAGATTTATTGGGAATACTCTTTTGGTATTGGTAATATCTTCAAAGTTTTTAGAATCGACTTTAATTTCAGGGGTAATTATTTGGAGAATCCGGATGCCCGTCCTTTTAGTATTAAGGGAACATTTGGTTTTAGTTTTTAAATCCTCCAGAGAAAATATTTAGCTTTTTTATTCTAATCCATTTTACTACTTTTGCACCCGTTTTAAACAGCAAATAACTAACAAATATGGAATTAATCGTAAACATTTTACCTGCTTTTGGTGTTTTAGCACTACTTTTTGTCTTAATAAAAAATATTTGGGTTTCCAAGCAAGAAGTGGGCGATGCTAAGATGGCGCGGATTGCCAAAAATATTTCGGATGGAGCAATGTCCTTTCTGAAGGCGGAATACAAAATCCTTTCAATTTTTGTAATAGCTGTAGCTATCTTATTGTATTTCAAAGGGTCTGCTGAAGAGGGATCCAATGGAATGGTCGCACTTTCTTTTGTAGTAGGTGCCATATGTTCTGCATTGGCCGGATTTATTGGAATGCGTGTTGCAACAAAAGCAAATGTAAGAACAACACAAGCTGCCAGACAGTCTTTAGGTAAGGCTTTGGAAGTAGCTTTTGCAGGTGGTTCTGTAATGGGATTAGGGGTTGTTGGCCTGGGTGTTCTTGGATTGAGTGGGTTATTTATGATTTACCAAATGATTTGGCCTGGATCTGAAAATATTCCTATGGTATTAAATGTACTTTCCGGATTTTCCCTGGGGGCTTCATCTATAGCATTATTTGCTCGTGTTGGTGGAGGAATTTATACAAAAGCGGCAGATGTTGGTGCAGATTTGGTGGGTAAAGTTGAAGCCGGTATTCCCGAAGATCATCCTTTGAATCCGGCAACTATTGCAGATAATGTAGGAGATAATGTAGGAGATGTTGCAGGTATGGGAGCCGATTTATTTGAATCTTTTGTTGGTTCAATTATTGGTACGATGGTATTAGGGGCATTTATTTTTACGCCTGAATTCGGAGGTCTGGGTGCAGTTTACCTACCCTTGGTTTTGGCTGCTGTAGGAATCGTGATGTCTATAATTGGTACTTTCTTTGTCAAGGTTAAGGATGGTGGAAGCCCCCATAGAGCATTAAATTTGGGCGAATTCGGATCTGGCTTTTTGATGATAATTGCTTCCTATTTTATTATAACATCCATGTTGCCTGAAACTATTGAAGGCTTGCCTTCTGGGGCAATGGGTGTTTTTTATGCCACACTTGCCGGTTTAATTGCCGGGTTTGGGGTTGGTAAAATAACAGAGTATTATACAGGAACAGGAACAAAACCTGTTAGTTCAATAGTAAGGCAATCTAATACGGGAGCAGCTACTAATATTATAGCTGGCCTGGGAGTTGGAATGATGTCTACAGCAGTGCCTATCATATTAATAGCAAGTGCTATTTTAGTTTCACATCACTTTGCAGGTTTATACGGGATTGCAATTGCTGCAGTTGGAATGTTGGCAAATACAGGGATTCAATTGGCCGTTGATGCTTATGGTCCTATTTCTGATAATGCCGGGGGGATAGCAGAAATGGCGGAATTACCTAAAGAAGTTCGTGAACGTACAGACAAATTAGATGCTGTTGGAAATACTACAGCGGCCATTGGAAAAGGTTTTGCTATAGCCTCTGCTGCTTTGACTGCGTTGGCATTGTTTGCAGCCTTTATGAAAGTGGCTAATGTTACTGCCATAGACGTATCAAGACCTGATATTATGGCTGGCTTACTAGTAGGAGGGATGCTTCCATTTGTGTTCTCTGCCTTATCTATGAATGCAGTGGGCCGTGCAGCCATGGCCATGATCGAGGAAGTTCGCAGGCAGTTCAGGGACATTCCGGAATTGCATGCTGCATTGGAAGTTATGAGAAAGTATGACTCTGATATGACTAAGGCAACTGCAGAGGACAGAAAAATATTTGATGCTGCAGACGGGGTTGCTGAATATGATAAATGTGTAGACATATCAACAAAAGCTTCTATTAAAGAAATGGTATTGCCAGGTTTATTGGCGATTGCTGTACCTGTTGCAGTTGGGTTTATTGGTGGTGCAGAAATGCTTGGAGGACTTTTAGCTGGTGTAACTACCTGTGGCGTGCTTATGGCAATATTTCAATCTAATGCCGGTGGTGCATGGGATAATGCCAAAAAAATGATTGAAGCAGACGGTGGTAAAGGTACAGACGCTCATAAAGCGGCTGTAGTAGGAGATACCGTTGGAGATCCTTTTAAGGATACCTCAGGTCCTTCGTTGAACATTCTTTTAAAACTTATGTCTGTTGTAGCTTTGGTGATAGCACCAAGTATCGCTATTTCTTCAGATACCTTAACTGCGTATAATACTGAAAATGGCAACATAGAAGTTAAAAAAGAGATTCAGGTTGAGATGAAAAAGAACGATGAAGGTCTAGTAAAAGCGGTTGTAACTATAACTACTTTGGAAAATGGCGCTGAGAATAGCCGTGAAATTATTTTTGAAGGCAGTGAAGAAGAAGTAAAAGCGCAGATAGACGCATTAAATGAAGTTAATTCTAATGCAAAAATTCGAATAGAAAAAATAGTAAAAGAAGTAACGGAGGAATAGTAACTGTTGTTTCGAAGCTTAAAAAAAATCCCCAGGCTGTGCTTGGGGATTTTTTTTAGTAATTATCTTTAGAAGAGTCCATGTATTTCGGCATCTATCTTATTTATTACTTCACCCAGATGTTCGGGATTGTCGACGAAATCTAATTGATCCACATCAATAACCAACAAATTGCCTTTTTCATAGCCATGGGCCCATGCTTCATAACGTTCGTTCAATCGACTTAAATAATCTATAGATATAGAATTCTCGTAATCTCTGCCTCTTTTGTGTATTTGATTTACCAAATTGGGGATGGAACTTCTAAGGTAAATTAGCAGATCTGGGGGTTGTACCAGGCTTTCCATGAGATCAAAAAGACTGGAGTAATTGCTGAAATCTCTGTTGGTCATAAGACCCATAGCATGCAGATTAGGAGCAAAAATGTGCGCATCTTCGTAAATGGTCCTGTCCTGAATTATATTTTTTCCAGATTGGCGGATCTTTAATATTTGTCTATATCTGCTATTTAAGAAATAGATCTGAAGATTAAAACTCCAGCGTTCCATCTGATTGTAAAAATCATCCAAATAGGGATTGTCTACTACATCTTCGAAATGAGCCTCCCATCTGTAATGTTTCGATAAAAGCCGGGTTAGGGTAGTTTTTCCGGCTCCTATATTTCCAGCTACGGCAATGTGCATATAGTGTTTTAATTTATGGTTGGTGTCTTAAATATAAGAGGAACACAATATACAAAGTATCTGCTGGAAGAGAAAAAATAGTTGTTGAAATACTAGAGATAATTTTGTCTTCTCAAAATTTTTATTTCAATAGCAATTATGTATTTTTGACAACGTTATATAAGAGGAGGGATTTGACTGATTGCAACCTCTTAAGCAGGACATATTTTTTGGATACGTTTAAACGCTATTTAAAGATCATTAAGATTCTGCAAAAGAAAAAATGCTAAAGCAGTTTCTACAGAGTAATCTGAGTTGTAAACTTCTTTTCCAGCAACCGTCAAATCAATTTTAATTTTAAAAAGTAAGTTTTTATGGCCTATTTGTTTACTTCAGAATCTGTTAGTGAAGGACACCCGGATAAGATTGCCGATCAGATTAGTGATGCTTTATTAGATAATTTTTTAGCTTTTGACCCTGAAAGTAAGGTAGCCTGTGAAACCTTGGTAACCACTGGGCAGGTAATTTTAGCGGGTGAAGTAAAAAGTCACACCTACGTAGATCTCCAACAAATAGCGCGCGATGTTATAAATAAAATTGGATATACTAAAGGTGCATATCAGTTTAGTGGTGATTCATGTGGAGTCATATCTTTGATTCACGAGCAGTCTAAAGATATAAATCAGGGTGTTGAACGAGAAAAAAAGGAAGACCAAGGCGCTGGTGATCAGGGCATGATGTTCGGTTATGCGACTAACGAAAGTGAAAACTATATGCCATTGGCATTAGACATTTCTCATCGAATACTTAAGGAACTATCCTTAATAAGAAGAGAAAATAAAGAAATACCTTATCTAAGACCTGATGCCAAAGCACAGGTTACTATTGAATATTCGGATGATAACAAACCTCTTAGAATTGATACAATAGTAATATCTACGCAGCATGATGAGTTTGACAAGGATGATGATAAAATGCTGGCAAAAATCAAAGAAGACCTTATTAATTTTTTAATCCCAAGAGTAATAGCAAAATTACCCCAGCGTACACAGGGCTTGTTTAATGATAAGATTACATACCATATTAATCCTACAGGTAAATTTGTGATTGGAGGGCCACATGGGGATACCGGATTAACCGGAAGAAAAATAATTGTAGATACTTATGGAGGTAAAGGTGCACACGGTGGGGGCGCTTTCAGTGGAAAGGATCCTAGTAAAGTAGACCGGAGCGCCGCTTATGCAGCAAGACACGCGGCAAAAAATTTGGTTGCGGCAGGAGTTAGTGATGAAATATTGGTACAGGTAAGTTATGCTATTGGATTGGCCGAACCTACTTCTATTTTAGTAGACACTTATGGAACTTCAAAAGTGGCTATGAGCGATGGTGAAATTGCCCGTAAAGTGGCAGAACTTTTTAAAATGAGGCCTTTTGATATAGAAAACCGTCTTAAATTAAGAAATCCCATTTACCTGGAAACTGCCGCTTATGGACATTTTGGGAAGGAACCTAGAATGGTGTCAAAAGTATTTGAATCTCCCTATAATGGCAGGGTTGAAAAAGAAGTGGAGTTATTCACATGGGAAAAATTAAATATGGTAGATAAGGTAAAATTGGCATTCAATTTGTAATTTTTTGTACAAATAATAGGAATATCCGTTTTTCCATACCTATATTTGCTTTTACAAAGTTCAATCACTTGTTGAAAAGTTATCAAGAAAGGTGGAGGGAATAGACCCTTTGAAACCTTAGCAACCCTTTGTTTCAAATACAAAGAAGGTGCTAAATTCTATCACATGTATATGTGACAGATAACAATAAAGAATTATCCCTTGTAATTCGTCTTTCTATATAACATTTTAATATTTCCCGATTGCTCAGCGCAGCACTTAGGTTTGGATTGTACTGAAATGGATGTATAAAAATGATCCTAAAGTAGTTTTGAAAACAAATTGAATTAAGAACCAGTATTCATATTGAATACAAAGAAACAAACGTTATGAGTGAACACAAATTTTCTACAAATGCCTTGCACGCCGGACACGACCCAAGCACTAATGCCGGTACACGGGCAGTACCTATCTATCAAAGTACCGCCTATGTTTTTAATGATTCTGAACACGCGGCTAATTTATTTTCCTTAGCTGAGTTTGGAAATATTTACACCAGGATTAATAATCCTACGAATGATATTTTAGAACAAAGGCTTGCAGCCCTTGAAGGAGGTATTGCCTCAGTGGTTACCTCGTCAGGAACCGGAGCTATTAATACCGCGCTATTGGTTCTGTTGAAGACCGGAGATCATATTGTAGCTTCTAATAGTTTATATGGGGGCACTTATAATTTGTTGAGTGTTACCCTTCCCCGTCTTGGGATTACTACAACATTTGTTGATCCCTCAGATGCTTCTAATTTCGGAAAAGCAGTAAAGGAGAATACAAGGGCTATTTTTGTAGAGTCGCTGGGAAACCCAAAATTGGATGTTCTTGATCTGAAAGCTATCTCAGCTGAAGCAAAGGCGGCTAAAATTCCATTTATTGTTGACAACACTGTAGCTACACCTGCCTTGTTGAATCCGATTGAGCATGGAGCCAATATTGTAATTCATTCTCTTACCAAATATATCAATGGAAACGGTACTGCGCTAGGTGGAGTGGTAATTGATGCCGGAACTTTTGATTGGGCCAACGGAAAATTTCCGGAATTTACTGAACCTTCACCGGGATACCATGGTTTGGTATACCATGATGCCTTGGGACCAGCTGCATTTATCGCTAAAGTGCGTATTGAAGGCTTAAGAGATCATGGTGCCTGTTTGAGCCCGTTTAATGCATTTCAAATAATACAGGGTCTGGAAACGCTTGAAGTACGGATGCAAAAACATAGTGAAAATGCCCTTGAACTGGCAGAATGGCTTGAAAACAGGGATGAGGTTACCTGGGTGAACTATCCGGGCTTAAAAAGCAGTAAATATTTTGCTGAGGCCGAAGCTTATTTGCCAAAAGGACAAAGCGGATTAATAACTTTTGGAGTTAAAGGTGGATTCGATTCAGCTAAGAAAATTGCCGATGGAACCCAAATCTTCTCATTATTGGCTAATATAGGTGATACTAAATCTTTGATTATTCATCCGGCGAGTACTACGCATCAACAATTAGATGAGGCGGCCCAGGAATCAACAGGAGTAACTAAAGATCTAATACGTTTATCTGTCGGATTGGAGAATCTGGATGATCTTAAAGCAGATCTGGAACAAGCTTTTAAGACAATTGATAAATCTGTTCCGGCTTAGATATAATAACAATACTGATATTAACTGAGTAGAGAGTTCAACTTGAATTAGAATTACATCTGCTCAGTTATAATTCATATTACTTGCATGAAAGAATTGGATACCATACTTCAAAAATTAGATATCCCTCAGTTTAAAACCTTTGGAGGTGTTGTTCAGGATATTGAGCTATCCTATCAATTGTTTGGCAAGGACTTGCACTCTGCACCGATAGTAGTAGTAAATCATGCCCTTACGGGTAATTCAAATGTCGCCGGGGATGATGGCTGGTGGGCATCATTGATTGGAGATGACAAATGTATTGACACTACAAAATATACTGTGTTAGCCTTCAATATACCGGGAAACGGTTATGACGGTTTTGTCGTGGATAATTACAAAGATTTTGTTGCAGGTGATATTGCAAGGATATTTCTTCTGGGATTAAAAGAACTTAATATAGATCGCATTTATGCGCTGATTGGGGGTTCATTGGGAGGTGGAATTGCGTGGGAAATGGCTGCAATAAATCCAATGCTTACAGAACATTTGATCCCAGTGGCCGCTGATTGGAAGTCAACAGATTGGCTTATTGCAAATTGTCAGATTCAGGAACAGTTCCTTGTCAATTCAAAGCAACCCGTTCACGATGCCAGGATGCACGCTATGCTATGCTATAGAACTCCCCAGTCTTTTAAAGCAAGATTTCAAAGAAGCACCAATGAAGAATTACAGGTTTTTAATGTTGAAAGCTGGCTTACACATCATGGAAAAAAATTGAATGAAAGGTTTCAGCTTTCAGCATATAAATTAGCCAACCAATTATTAAAAACCATAGATATTACGAGAGATGGGGAGGAGGCATTTAATAATCTTCAAAACAGTAACACTAATATCCACATTATAGGAGTAGATTCTGATCTTTTTTTTACAGCAAATGAGAATAAGGATACCTTTAAACAGTTAGCTCAGGCCAAAAGTAATGTTACCTATGGTGAAATACAGTCATTGCACGGGCATGATGCATTTTTGATTGAATTTGAACAAATGCAGCAGTTGCTCAAAGGAGTTTTTGATACCAATGGGAAATCTGCGAGAATAAAAATATTAAAATTTGGAGGTAAGTCACTTTCCAATGGAGAAGGTTTGGGAAGGGTATTGGATATTATATCCGGCAAAGTCGAAAATGGGGAAAATATCGCTGTAGTTTTATCAGCACGTGAAAAAGCAACAGATCAGTTGGAAGAGATATTAGATAAAGCCGCAAAGGGATTAGATTATAGGAAAGATTTTGAAGATTTTGAAAGATACCAGAAACACACCTTTAAAAATATCAGTCTTTCAGAGGAATTCCTGGAATTAGTAAAATTGTTTGAAGGAGTTACTTTGCTTGGCGATTATAGTCCTAAAATTAAGGATCAGGTTCTGGCTTATGGGGAGTTAATATCCGGTAAGCTAATCACAAAATTACTTATTGGAAATGGCATCAATGCAAAACTACTTGATAGTCGCCGACTAATAAAAACCGACGATACTTATGGAGATGCAAAATTGCTCGAAGATGTTTCAAGGGAAAATGTAATCCATGAATTTTCAAAATTGAAACCAGATGAGGTGCCTGTGATCACCGGTTTTATAGCTTCTACCGAAGCAGATGAAACTACAACATTAGGACGCAATGGCAGCAATTATACAGCTTCTCTTATCGCAAATTTTCTGGACGCCGAAGAATTGCAAAATTATACTCATGTGGATGGTATTTTCACTGCTAATCCTGAATTTGTTTCTGAAGCCCAAAGAATTGAACAATTGTCATATAGTGAGGCAAATGAACTTGCTAATTTTGGCGCAACCATTTTACACGCAAAGACTATCATCCCCTTAATTGAAAAGAATATTCCACTGAGGATACTCAATACTTTTAATGATGATAATGAGGGAACACTTATCAGCGCCAGATCCAGCAAAGAAGGAATAAAATCATTGTCTGTAATAGAGAACGAGGCTCTAATTAACCTGGAAGGTAGGGGCTTATTAGGGAAAGTGGGAATTGATGCACGTATTTTCAGGACCCTCAGCCAAAATAATATAAGCGTAAGTATCATTTCCCAGGGTTCTTCGGAGAGAGGAATTGGTTTGGTTGTAAACTCAGAGAAAGCACATTTGGCAAAAAGGGCTCTGGAAATGGAATTTGAGAGTGATTTTCAATCCCGTGATATTAATACAATAACAATTGTAGACGAAGTTTCGGTCATTTCTATCGTGGGTCAGGATCTTAGTACTTTTCACAAACCATACAACGCTCTGATCAAGAATCAAATAGTCCCCCTATTGTTTAATAATACAATTTCAGGAAAAAATGTGAGCTTGGTGGTTAAGAAATCAGACCTGCACAAAGCACTTAACGTAATGCACGGTCAAATTTTTGGCATTAGCAAAAAAATTAATCTGGCCATTTTTGGACATGGAAATGTGGGAGGTACCTTAGTAGATCAGATATTGGATTCTAAGAAGGGAATTGAGGAAAGAAAAGGGATCAATCTTAATGTATTTGCCCTGGCAAATTCTAAAAATATACTTTTAAACAAAAATGGAATTTCTAAAAAATGGGAGGAGGAGATTAATGAAAAAGGCGTTCCCTATACTGTGGAGGATATTTTTAATTATGCCAGAATACATCATCTTGAAAATTTAATAGCCATTGATAATACCGCAAGCCAGAATTTTGTGGCCAATTATTTTGAATTTATCGAAAATGGATTTGATCTGGTGTCTTCAAATAAAATTGCAAATACCCTTGGATTTGACTACTACAAATTGATTAGAGAGGAGTTGGCAAAAAAACAAAAACGATATCTATATGAAACTAATGTTGGTGCAGGATTACCATTAATAGATACCATAAAACTTTTGCATCTATCGGGTGAAAATATTACACGCATTAAGGGTGTTTTCTCTGGGTCTTTGAGTTTTATTTTTAATACTTTTTCCGAAAAGGACGTGTCCTTTTCAGAAATTTTAAACAAAGCCATTTCAAATGGTTTTACTGAACCCGATCCAAGAGAAGATTTATCCGGGAATGATGTGGGTAGAAAGTTGTTGATATTAGCGCGGGAATTGGAGCTCGAAAATGAATTTGATGATATTTCAATTCAGAATCTTATACCGGTATCCCTGCGCAAGGGAAGTGTAGAGGAATTTTTAAGTGAACTTGAAGTACTAGATGATTTTTTTAGTAAAATTAAAGAAAACCAGGAACCAAATCATGTGCTCCGATATATTGGCGATTTATATGGTGATTTGCAGAAGGAAAAGGGAAAACTGGATGTAAAACTGATATCTGTCCCTAAGGAGAGTGCCCTGGGCCAGGTTAAGGGTTCAGATTCCATTATTGAGATTTATACTGAATCGTACGGGGAGCATCCTTTAGTGATTCAAGGAGCAGGAGCAGGAGCTGCCGTAACCGCTCGTGGTGTTTTTGGGGATATATTACGCATTGCTGAAAAAATATGATTGGGTTTTGATTAATCTTGATTATAGTAAAAGATGAAGAAAAAAAAGTTTGAGACCGAGGCCATACGTACCCAAATGGAACGTTCCGGATTTTTGGAACATTCCAGTGCCATGTATCTTACTTCGAGTTTTATTTTTGAGGATAGTGAAGATATGAGGGCTTCCTTTGCAGAAGAAAAGGATCGGAATATTTATTCAAGATATTCGAACCCAAATACATCAGAATTTATTGAAAAAGTATGTAAAATGGAAAGCGCAGAGGATGGATTTGCCTTCTCCTCAGGGATGTCTGCCGTTTTTTCAACCTTTGCAGCCTTGTTGAACAGCGGTGATCACATAATTTCAGCACGAAGTATTTTTGGTTCAACCCATAGCCTTTTCACTCAGGTTTTCCCAAAATGGAATATTAGCCATAGCTATTTTAAGATTGACGAATTAGATGAATTAGAAAAACTAATTACATCAAAAACCAAAATACTCTATGCAGAATCACCTACAAATCCTGGTGTAGACATTCTGGATCTGGAGGCACTGGGCCGGTTTTCAAAAAAGCATAAACTCATAATGATTGTCGATAACTGCTTTGCTTCTCCCTATCTTCAACAGCCTATAAAATTTGGTGCGGATCTGGTAATTCATTCCGGCACAAAACTTATGGACGGACAGGGTAGGGTCTTGGCAGGCATTACGGTTGGCAAAAGAGCTTTAATAGACCAGATTTATCGGTATTCCAGAATTACAGGACCTGCCTTATCTCCATTTAATGCTTGGGTTCTATCTAAAAGTCTAGAGACATTAGGCGTAAGAGTAGACCGTCATTGTGAGAATGCGCTAAAAGTGGCCGAATTTTTAGAAGGTAATAAAAGTGTCAATTGGGTAAAATATCCATTTCTTAAATCGCACCCTCAATACAAGCTTGCCAGGAGACAGATGAAGGCTGGTGGATGTGTAGTTGCATTCGAGTTAAAGGGAGGCCTAAATGCGGGTAAGAAATTTTTTGACTCCATTGATATGTTGTCACTATCTGCAAATTTGGGTGATACCCGAAGTATTGTTACACATCCCGCATCTACAACACACAGCAAGTTGTCTGCAGAAGAAAGATTGGAATGTGGAATTACCGATGGAATGGTGCGAATATCAGTTGGTCTTGAGCATACAGATGATATTATTAACGACATAGGACAGGCCTTAGGTAGGATATGAGAAATAGGAATATTCCTATTTTGACTATCTTCGCATAATGCTTTCTAAAAAGACAAAATACGGGATAAAGGCCCTTACTTATTTGGCATCTCAAAGCAAACAGGATCCGGTTCAAATTTCGGAAATTGCCCGGCACGAGAATATTCCTCAAAAGTTTTTGGAAAGTATTTTACTCACTTTGCGAAATACAGGATTTTTAGGATCAAAAAAGGGAAAAGGAGGGGGTTATTATTTACTCAAAGATCCTGGTGAAATTCCCATGACAACCGTTATTCGTGTGTTGGAAGGCCCAATTGCCATGGTGCCTTGTGTAAGCCTTAACTTTTACGAAAAGTGTGACGACTGTCCGGATGAAAATAAATGCACTGTACACAAATTAATGCTTCAGGTACGCGACAGCGTTCTGGAGGTTTACAGAAATAATACGCTTGCCGATCTTATTTCGGCATAAAAAATCTTCAGAATCTTTGACATTACAATGAATCATTCATAATAATTACCTGATTTTTTAATTAATCTATTAAAACTATAGGGTAAACATAATATTGATGAAAATTTAACGTCTTACTTTGAAATATTATTCTATTTTTGATTACTCTATTAAATCCATAGGATAAATTTATTCCAAAATGATTGCAGACCGAATTTTGATTAATAGGAGATCTGCGAATAGCAGTTATCAAACAGATAGAGTTTCCGAGCAGCCAAAAAGAAGCATAGCAAAGTCAATAAGCTGGCGAGCTATCGGGACATTAGACACAATAATTATATCATGGATCATTACCGGAACTCTTTCATTGGCATTTTCTATTGGTTTAGTAGAATTGGTCACAAAGATGGTCCTGTATTTTTTACATGAACGAATGTGGAACACCATTAAATGGGGAAGGTAATTTTAACTTTAAATATATAAGATATGAGCTTGTCAACACAGGATATAGAACATTTAAATAATCACTTCAGAGGGATTCCTCCGGAAGAGATAATTTCATGGGCAATTCTATATGGTTCCAAATCTGTGGTTACTACTAATTTCAGACCATATGAAGTAGCTATATTAAACGCGGTTACGGAGGTTAAATCAGATATACCTGTAATATGGTGCGATACCGGATACAACACCCGCAATACCTATAAACACGCCGAAGAATTGATCTCAGGTTTAAATTTAAATATAAAATTGTATGTTCCCACGCAGACAACTGCACACAGAGATGCCGTGATGGGTATACCGGATATTGATGACCCCAGGCATAAAGAATTTACGGAACAAGTTAAACTAGAACCTTTCAGAAGGGCAATGGCTGAATACAAACCAGATGTTTGGTTTACTAACCTAAGAAAAGGCCAGACTGCTCTAAGAGATAAACTAAATATTTTAAGCTTAAGTGAAGAGGGAGTGCTAAAAGTAAGTCCGTTTTACCATTGGAATGATACACGCCTCGACGCCTATTTAAATGCACGGGGCCTTCCTAACGAGCACAATTATTTTGATCCAACGAAGGTTCTCGAAAACAGGGAGTGCGGTTTACACACCTAGGATCCACAAAGGATTAGCTTGCTAGAGGACTAAAGGATATTTAGAGATATCATAATTAAGACCTATTCATTTTAATAAATCTATTTAATACATAGACTAAGTAGAATATTATGCAAAGTTTTAGAACTGAAATAGAAAATCCCATAGTAGAAAAAGACATTATTGAGCTGGAGAAAAAAATCAGGGAGTTCAAAGGTGGAACTATTGATAAGGAAAAATTCAGGAGTCTGCGCCTGGCCCGAGGGGTTTATGGACAAAGACAGCCTGGTGTTCAAATGATTCGTATAAAATTACCCTATGGAAAAGTGAGCTCAAGGCAACTGCATAGGATTTCGGATGTAGCAGATGAATATTCCACCGGAAGACTGCACATTACAACACGGCAGGACATTCAGATACATTATGTAGACCTGGAACGTACCCCTGAACTTTGGGCCAAACTGGAAAAGAATGAGGTAACACTTAGAGAAGCGTGTGGCAATACCGTAAGAAATGTTACCGCAAGTGAAACATCTGGGATAGACAGTGATGAACCGTTTGATGTATCACCATATGCTCAGGCCGTTTTCGAATATTTTTTGAGAAATCCAGTTGGTCAGGAAATGGGCCGTAAGTTCAAAGTTTCATTTTCTTGTAGTGATACAGATACCGGACTATCTTATATGCATGATCTGGGTTTTATAGCCAAAATTCAAGAGGGTGTAAAAGGTTTTAAAGTAATGCTGGGAGGAGGTTTGGGTTCACAACCTCGTCATGCAGATGAACTATTTTCATTTCTTCCAAGCGATGAAATAATTCCTATGATGGAAACTGTTGTTCGTGTTTTTGACAGATATGGTGAAAGAAAGAGCAGAGCTAAAGCAAGACTGAAGTTTTTATTAAAGGATTTAGGCTTGGAAGCCTTTAGAGAATTATTAATTGCAGAAAAGAAAGCGATACCTTACAAACGGTACCCCATTGATGTAAGCTCTTATCCTAAGGTGGTTATTTCAGATGCGCAGGTTCAGCCAGTAATTATTGAAGATACGGGTGCTTTTGAACAATGGAAAGCAACCAATCTGGTTAGACAAAAACAATCCGGATATGTTGCTATTGGAATAAAGGTAATGCTAGGAGATTTTTATACAGATAAAGCCAGATTGCTGGCGGAGTTGGTTGAAAGGTATGCGGCAGGTGAAATTCGCTTAACCCTAAGACAGAATATCCTAATTCCCTATGTAAAAGAATCACTGATTCCTTTTTTCTATACTGAACTTAAAAAACTTGGGTTTGCAGATGCGGGCTATAACAAGGCAATAGATATTACAGCTTGTCCGGGCACTGACACCTGCAACCTAGGAATTGCAAGCAGTACGGGAATAGCTTCGGAATTAGAACGCGTTATAAAAACAGAATACCCGCAATATGTAAATAATGCAGATGTAGTCATTAAAATTAGTGGTTGTATGAATGCTTGCGGTCAGCATTCTATGGCTAATATTGGTTTTCAGGGCATGTCAATACGAACTAAGGAAAAGTTGGTTGCACCTGCTTTGCAAGTATTGCTTGGAGGGGGCAATTTAGGAGATGGACAGGGCTTATTTGCTGATAAAGTAATTAAGATTCCAAGTAAAAAAGGGCCGGCAGCTCTTAGAAAGATATTAGACGATTTTGAGATTAATGGTAAAGACGCATCTTATGAATCTTATTATGCAGAAAAAGGCGAGTATTATTTTTATGAACTTCTTAAGCCATTAGCGGATATTGAAAATTTAGCTCCTGAAGATTATTTGGATTGGGGAAGTAACAAGAGATATCAGAAGGCAATTGGAATAGGAGAGTGCGCCGGGGTGGTAATAGATTTAATTGCCACATTGTTATTTGAAAGTGAAGAAAAGATACACAATGCTAAAGAAGCTATTACTGAAGAGAAATGGGCTGCAAGTATTTATTATTCCTATTCTTCTATGGTAAATACGGCCAAGGCACTTCTGACTGCCGAAAAAACCAAAACAAATACCCACAACAGCATAATAAAGGATTTCGACACCTATTTTGTTGCAAACAGCAGAATAGAACTGAATTGCTCATTCGAAGATTTGGTTTTGCAATTGAATAAAAATGAACCTGAGCAGAACTTCGCTAAAAACTATCTCGCTAATGCTGAGGAGTTCTTAAACAAGGTGGAAGCCTATAGAAAACAGGAATTGATTCATGCATAAAAAAGGAAAATTAACAGTCGTTGGGGCAGGTCCGGGAGATTTAGAACTAATCACAGTAAAAGCAATTAAAGCTTTACAGGATGCGGATGTGGTTCTTTACGATGCCCTTGTAGACAAATCTTTATTGGAATATGCTGATAAGGCAGAGCATATTTTTGTTGGCAAGCGGAAAGGATGTTATGCCTTTCATCAAGATCAGATCAATGAATTAATCGTGCAAAGAGTACAAAGCAGGGGTCATGTGGTACGATTAAAAGGTGGTGATCCTTTTGTTTTTGGTCGTGGGGCCGAGGAAATGGCTTATGCGGCAGGCTATGGCCTTGAAGTGGCAATAGTTCCTGGTATTTCATCATGCATCTCCGTTCCGGCATCTCAGAATATCCCGGTTACCAAAAGAGGCGCTGCAGAGAGTTTCTGGGTAATTACCGGAACCACTAAAGAACATAAACTCTCTTCAGACATTCACCTTGCTGCTAAATCAAATGCTACGGTAGTCATATTAATGGGGATGTCTAAACTCTCGGCCATCGTAGAGCTATTTGCTAAAGAGAACAAAACCGATACGCCCGTTGCAATTATTCAAAATGGCACAAAAGAAGAAGAACGAATTGGAGTTGGAACAATTAATACAATAAAAAGTATAGTTGAAAAACAAAAATTAAGCAACCCGGCTATAATTATTATAGGAGAAGTGGTAAAACACCGACGCCAAATTATTCAAATTGGCCGCCAGTACGAATATCAAATTACAGAATAATGGAAAGGAATAATTTATATCCGATTTTTCTAAAGACAAAGTCGCTTCATATTTTGATAGTTGGAGGGGGTAATGTAGCGGAAGAAAAATTATCCTTTTTAACTAAATCCAGTCCGGATGCTAAAATTACCATGGTAGCCTCTATGTTTAGAGAAAACACTTTTAATCTGGCCAGAATTTTTGATGTTGAGCTTATTAAATCAGCTTACAGTATTGATTTTCTAAAAGGGAAACACATCGTTATTGCTACCACAGACTTACCTGAAGTAAACATGCAAGTATACAATGACTGCAGAAGTATGAATAAATTAGTGAATGTTGCAGACAATCCTCCTTACTGTGATTTTTATATGGGAGGTATTGTAACCAAAGGGAACGTAAAAATAGCTATATCTACTAACGGGAAGTCCCCAACAACTGCTAAGAGATTGAGGCAATTTTTTGAAGATGTGATACCTGAAGATATTAGCAGGATGGTTCAGAATCTAAATAGATATAGAAGAACAATAAAAGGAGATTTTGAGCAGAAGGTTAACGCAATGAACGAAGTAACAGAAATACTGGTTTCAAATACTAATGATTAGCTTTGTTTCCGATTAATTTGTTAAACACCAATTAAGGTACCACTAAAAGTGACGAACTGAAGCAAATAAAAAGAAAGCTCTTCTTTACAATAAATTCACTGAATTCGATAATTAGCATTAAGTAATCTTTGTAACTAAAAAGAAATATCTCAATAGGTTTGCAGATAATCGTAAGAAAGGCAAAAATAGTCTATTTTACTTGTTTTTAAATGGCACGTGGCGTTTCTTTGTGCCAGTTCATTACAACATTGACATTGTTATCAAGAAAGGTGGAGGGACTAGACCTGTTGAAACCTTAGCAACCCTTTAACTATAGAGAAGGTGCTACATTCTACCACTAGGCTGCTTTTATATTGCAACTAAGGCTAGATAACACGGAGTAAAGGTTATTTGTCTTTACCTACTTTTACTTGATAATATTATTGAATAGTCCGACAGTTACATCCAACAAACAATTGTAGATATATCGTTACTAAGTTTAAATGGTCAGTCTGGACAAAAAATAAAGTTGTTACAATGTAATTCCTAAAAAAAGATATATGAAGATGATACAGAATATATTGGAGGAACGGATTATGATACTGGATGGTGCCATGGGTACTATGCTTCAACGGTATAAATTTACCGAGTCTGACTTTAGGGGGAACCGTTTTAAAGACTGGCCTTATCCTTTGCAGGGCAATAACGACTTACTTTCGCTAACCCAGCCTGAAGCCATAGCCGAAGTTCATGCAAAATATTTTGAGGCAGGAGCTGATATAGTGGAAACAAATACATTCTCCAGCACTTCTATAGCCATGGCGGATTATCATATGGAAGATTTGGTTTATGAACTTAATTTTGAGTCAGCCAAAATAGCAAAGCGGGTAGCCCGGGAATTTACCCAAAGAGAACCAAATAAACCAAGGTTTGTAGTGGGAAGTATTGGGCCAACAAATAAAACGGCAAGTATGTCGCCCGATGTAAATGACCCTGGATTCAGGGCAGTTTCATTTGAGGCATTGCGATTAGCTTATAAACAGCAGGTTGAGGCTCTTTTGGATGGTGGCGTGGATATACTGATGGTAGAAACTGTTTTTGACACTCTTAATGCTAAAGCTGCGCTATTTGCGATTGAAGAGGTAAAACAGGCTCGTAACATACAAACACCAGTTATGGTTAGCGGGACCATTACCGATGCTTCAGGACGTACCTTATCTGGCCAGACCGCAGAGGCCTTTTTAATATCTGTAGGCCATATTCCGTTGTTATCAGTTGGATTTAATTGCGCTTTGGGAGCAAAGCAGTTAGTGCCGCATTTGGATGCTATTGCAGATAGAACGGAAGCAGCCGTTTCAGCACATCCCAACGCGGGTTTACCCAATGCCTTTGGGGACTATGATCAAACACCAGATCAGATGGCCGAACAAATTAAGGAATATCTTGATAGGGGCCTGGTGAATATAATTGGTGGATGCTGTGGATCAACACCTGAACATATAAGAGCTATTGCTGAATTGACAAAGGATTATAAACCCAGAAAATTTATTTTTTCTGATATAGAAAGGGTTCAATTGTAATAATGAAAAATGTAGCCAACATACAGTTGAATTCAGGTAATGAGCAGGAGATTGATATCAATTCCCTTCCAAAACCAAGATTTCTTAAACTCTCTGGTTTAGAACCACTGGTTATTACTCCTGAAAGTAATTTCATAAATGTAGGGGAAAGAACTAATGTTGCTGGTTCAAAAAAGTTTCTGCGATTAATTAAAGAAGAACAATATGAGGAAGCTCTCGAAATAGCCCGGCACCAGGTAGAAGGAGGAGCCCAAATTATTGACATAAATATGGACGATGGCCTGATTGATGGAAAGCAAGCCATGATCAGGTTTTTGAATTTAATTATGGCTGAACCAGACATAGCCCGCGTTCCTATTATGATAGACAGCTCTAAATGGGAGATAATTGAGGCCGGTTTACAATTAGTGCAGGGTAAATGTGTTGTTAATTCAATTAGTTTAAAGGAAGGAGAAGAAGAATTTATTCGTCAGGCTAAATTAATACGACTTTATGGAGCTGCGGTAATTATAATGGCTTTTGACGAAAAGGGCCAGGCAGATAATTATGAGAGGCGAATTGAAATCGCAAAAAGATCATATGATATTTTAGTAAATAAGGTAAATTTCCCTCCTGAGGATATCATTTTTGATCTTAATATTTTCCCTGTTGCTACAGGAATGGAGGAACACAATAGGAATTCAGTCGATTTTATTGAAGCTACCACCTGGGTTCGTAAAAACCTTCCACATTGCCATGTTAGCGGAGGTGTCAGTAATGTTTCTTTTTCGTTTAGGGGTAATACGCCGGTTCGCGAGGCAATGCATTCGGTTTTCTTATATCATGCTATACAGGCCGGGATGAACATGGGAATTGTAAATCCTGCTATCCTTGAAGTCTATGACGATATTCCAAAAGATTTGCTGGAAAGGGTGGAAGATGTGATTTTAAACAGAAGGGATGATGCTACAGAACGCCTCCTTGAATTTGCTGAAACTGTAGTTGGTAAAGCAAAGGAAAAGATATCAGATGATTCATGGCGTAAAGATCCACTGCAGGAAAGAATTACCCGGGCTTTGGTAAAAGGAATAGATCAATACATTGTAGCAGATGTGGAGGAAGCAAGATTAGCTGTTAATAAGCCAATCGAGGTTATTGAAGGCCATTTAATGAATGGTATGAATGTGGTTGGGGATCTTTTTGGAAGTGGGAAAATGTTTCTGCCACAAGTAGTTAAATCTGCAAGGGTTATGAAAAAGGCAGTTGCCTATTTATTGCCTTTTATTGAAGAAGATAAGAACAATGTAAGGCAGACTGCAGGTAAAATCTTAATGGCTACCGTAAAAGGTGATGTACATGATATTGGCAAAAATATAGTAAGTGTGGTGCTGGCTTGTAATAACTATGAAATTATTGATTTGGGTGTTATGGTACCTCCTGAAAAAATAATTCAAAAAGCCAGAGAAGAACAAGTAGATGTAATTGGGCTAAGCGGCCTTATTACCCCTTCTTTGGATGAAATGGTTCATCTTGCCAAAGAAATGGAACGCCAGGGATTTAAAATACCCTTATTAATAGGCGGGGCTACAACCAGTAGAGCACATACTGCAGTAAAGATAGATCCACAGTACAGTGCATCAGTTGTGCATGTAAATGATGCCTCACGGGCCGTTACAGTGTTGAGTGACCTCTTACAGGAAGACTCCGCAGATACATACAAAGCTTTAGTTAAAACGGATTATTCTTCCTTCAGGGAGAAATTTATTAATCGCGGTAAACAAAAAGAATACCTTAGTCTTAAAGATGCGAGGAAGAATAAGTTTCATATAGACTGGGATGTTTCTGATATTGCAAAGCCCAGCAAATTGGGCATAGAAGTGATTGGCGAAATGAATCTACAGCTTTTGGAGGAATTTATAGATTGGACACCTTTTTTCAGAAGTTGGGACTTACATGGAAAATACCCTGATATTTTAAATGATGAAATTGTTGGGGAACAGGCTTCTGAGTTATATAAAGATGCTCGAGCTATGCTGAAAAAGATATTCGAGGAGAAATTATTAACTGCAAAAGCGGTATTCGGACTTTTTCCGGCCAATACTATTAATGATGACGATATTGAAGTAATTACTCAACTCGAAAATACAGATATCGCGGGTGAAAATGAGGAAAATAATCATTATGTTTTTAGGACTCTTCGTCAGCAATCCAGAAAAAGACAAGGTATTCCCAATATTGCTCTGGCAGATTTCATAGCCCCAAAGGAAACAGGAATTCAGGATTATATTGGCTGTTTTTGTGTAACAGCAGGATTTGGAACCAGTGAGCTGGCAGAAACTTATGAAAAAGACCTGGATGATTACAGTGCTATTATGATTAAAGCATTGGCTGACAGGTTAGCAGAGGCCTTTGCTGAATATTTACATAAAGAAGTACGAATTAAATATTGGGGATACGCTAAAAAGGAACAACTCTCCAATGAAAATTTAATTCGGGAAAAATACAGGGGAATAAGGCCGGCACCCGGATACCCGGCTTGTCCGGATCATACCGAAAAATTGACAATTTGGGAATTGCTGGACGTACAAAATCAAATTGGAGTAAAATTGACAGATAATCTCGCTATGTATCCGGCAGCCAGTGTTAGTGGATATTATTTTGCGCATCCTAAAGCTAAATATTTTGGGTTGGGAAAGATTACCAAAGACCAGATTGCCGATTATGCCATGAGGAAAGAAATAGAATTAGATAATGCCAGAAAATGGCTTGCCCCAAATATGGTTGATGATTAGTTAAAATTTCCTGATGAACTTAAACCGGAGCAAAAGCCTATTTATATTAAAAAATGAGAAGAACGAAAAATATTGACAAGTAGTAAGTTTAAATGAAAGTTACCGAACATATAGAAAATGCCAAAGGGAATACACTATTCTCTTTTGAAATAATTCCTCCTGTTAAAGGTAGAAATATAAAGGAATTATACGATAATATAGATCCTTTAATGGAATTCAACCCTCCTTTTATAGACGTAACCACTTCAAGGGAAGAGTATATCTATATTGATAAAAATGGACTTCTGGATAAGAAACTTACACGCATGAGGCCGGGTACAGTTGGCATTTGTGCTTCAATAAAACATAAGTATGATGTAGATACCATTCCGCATGTTCTATGCGGCGGGTTTACAAAGGAAGAAACGGAATATTTACTGGTAGATTGTCATTATCTGGGGATAGACAATATCATGGCACTTAGAGGAGATGCTATGAAAGAAGAAAAGTATTTTGAACCTTCCGAGGGGGGGCATGTATACGCATCAGAACTTGTAGAACAGATACATAATCTAAATTGTGGGCAGTATTTACATGAGGTGGTGGAAACGGACTACTGTGC
Organism: uncultured Eudoraea sp.; assembly: GCF_947258525.1. GTDB lineage: Bacteria > Bacteroidota > Bacteroidia > Flavobacteriales > Flavobacteriaceae > Eudoraea. Next base: position 62,409 of record NZ_CAMYIP010000200.1, read on the forward strand.
AGATTTTTGTATTGGTATTGCCGGCTATCCAGAGAAACACATGGAAGCTCCTTCTTTAAAATCGGACTTAAAGTGGCTAAAGAAAAAAGTTGAGCTTGGCGCTCATTATGTGGTAACACAAATGTTTTTTGATAATAAAAAGTATTTTGATTTTGTAAAAGCTGCCAGGGAAATGGGTATTAATGTACCAATAATTCCGGGTATAAAGCCTATTGCAGTCAAGAGGCATTTGCAATTGTTGCCTCAGGTATTCAGAATAGACCTTCCTCAGGATTTGATTGATGCGGTAGAGAATTGTAATGACAACAAAGAAGTAAGACAAGTTGGGGTTGAATGGGCTATTGCCCAGTCGAAGGAATTAAAAGCGGCTGGTGTTCCGGTCTTGCATTACTATTCCATGGGCAAGTCGGATAATATTAAAGCCATAGCCGAAGCAGTATTTTAATTGAAAATAAATCGCTTATAATTTCATTAACCTAAGAAGCAAAATAACTTAGCTGGCAGAAGATAGGATTAGATTACAATATTTTCCTTAAATTACTTTCCTTCAATCTCCCGAATATAACCCTTCAAATTCAGATTTATTTACTGGTATTATTTGCTATTTTTACACCCAATGGACACCCGATTTTTTTATGTATGCCTACTTAGTTGTCTATCGTGTTTTTCGCAAAAAGAAACACCTAAGAAGTTTACTATAGATGCCAATCCTTATTATGGTTCTATAATGCTTCATAACACGGATATTTCTCACTTAATCAATGCACATCCTGCCGGATTTATTCTTGGGTTCAATAAAAAGAATTATGGATCTAAGGAATGGCATCAGGAATATAACTATCCTGATACCGGAATCTCATTTGTTTATCAGGATATGAATGATGATATCCTGGGTAAAAATTACAGTTTGTACGCACATTATAATTTTTATTTCTTCAAACGAAACATGCAGTTCAGAATCGGACAAGGCTTAGCTTATAACACCAATCCATACGATAAGAATGAAAATTTCAGGGGTAATGCCTATGGGTCACATATTATGAGTTCCACTTTTATTATGCTTAATTATCATAAGGAACAACTATTTAAAGGTTTGGGTATTAAGGCAGGAATTTCTATAATTCATTATAGCAATGCAAATGTAAAAGCTCCTAACACTTCTACTAATACGTTTGCTTTTAATGCAGGACTTGTCTATGATTTAAATAGAAATGAAGAAATTTTCTATGTCAGGAACTTCGAAATGAAAAAAATAACAGAACCCATTAAGGCCAATCTGGTTTTTAGAACCGGAATTAATGAGAGTGATGTAATTAACTCGGGCCAGTTTCCATTTTATATTTTCTCGGCTTATGCGGACAAACGTCTATCCCGAAAAAGCGGAATACAGCTTGGAGCAGAAGTGTTTTTTTCAAATTTCCTGAAAGAATTAATTCGTTATCAGTCAATTGCTTTACCGGAGCTGAATGTTGACCCCGATACAGATTATAAACGAGTAGGCATGTTTCTGGGATACGAACTTTATATTTCTAGATTAAGTGCTATCGCTCAGCTGGGTTATTATGTTTATTTTCCTTTTGATTTTGAAGGAGAAGTCTATAATAGAATTGGTTTAAAATATTATTTTGGTAAAAAGTTATTTGGAGCCATAACTTTAAAATCTCATGGTGCGGCGGCAGAAGCGGTAGAGTTTGGACTTGGAATACGTTTGTAAAAGTTGCGGACTATAAATTATTTGAAGCTATGAAGCATTTGAACATCAATTATAAAGTAGTATTAGTTTCTATCGGCCTCATTCTTTTGATGGCTTGCAATGGGGATAGCGTACCCGATTGTTTTCAAAATACAGGTAATATCATTCGGGATGTAATCCCGGTGGAGAATTTTACGAAAATAACTGTTAATGAAAATACTAAACTGGTCCTGAAAGAAGGGAGTACAATATTGGTAGAAGTTGAAACCGGAAAATTTTTGCGCAATGAGGTAAATGCTGAAGTTAAGGATGGCAGACTATTGCTGACAAACACCAATAATTGTAATTTATTCAGGCCATACGGTATTACAACATTTTATGTTACGGCACCGAATATTACAGAAATCAGAAGTAATACTGGCTTTTCCACTATAAGTGACGGTGTGTTGACCTATCCTGAGATTACGCTTATTTCTGAGAGCTTTAATGACCCGGAAAACCTTACTACAGATGGTGAGTTTGATCTTCAGCTGGCATCACAGGATGTAAAAATTGTTGTCAACGGAATCGCGTATTTTAAGTTAAATGGCAGTTCAGAAAACTTCAGTGTAATTGTTGCAGCAGGAGATTCCAGAGTTGAGGCTGCTTCATTATCCGCCCAAAATGTAAGCCTTAATCACAGGGGCAGCAATGATGTTTTAATCAATCCTCTGGAGTCTTTAAGAGGTACAATCAGAGGAACCGGGGATGTACAGAGCTATAATCGTCCTGATATAGTAGAAGTTGAGGAACTTTATAAAGGAAAATTAATTTTTAACGATTAGCTTATTTAGCTGCTGGTTAATTCTGTAAACAAGACTTCCAGATTTTTATTCTTTCGGCTAAGTTGCAGCGTTTTGAGCTTATTGTCATGAGCGAAATCAAAAACAGCCGGCCGCATATCTTTAGATGTACCAAAAGTAATTTCGTATACGAATCCTCCGGTGTTGACCACCTTGGTAACATTAGGTAGTCTTTGCAGGAATGCCTCTTCCACGCGATAATCAAATTCAACTTCTATTATCTGCTCATTCTCTTCCCTTAGATCGGAAAGTTTTTTATCTGCAACTAAGGTTCCTTTATTTATAATTAGTACCCTATCACAGACAGCTTCAACTTCTTTCATTATATGGGTTGACAGCAGGATAGTCTTTTTTTTGCTGATATGCTTAATAAGTTTTCTTATTTCAATAAGTTGATTAGGATCTAAACCCGTAGTGGGTTCATCTAAAATAAGTACTTCGGGATCATGCAAAAGAGCAGCCGCCAGACCTACTCGTTGTTGATATCCTTTTGATAGAGCACCAATTTTTTTATGTGCTTCCGAACTTAATCCCGTTTGTTCTATTACCGTGCTAATCCTGTTTTTAGATATTTTATAGACCTCAGCATTAAAAGCAAGATATTCTTTTACATACATGTCTTTGTAGAGCGGATTATGTTCGGGTAAATATCCTATACTTTTTTGCACTTCTCTGGGCTTTGTGAGCACGTCAAATTCATTAACAGAAGCTTCTCCTTCATCTGCTTTGCTGTAGGTGGTCAGAATCTTCATCATGGTAGATTTACCTGCTCCGTTTGGTCCTAAGAAACCTACAATTTCTCCTCTCCTTATCTCAAAAGACACCTTATTAAGTGCTTTTTGAGAACCGAAACTCTTAGAAATATTCGTGACCTTTAAAGACATTTTTTAAAATTTAAGCAAAAGTAACAATTGCAAGTTTAAGGCAGAATTTCGGTTGCACAATTTTAGCTGATCAATTGAAATATTTACTAATGAACGGGACTTAGGATTTGGAATAATGATAAATTCTCAAAAAAAAATTACATTCCAAATATTATCCGCAAAGAAATCGGCTATACCATAAATATTCAAAAAAATATAGTATTAAACATCGATTTTTAAATTTAATATTTACCTTAGCCACATATTTGTAGAAAAATGACACGCAATTATTCTTGGAACGGAACTTATTTTTATTTCTTTTTTAAAAGAAGTACGGGACTGTTTTAGAATATTGTGAACAATATATCAAATAAGGTCCCGTGAAATACGGGATTTTTTTTTGAGGGTAATTTAACCATATGGGTTTCAAAATAGCAATACAGGGAATAAAAGGGTCTAATCATCATCAGGTAGCTCTGGATTATTTTGGTAATGATATAGATTTAGTGGAATGCTTGACATTTCATGCCCTTGTAGACAAGTTGCTCAACAATTCGGCAGATAAAGGCATAATGGCAATTGAAAATTCAATAGCCGGATCAATTATACCTAATTATGCCCTGGTATACCAGAATAATTTGCACATTATTGGTGAATATTACCTGAATATCCATCACAATTTAATGGTTTTGGATGGACAGCAACTGCAGGATATCAAAGAAGTGCGTTCGCATCCCATGGCGCTATTGCAATGCAGGGAGTATTTAAAATCTCAACCCCATATTAAAATGGTAGAAGATTTTGATACTGCAGAAACCGCAAAACAAATACAGGAAAACCATTTGAAAGGTATTGCAGCTATTGCCCCCGCGGTGGCAGCAGATCTTTACAATCTAAAAATCATAGAACCGGAAATTCAAACTATAAAGAATAATTCGACAAGATTTATAATTGTAAAAACCAAGAATAAAGAAATTCCAAAAGAAGAGATTAACAAAGCTTCCATTCGTTTTATTACAGATCATAAGAGAGGAAGTCTGGCCACTGTTCTCAATGTTATGAGTGATTGCAATTTGAATTTGACAAAAATACAGTCGTTACCGATTATTGAAACACCATGGAAATATGCATTTTTTGTGGATATAACTTTTGATGATTACAATCATTTTGCTAAAGCGAAATCATTATTGGCCATCATGTCCGAAGATTTCAAGGTTTTGGGTGAATATAAAAATGCTCGTATATGATACAAACTGCTGATCGTTTAAGGTCTATAGAGGAGTATTATTTCTCGAAAAAATTGCGAGAAGTCAGAGGGATGGCTGCTGCCGGAAAACCGATAATAAATATTGGTATAGGTAGTCCGGATCTTCCGCCATCTGATGCCGTAATTAATTCATTCCAACAATCCGTAAAACATGCCGGCGCCCATCAATACCAAAGCTACCAGGGACTTCCTGAGTTAAGGGAAACAATTGCGAAGTTTTACAAGGAAAAATTCGATGTGGATGCAGATCCCTCGAGTGAAATATTACCTCTTATGGGTTCTAAAGAAGGGATTATGCATATTAGCATGGCTTTTTTGAATGAAGGTGATGAGGTATTAATTCCCAATCCGGGTTACCCTACCTATACATCGGTTACAAAACTGGTAGGAGCCGTTCCAAAACAATATGATCTGGTTGCTGATAATGGCTGGTTTCCAGATTTGGAAAGCTTAAGGCGGCAAGATTTATCCGCTGTAAAACTAATGTGGGTTAGTTACCCGCACATGCCTACGGGGGCTACAGCTAATTCTTCTCAATTGCAGGCACTGGTTGCCTTTGCAAAAGAGAAAAATATCTTGCTAATTAACGACAACCCCTACAGCTTTGTTTTAAGTAATAATCCTTTGAGCATTTTGAGTATAAATGGAGCCAAGGATATTGCTTTAGAACTCAATTCTCTCAGCAAAACTTTCAATATGGCAGGGTGGAGAGTTGGAATGGTATTGGGGAGCGAGGAAAATTTAAATGCCATTTTAAAAGTTAAGAGTAATATGGATTCCGGAATGTTCTATGGAATTCAAAAAGGAGCGATAGAGGCATTAAAAAGCGGCAAGGGCTGGTTTGATCAATTAGATCGTACATATAAAGCCCGGAGAAAATTAATGTTTCAGTTGGCAGATAAATTGCAATGTACCTATGATCCAAGTGCTGTTGGAATGTTTGTTTGGGCTAAAATGCCAAAAGGATCAAAGTGTTCTGAAGAATTTATAGATAGAATATTACAAAACAAAAATATATTCATTGCACCTGGGACTATTTTTGGAAGCAATGGAGAGGGCTATATCAGATTTTCACTTTGTGTAACAGAGGAAAAGATAAAAGAGGCGATTGAAAGGTTTTAAGTTAATAAGATGAAGGCAATAATAGTTGGTGTCGGATTAATTGGGGGTTCTATGGCGAGGGACCTTAGATGCAAGTATCCGGAGGTATCAATCTATGGGGCAGATGCAACTGCAACCCATCTTGAAGAAGCTATTAGGCTTGGACTTATTGACGGCATTGCAGAGTCTAAGGATTTTTCTGAGGCTGATATTGTTGTAGTTAGTATCCCTGTGGATGCTATTGTATTGGAACTTCCTAAATTATTGGATGTCATTGGTGACGATACTTTGGTGATAGATGCAGGTTCGACAAAATCAGAAATTTGCAGTATAGTTGAAGACCATCCAAAAAGAAGAAATTTTCTGGCTTGTCATCCTATTGCGGGAACAGAGTTTTCCGGCCCTTCTGCCGCTGTATCAGAGCTCTTTGCAGGTAAGACAAACATAATTTGTGAAGTAGAGAAAACGGCATTCAAACTCCAGGAAAGAGCATTGAGTGTTTTTAGTAGTTTAGGAATGCGAATAAGATATATGAATCCTGAAGCACATGACCGGCATATTGCTTATGTCTCGCACTTATCACATATAAGTTCATTTATGCTCGGTAAAACTGTAATTGAGAAGGAGAAAAATGAGCGAGATATTTTTGATATGGCAGGTAGTGGTTTTGAAAGTACGGTAAGACTGGCAAAAAGCTCACCGGCGATGTGGACCCCTATTTTTGAACAAAATAAAGATAATGTAGTAGAGACTTTGGAGGAGTATATTCAAAATTTGGAAGCCTTTAAACAAAAACTAATCGATGATAATTTTGAAGGTATATACGAAGAAATGGACAGTACCAATAAGATAAAATCAATATTAAAAGGAATACCACAAAATAATAAAGACAGATAATAATGGAGAATACAAAGAAGTTAAGATCATGGCTAGATGATATGAAATTATCACATCCCCTGGTAATTGCCGGGCCATGCAGTGCAGAAACTGAGGATCAGGTATTGAGAATAGCTCATGAGCTTAAAGATACAGATGTAAACTACTATCGGGCTGGCATATGGAAACCGAGGACCAGGCCGGGTAACTTTGAAGGGGTTGGAGCGATAGGTCTTAATTGGTTACAAAAAGTAAAGGAAGAAACAGGACTTAAAACAGCTACTGAAGTGGCAAACAAAAACCATGTAGATCTTGCATTGGAACATGACGTGGATCTACTTTGGATAGGTGCACGATCTACTGTAAGCCCTTTTATAGTTCAGGAAATTGCTGATGCCTTGGAGGGAACAGATAAAATTGTCCTTGTTAAGAACCCTGTGAATCCTGACCTTTCTTTATGGCTGGGAGCAGTTGAGCGTTTATCAAAAGCCAATATTAAAAAGTTAGGAGTAATACATCGGGGTTTTTCTACTTACGAGAAAACCAAATATCGAAATATACCGGAATGGCAAATGGCTATTGAACTGCAAACTAAATTTCCGGATCTGCCTTTGATTAATGATCCTTCACATATTAGCGGGAACAGGGAAATGATTTTCGATATATCACAAACTGCACTCGATCTTAATTTTGATGGTTTAATGATTGAAACGCATCATGATCCTGATAGTGCCTGGAGCGATGCCGCACAACAAGTAACTCCAAAAAAATTAGTACAAATCATGGAAGACTTAAAGATTCGAAAAGAAACGGATGAGGAGGCTGAATACAACCAAAAAATCAGTAACCTCCGAGCCCAAATTGATATTATTGATAATCAGCTCATTGACACCCTGAGTAAACGCATGAAAGTTTCTGACGGGATTGGGGAATTAAAAAGACAGCGCAATGTGGCTGTTCTTCAAACCAACCGCTGGAATGCAATATTGGGCAAAATGATCCTTGAAGGAGAATCTAAAGGGTTGAGCGAAGAATTTGTTCTGCGCATGTTTAAGGCTATTCACCAGGAATCAATAAATCATCAGGAGAAAATAATTAATGCGGAGGCTTTAAAAAAATAAAGGTTATTCTCTTTAATAAACTTTATGAATAATACAGACTTAAAAGTGTAACAAAATGGGAAGGCATTAGTCTTTAAGAAAACTTGTAATACAAATAAATATGAAAACATTAATAATAACACTTTGCATGGTGATTGTTACACTAAATTCCTTTTCACAAAGTATGTTGGAAAAAGAGGTTGGTGACTTTCAGGAAATAAAAGTCTATGACTTAATAGAAGTGAACCTTATTAAGTCTGATATTAATAGGATAGTCATAAAAGGCCATAACGTTTATGATATAAAATTCGTAAATAAAAACGGTGTTTTAAAATTACGTATGGAACTGGATAAGAAATTTCAGGGTGAAGATACATTTGTTGAAGTTTATTATACAGATTTAAGGACCATTGACGGTAATGAAGGAGCTAAAATTGTTTGTAATGAACTTGTGGAAAAAGAGAATATAGCGATTAGGGCCCAGGAAGGAGCACAAATTAAAATTGGGATGGATGTGGAAAATGTGGAGATGAGGGCAGTCACAGGAGGTATAATTGAAGCATCCGGATTAGCAAAAAATCAAATTATAGTATTGAATACCGGGGGAGTATTTGAAGGTAGGAAATTGTTAACAGAGGTAGCTAGTGTAAAGATATCGGCCGGCGGAGAGGCAGAGCTTTATGCTACAGAAAAATTAGATATCAACGTTAAGGCGGGAGGTGATGTTTATGTTTATGGAAATCCAAAAGATGTAAACAAAACAACTTTAGCCGGTGGTAGAATAGTTTTTAAGAACTAATTTGTTCTGTAAATTTTAAAATTAAAAACCCGGCATTAGCCGGGTTTATCTCTTATAAGTAATTATTTTTTGAAGATATAGCGTGTAATAAAAATGCCATTGTTGTCACCCTTACCGGCACTTTCAACTGCACTAGTCACAAATGCCAGTGCCCATCCATCCTTAATCATTGTATCAATCATTGAAGTAATCATAGTATCATTTGCTGCTATATTCTGAAAACGTATACCTCCAATATTGTAAAAGTTAAGCAGTTTTGTTTCCTCATAATTCTTTACACGAATTTCACCACGATCAGATTTGTTTCTTGTATTGTCTTCATCCGTTTGGGTTGAAGTATATTCTTTATAGTCTTTTTCTTCCATCGTATTTACTATCCGCGACCTACCCACACCATTAGGTACAATAGATTCCACACTGGTAATTACCTTAAATTGTTGAGCGTTTACTTCCAAGGTTGTGGCTAGAATAATGAAGGCAATAAAAATGATTTTTTTCATACATTGTTGCTTAGATTACTAATTTTTAGGATTTTACTGACCAAATATACCGTTTCAAATTAAAGTATTATTGTTTCTTTGTATTGAAATACAAACAATAATGCTAGGAATTGTTTATAAATCTACCGGCAGTTGGTATACCGTAAAAACTGAAGGGGGAGATACTTATGAATGCCGGATAAAGGGTAAATTCCGAATTAAAGGAATTAAAAGCACCAATCCTATTGCTGTAGGGGATATTGTGGTATTTGAAGTAGAGAAGATTGGCGATGAGACTATAGGTGTTATTACCCAAATTGAAGATCGCAAAAATTATATAATTAGAAAGTCAGTTAAACTTTCTAAACAAACACATATAATAGCCGCTAATATTGATCAGGTTTTTTTATTGATTACCTTGAAGAATCCAAGGACTTATACAATTTTTATTGATCGTTTTCTGGCAACTTCTGAAGCTTATGATATTAAAACAGTACTTCTTTTCAACAAAGTAGATATGTATAATGAAGATGAGTTAGCCGAAGTGAAGTATTTGGCTGCCTTGTACAGTAAAATCGGTTATACATGTATTGAAATTTCAGCAAAAACAGGCAAGAATGTGGATAAGGTTAAAGATTTGATGAAATCTCATACGAGCATGTTTGCCGGGCATTCAGGTGTGGGAAAATCTACACTCATTAATTTCATAGCACCAGAGTTTAATTTGAAGACTACGGAAATTTCTGATCAACACCTGCAGGGACAACATACCACAACTTTTGCAGAGATGTATGACCTGAATTTTGGAGCCAGGATTATTGACACACCCGGGATTAAGGGATTTGGAATTGTTGACATGGACAAGTATGAAATCGGCGATTATTTTCCCGAATTTTTTAGATTGAAGAGTGACTGTAAATTTAACAATTGCCTCCATTTAGATGAACCTAAATGTGCCGTCAAAGCGGCATTGGAAAAAGATGAGGTTTCATGGAGCCGCTATCGTAGTTATGTACAGATTGTAACAGGGGTTGAAGACACCTATAGAATGGATAATTACGAAGAATTATGAGGGCGGTAATTCAGAGAGTATCGGCTGCCAGTGTAGTTGTAAATGATCAGACAATCTCCAAAATTGCATTTGGATTAATGGTGTTGCTGGGCATTGAGGAATCCGATTCCATGGATGATATTAAATGGCTCTCAAAGAAAATAGTGAACCTAAGAATTTTTAATGATCCAAATGGAGTTATGAACCTATCTTTATCGGAGATTAAGGGTGATGCAATTGTAGTAAGTCAGTTTACACTACACGCGGCAACTAAGAAAGGGAACAGGCCTTCCTATATTAAAGCGGCAAAACCAGATGTTGCTATCCCTCTTTATGAAGCTTTTGTTCGTCAGATGGAAATAGATTTGGGGAAAAAGATAGGCACTGGTATTTTTGGTGCCGATATGAAAGTAGCCTTGGTAAATGATGGTCCGGTTACCATAATAATTGACACAAAAAATAAAGACATATGAAAATTGAAGATGCACAATTAGCTGTTGACAATTGGATAAAAGATCATGGCGTCCGTTATTTTAATGAATTGACGAATATGGCCCAGCTCACTGAAGAAGTAGGTGAAGTGGCACGTATTATAGCAAGGAGGTATGGGGAACAAAGTGAAAAGGAAACAGATAAAGAGAAAGACCTCGGAGAAGAATTGGCCGATGTTCTTTTCGTTGTTTTATGCCTGGCAAACCAAACGGGTATTGATCTACAAAAAGCTTTTGACCGCAAATTGGATATCAAGGCAAAACGGGACCATGACAGGCATCAAAACAACAAAAAACTGAAATAATAGTATCTTTGCATTCTGTTTTAAAACAACACCAATTTGAAATTACATCTCTTAGGCCCGTCCAATAATCTCCTGAACTCTCATATTAAGATTACAGGTTCCAAGAGTGAATCCAACAGGCTTTTGTTGTTAAAAGCGCTTTATCCCGGAATTACAATTAAAAACCTATCTAATTCAGACGATGCTTCTGTAATGAACCAAGGAATTAGGTTAAAAGAAGGAGTGGTTGATATTCATCACGCAGGTACGGCAATGCGTTTTTTAACAGCCTTTTTTGCTTCTCGGGAAGGAGCGAATGTTACCCTTACAGGTTCAAAGCGAATGCAGGAAAGACCAATAAAGATATTGGTAGATGCATTGAAAATTTTGGGAGCAGACATTAATTATTTGGGTAATGAGGGCTTCCCCCCATTAAGAATCAAAGGGAGAAACCTCAATAAGTATAAAGTAAGTCTTCCTGCTGATGTTAGTAGTCAGTATATTTCTGCTTTACTATTAATTGCGCCAAGTTTAGAAAAGGGCCTTGAATTAGAACTAATTGGGAAAATCACCTCGGTTCCCTATATTAAAATGACTTTAGGACTTTTAGAAAAAATTGGAGTCAAGAGTTCTTTTGAAGCCAATAAGGTAGGCATACTTCCAAAAAAATCTGTAAGCGCGTTAACTTTGACTGTTGAATCTGATTGGAGTTCAGCCTCATATTTTTACAGTATTGCAGCTTTAAGTGAAATGGGCACTCAAATTAGTTTGTCGTCCTATAGGAAAGATAGTTTGCAGGGCGATAGTATTCTGAAGGAAATTTATAAACATTTTGGAGTTAGGACCGAATTTAAAGAAGATAGCATTATTCTTTTTAAGGACAGTCCACATCCATTAAATACTGTTCAATGCGACCTTGCAAATGCCCCTGATTTAGCCCAGACGCTAACAGTTACCTGTTTTGGATTAGGAATTGGATGTCACTTAATCGGTTTGCACACCTTAAAAATTAAGGAGACAGACAGGCTGGTTGCATTAAAAAATGAACTTTCTAAACTCGGAGCTAAGATTGCAGTGACCAATAGCACATTAACTTTGGAATCTTCCAATAATATAAATTCCGGTACGGCAATCGATACTTACAACGATCACAGAATGGCTATGGCATTTGCTCCACTGGCTTTTAAAACAGAAATAATAATCAATGACGCCGAGGTGGTTTCCAAATCATATCCGGATTTTTGGAAAGACCTGGAGCAACTGGGATTCAGGATTAAAGGCCTATAAGAGTATTTATTAGCACTTTTACTTGACAAGGCCTACTTCAGGATTGTATATTTGCAGCCGCAAAATAGGCGAACTAAAATCTACATATGAAATTATCACACTTTAATTTTGAATTGCCAAAAGACCTGATGGCAGAGTACCCAGCAGAACACAGAGACGAATCCAAATTAATGGTGGTTCATAAAGATACTGGCAAAATTGAACATAAAATGTTCAAGGACCTTATTGATTATTTTGATGAAGGAGATGTAATGGTTCTTAATAATACAAAGGTATTTCCTGCCAGGTTATATGGTAATAAAGAGAAAACAGGAGCAAGGATAGAAGTATTTTTACTTCGTGAACTCAATGAAGAACAAAGGCTATGGGATGTTTTGGTCGATCCTGCAAGAAAGATAAGAATAGGGAATAAACTTTACTTTGGAGAAGATGAAAATTTGGTGGCTGAAGTTATTGACAATACAACTTCAAGGGGAAGAACACTTCGCTTTCTTTATGATGGGTCGTATACCGACTTTAGAAGAAAATTAAGAGAACTGGGAGAGACACCGCTTCCAAAGTATATTAAAAGAGAAGTGGAGCCGGAAGATGAGTCGCGCTATCAAACAATATATGCAAAACACGAAGGCGCTGTGGCTGCACCAACAGCCGGACTGCATTTTTCTAAACATTTATTAAAACGACTGGAAATAAAGGGAATTCAATTTGCCGAACTCACACTTCATGTAGGTTTGGGCACTTTTAACCCTGTAGAGGTAGAAGATCTTTCCAAGCATAAAATGGATAGTGAAGAATTGGTGATTGATGAGAAAGCCACAGAGATCGTTAATGAAGCAAAAATTAAGAAGAAAAGAGTATGTGCTGTTGGAACAACCGCTATGAGAGGTCTGGAAAGTGCTGTTTCATCTGAACATACATTGAATACGTATGATGGCTGGACAAATAAATTTGTGTTTCCACCTTATGACTTTAGCATTGCTAATGCCATGGTAACTAATTTCCATTTGCCCAAATCTACCTTACTAATGATGGTTTCTGCGTTTATGGGCCATGATCTAATGAAAAGGGCTTATAAAGAAGCAATACTTGAAGGGTATAGATTTTACTCATACGGTGATGCTATGCTCATCATATAAATAATGTATTATTTAAATAAAAAACCTGCCATTGCCTTTTTTTAAATAGGATTGGCAGGTTTTTTTAATTAAGCAATGGTTTTAAAGAAGAAAGATATTAGGGCCCTTACAAAAGAGCAACTGCGTGAGTTTTTCAAAAGCCATGGGGAACAGGCTTTCCGTGGTAACCAGGTTTATGAATGGCTGTGGCAGAAATCTGCTCATTCATTTGATGACATGACCAATATCTCCAAGGAAACACGTAAAAAACTGGAAGAACAATATGTGATTAATCATATAAAAGTAGATCAATTACAAAAAAGTTCTGATGGTACAATAAAGAATGCCGTTCGCTTGCATGATGGATTGGTGGTAGAGTCGGTACTCATCCCATCTAAAGAAAGAACCACCGCCTGTGTCTCCAGCCAGGTGGGCTGCAGTTTAGATTGTAAATTTTGCGCTACTGCAAGATTAAAAAAAATGCGCAATCTTAATCCGGACGAGATTTATGATCAGGTCGTTGCTATCAACAATGAAAGCGAGCTTTATTTTAACAGGCCTTTGAGTAATATTGTATTTATGGGTATGGGTGAACCACTCATGAATTATAATAATGTTTTAAAGGCAATAGAAAAGATAACTTCTCCGGAAGGCCTCGGGATGTCTCCTAAAAGAATTACAGTTTCTACTTCGGGAGTCCCAAAAATGATTAGGAAACTTGCCGATGAAGAGGTCAAATTTAAACTTGCAGTTTCTCTTCATTCTGCAATAGAGGAGGTGCGCACCTCCATTATGCCTTTCAATACTACTTTTAATTTAAAAGATTTGAGAGATTCTTTGATATATTGGTATTCAAAAACCAAAAGCAGGATTACGTACGAGTATGTTGTATGGGAAGGTATTAATGATAATGATAAGGATATTAAAGCGCTAATAGCGTTTTGCAAATTTGCACCTTCCAAGGTGAATCTGATAGAATATAATCCGATAGATGATTCCAGTTTTAAGCAGGCATCTAATGAAGCCATCAATAAATATGTTGAGGCTCTCGAAAAAAATAAAATAATAGTTACAGTTCGCAGATCAAGAGGTAAAGATATTGATGCAGCTTGTGGACAATTAGCGAACAAATCTCTATAGTTAGGATCCGAATTTCTTGTTGTTTTTAAAAGTTTTACAGCTATTGTAAGACTAAAGAATATAGAGGATCAGAATCAATTTCTTATTTCTTTATGCACACTTCGTTCCCCTAGTTATTTTGCCTAAATTTATCGTTCGTCATTGATAAAATGAATTCTTTTGAAAATTGTTGCTCAAATAACAGAACCTATTAACGAAGAAATGGAACTTTTTGAGAAAAAGTTCCGTGACTCCATGTCCACTAAAGTGGCTCTTCTTAATAGGATTACCTACTATATTGTAAACCGGAAAGGAAAGCAAATGCGACCAATGTTTGTTTTTCTTACCGCAAAACTAGTCAACAATGGTGAAGTTAATGAAAGGACATATCGTGGAGCATCTGTCATAGAATTAATACACACGGCTTCTTTGGTGCATGACGATGTAGTAGATGATAGTTACAAGCGCAGAGGTTTCTTCTCCATTAATGCATTGTGGAAAAATAAAATCGCGGTCTTAGTTGGAGACTATTTACTTTCAAAAGGAATGTTACTCTCTGTAGAGTATGAAGATTTTGATCTGCTTAAAATTATTTCGGTGGCTATAAGAGAAATCAGCGAGGGAGAATTACTTCAGATTGATAAAGCCAGAAGATTGGATATTACTGAAGACATCTATTATGAAATAATCAGGCAAAAAACGGCAACCCTTATAGCCGCATGTTGCAGTCTGGGAGCGTGTTCAGTAAAACCGGGTAGCGAAGATGTTGAAACCTTCCGAAAGTTTGGAGAGCTTTGCGGGATGGCATTTCAGATAAAAGATGACCTTTTTGATTATGGAGCGGAAAAAATTGGTAAACCTACTGGTATAGATATCAAGGAGCAAAAAATGACCCTGCCTTTAATTTATGCACTTAACAACAGTACTCCCAAAGAGAAAAAATGGCTTATTAATTCCGTAAAAAACTATAACAAGGACAAGTCGCGCGTAAAAGAAGTAATTGCATTGGTAAAAGCAAAGGGTGGACTTTTATATGCTGAAACTAAAATGAACGAATTTAAGGACAAGGCCTTGAAACTTTTAAATACCTACCCAGATTCTGAATATAAAGATGCGCTTCGCCTTATGGTAAATTATGTAGTGGAAAGAAAAATATAATTTCTAATCACCACATTTACAAATAGTTATAAATTATTTCTGTAAAACTTCGGATTTCGGGCAACGTTTTTGAATTCCAAAGCGTCTATATCAATAGAAGACTAAAATGAAACGCTTGAAAATTATTTCTTTTTATAATAATGAGAAAGTGCTGATTAGGAAGGCAATTTCAGGTCATCCAAATGCACAAAGGGCTATTTATGAGAAGTTTTCACCTAAGATGCTAGGCGTTTGCAGGCAGTACATTAGGGATCTTCAATATGCTGAAGATGTAATGATTAATGGATTTGTGAAAGTATTTAATAATCTAAGTTCATTTAAACACGAAGGAAGCTTTGAAGGGTGGATTAGACAAATTATGGTTAGAGAAGCGATCTCATATCTCCGAAAAAAACAATTTGTAGTTTTTGATGATGAGGTTTACGAGTACAATACTCCAAAACAGATTACTATCTCTTCTGCGATGGATATTGAATATATTCAGCAGTTAGTAGATGATTTGCCTGAAGGGTATAAAATGGTCTTCGTGCTTTATGCGCTAGAAGGATATAAACATTCAGAAATAGCAGAAATGTTGGATATTACAGAAGGGACATCAAAATCCCAACTCTTTAAGGCCAGGAGATTATTGCAGGAAAAGTTAAAAGAACAAAGGATACTCGGTTATGGAACCCACTAAATTAGAAGATCATATTAAGAAAACCTTGAAGGAACGTGAAATTAAACCTTCAAAAGGCGCCTGGTATAAAGTTAAAGGACAAATCAGTCAGGATTTCATGCCTAAGAGAAAAGGATACTACAGATATGGGATTGCAGCTGGTTTTACAGGAATATTGATACTATCTGTGCTTTACTTCACAACTAATGACGTGGATTTAGATCAAGAAATACAAGCCGTTACTCAACCTTCAACACCTTTTGTTGACATAGAAAAAGAAGAACTCTTAAAAGCTCCTCTTGCAGAGGAAAAAAGCTTAGTGAGCGGGGTTGATTTCTCTGAAGTGGCTGAAGAAAAGTCAATAAGAGGGGCTAAAAAAGAATCTAAATGGGGAATGGAGACATCTGAAGATGATCAATTGGCAACTACTAGTGGAAATAAAAACAAAGTACCGGAAGATCCAAATGAGCTATTTGATACAAAATTGGCTGAGGTACTTGCATCCGTTACTACACATGAAGAAAACAACGACGAGCTGACAGACTTAGAAGTAGATTCCCTGCTTAGGCAGGCGCAAAAAGAAATTTTGGCAGAAAAACTTATATATTCTGATAAATCAGTTAATCCGGACGAGCTTCTTTCGCAGGTGGAAGAGGAATTAGATCAGTCCTTCCGTGATAAGATTCTCGAGAAGCTTAAGTCTGGTTACAGCAAAGTGAGAACTGCAGTTGCAGATCGTAATAATTAATCTCTTAAACCAGTTTTTATAAAATCTCTTCTATTGATTTTGAGGAATCTGTAAGGAGTTTATTCATCAATCATCAAAAATAAATCAAAATGAAAACAATCAGTACCTATTTCGCATTCGTTTTAATCTGTATTATAACAAATTCTGTGGTGGCACAGGACGATTACAAAGACAGGATACAAGATCTAATAGAACAGAAAGAAAATATTACACAAGAGGAAAAAGAAGCTTTAAAAGATGAAGTAGAAGCTATTGACAAACGATTAGAGAGGGGAAATATTAATAATGAAGAAGCCGCTGAGCTTAAGGAAGATGCAGCCAGAAGACGTGCATTAAATATTGAAAACAGACTGGCTATTATTGATAATAAAATAGCCTTGCTTGAAAGAAATAAGGAAGATGTTTTAGGAGAGGAAGACAGTTCTATTAACAGGGAAGAGGAGGCTGGAGTATCAATAAATATTGATGATGACATTTCAATAAAAATAGATGATGAAGAGTGGGATATTTATTTTAACAAATCAAAATATGATCGTAGGACCTATTCGGACCTGGTTTTTACCTTTGGATTAAATAATGCTATTATAAAAGGTCAGTCTCTAAATGATACGCCTTATAAAGTATGGGGAAGCAGATTTTTTGAAATTGGCTGGACATGGAGAACAAGAGTGTTTAATAAGACTAATTTCATGAGATTTCATTATGGATTTTCCTTTCAATTCAATGGACTTAAATCACAGGATAACCTCTACTATGTGATAGATGACGAAGGAAAAACGGTACAAACTCCATTTGCATTCCCATTAAGAAAGTCTAAGTTAAGAATGGATAATCTGGTATTTCCAGTTCATTTTGAATTTGGACCTTTTAAAACTACCAGATCTGAGCATAGGATAAGGTATTCATTAAAAAATCAATTTAGAATTGGGCTGGGAGCTTATGGAGGATTTAATATGGGAACCAGGCAAAAGCTAAAATACAATCAGGATGGATCAAATAGGAAGACGACTATAAAAGGTGGTTTAAACAGTAGTCCTTTTATATATGGCCTTAGTGGTTATATGGGTGTGAATTGCTTCTCAGTCTATGTTAAGTACGATCTTAATCCTATTTTTAAGAGCCCTTCTGACGAACAGCGCAATATATCTTTTGGCCTTCGCTTTGCTATCTGAAGTATTTAAAACCTGAGATTCTGTTCTTTCTGGGTTTTGCCCTGGTTGAAGTTTATTTTTGAAAGCTGTTATTTGAGAATACTATACAAATTACATATCAAAGGCAGCTTTCATTTCTTTTGTAAATTCATCTTTATAATACCCCTTTTTACAATAATCACAATGTATTATCTGAGTTGTTGATACACGAAATATCGGAATCCAGAATAAATGAAAAAAATTAGGGGTACTTTCACCGAAAAGCGAATTGTTTTTATTGCAATTAGGACACTTTATCTGTTTTAAGTCTATGTTTCTTGTCTTTCCAGGCCTGATTCCAAAAAATAATATCATGATAAATTTTATTATTTTGCTAAGGTAAATTAATCTTTTTCAAACAGTTTGTATTCTAAAAATAGCGTATTTTAAAGCATTCAATTTTCTTATTTTTACAAGGTAAATAATTAACGTATTGATTTCAAAATTCACTATAGATCAGGTTTATGAAACAGCACGCCTCGAAGAGGTGATTGGGGATTTTGTGCAATTAAAAAAATCCGGCTCTAATTTCAAGGGTTTGAGTCCTTTTACTGATGAACGAACCCCAAGTTTTATGGTATCGCCCGTTAAACAGATCTGGAAGGATTTTAGCAGTGGGAAGGGTGGCAATGTAGTTGCTTTCCTGATGGAGCATGAACATTTTACATATCCCGAAGCTATTAAATATTTGGCAAGGAAATACAATATTGAAATTGAAGAAACAGAACGTACAGATGAGCAAAAGGCTCAGGCAGATGAACGTGAGAGCATGTATCTGGTTTCTGAATATGCAAAAAAGTATTTTGAGAACACGCTTTGGGAGAAGGAAATGGGAAAGGCTATTGGCCTGAGTTATTTTAGGGAAAGAGGTTTTACGGATGATATCATTAAAAGGTTTGGACTGGGATATAGCCTGGATCAATGGGATGCTTTTACTAATTCAGCTCTTGAAAAAGGTTATAAACTAGAATTTTTGCAGAAGACCGGGCTTACAATTGTTAAGGAAGATACCAATAATCCCGGAGTTTCCAGAAAATTTGATAGGTTTAAAGGCAGGGTAATGTTTCCTATTCATTCAATGAGTGGCCGTGTTTTGGGTTTTGGGGGCCGAATACTTTCCAGTGAAAAGAAAGCTGCGAAATACTTAAATTCTCCTGAAAGTGATATATATCATAAAAGCAAAGTACTATATGGTATCTATCATGCAAAACAAGCTATTGCCAAAGAAGATAATTGTTATTTGGTGGAAGGCTATACAGATGTTATCCAACTCTATCAAAGAGGAATACAAAATGTGGTTTCTTCCAGTGGTACCGCTCTTACGCCGGAGCAAATCCGATTAATAAATAGGCTAACTAAAAATATTACAGTTTTATTCGATGGTGATGCAGCAGGTTTGAGGGCATCCTTAAGGGGTATTGACCTTATTCTTGAACAGGGAATGAACGTAAAAGTTTGCACCTTTCCGGAAGGAGAAGACCCTGATAGTTTTGCCAAGAATAATGAATTGGAGGAAATCACACTTTACCTGAAAGAGAATGCCAAGGATTTTATACAATTTAAAACATCATTACTTGCCAAGGATGCGGCAAATGACCCAATAAAAAAGGCTGATACTATACGCGAAATAGTAAACAGCATCTCTAAAATTCCGGATAGGATAAAACGCGAGATTTATATTCAGGAGTGCTCACAAATAATGAATATCTCAGAAGATGTTTTGTTTAATACACTAGCACAAATAGGAAGAAAAGAGCGGACAGATGCGGCAACTATTGCCAGACAGGAACAAAAGGCATTTTCGGTTGTTAAGCATAGTCAAAAAGCCGAAAAATTAGACGTACAATATGAGCTGGAAAAGAAGATAATAGAAATGCTTTTGTTATACGGGAATGAGCTTCAGGAATTTGAAGACCTGATTTTAAAAGAAAATGAGGAAGGTGATCTTGTTCTGGAACCAGAAAATATGGAAGCAAAGGTATATGAAAAGGTATATTTGGACCTTCAGGAAGATGAAATAGAACTTACACATGACAAGTTCAGAAACATTTATTACAAATTAATAGAAGGTCTGAATGAGAAAGAGGACTTTTCCATAACTACTTTTATGACTGAACTAGATCAGGAAATGGTAGGACAAATTTCTTCTATGCTCATGGAAGAAGAAAAGTATGAGTTGCACCACTGGGAGAGAAAGGATATTTATCCAAAAGATAAAGAAAAAAGTATTTCCCAACTGGTAAGTGAAACAATTTTAACTCTAAGATGCTTTCTAATTAAAAAACGGATCACATCCCTACAGGAAAATACCGAAGATATTAGCGGTGATCATCAGGAAACATTAGAGGAGATAATGAATTATCTTCAATTGAATAAACTCTTAAATAAGAAGTTAAATAGGGTGCTTTCCTGAAACTCGGGAAAAACGGGCTGTATTTTAATTGTACTTAAGGAGCACAAAAAACCCCGACAAATTAGTCAGGGTTCTTAATGTTTCTCTTATTGAGCTTAATACAATTCTAGTGCCTTGGCTTGTTGAAGTAAATCCACAAGATTATCAACATTTAACTTTTTCATTAAACGGGCTTTATACGTACTAACTGTTTTTTCATTCAGATTCAATCCCAAAGCCACTTCTTTATTTCGCTTTCCACTCGCCAGCAGCTTTAAAACCTCAACTTCTCTGGTAGACAATTTTCTGAAAAATCTACGCGGCTTTTGAGTACCTTCATCGAAGGCCAGTCGCTGAGCTAATTCATTAGTAATAAACATATTGCCTTCACTTACTTTTTTGACGGCAGTAATTATGTAGTCCAAATCTGCAGTTTTTGAAAGATAGCCAAACGCTCCTGCCCTTATTGTACTAAGTGCATATACGTCCTCAGATTGACCACTATATATTAATACCTTTATGTCCGGGTATTCTTGTTTAAGTTTTCTCAAAGTGGCTATCCCGTTGATTTCCGGAATGTCCATTTCTAAAATAACAACGTCCGGATTCAAGGATTCTAATTTTGTAAAAAGTTCAGTAGTAGTGGCAACATCACCAATAATCTCAAAACCAGAAGCAGAATTTAGCACATTCTGAATTCCCATTCTGACTATAGGATGACTGTCTGCAATTAAAACTTTTATCATTTTGATTGGTTTTCTAGATTTTAACACTAATGCACGTCTAAAAATACTGACATGCAATGTAAGGTTAAATAATCTAATTTCTTAAACAAAAGTGTACTTTTTTTCCCAATAATTAAGAAAAATGGAACTATTATTCGTCTTAATTAACTGATTCTTAGTCAAGATGTTATTTTAGGTTGTCGGGAATTTCGCAAACTGGTATAGGGAGCATCTTATGCCGGTTCATGGTGTTATACCTTTTAAAGATGAGAAAGACCTCTTTTTCTCTCCCACTGAATTCATCTGCTTCCTTTCCCAGGTTGTCCATTTCCATAGCCCACTCTAATTCAGGATAAGAAGCCCCTATTTGATCCTCATCTGTTCGTGAGTCTCCCCACAAACCATCAGTTGGGGGAGCAATAATAATTTCTTCGTTAATCCCCATATACTCGGCAAGTTCATAGACCTCAGTCTTAAGAAGGTCGGCAATGGGACTTAGATCAACCCCACCATCACCATACTTGGTGTAGAAACCAATTCCAAAATCCTCTACCTTATTACCTGTTCCAGCAACCAGGTAATTCTTTAAAGCGGCAAAATAGTAGAGTGTTGTCATTCGAAGTCTCGCACGGGTATTGGCTAAGGACATAAATCTGTCTTCTTCATTATCAACTGCCGGCAATGATGCAAGCAGATTATCAAATACCGGAGTCAGATTCACAGGTTGTCTGGATACATTATCAAAATTCTCCTGTAACCAGGTAATATGATTAGATGCCCGAGTCACCTGATTTGTCCCTTGATGAATTGGCATTTCAATGCATAATAAGTTTAAACCGGTTTTTGCGCATAAGGTTGAAGTAACCGCAGAGTCTATTCCGCCGGACACACCTATAACAAAACCTTTAATTTTTGCCTCTGTGGCATATGTCTTTAACCAGGTTACAATATGATCTATTACCTTTTCTGTTTGCATAGGGTACTTTATTATGTGGAAATATTAACTTTGCTTCGATAAAAATAAAGCCTATAGGCTTAATAATAAAACTGTGGCATCAATACTTTATATGAAAACAAGATTTTTTCCTCTCTTATTAATTTTTTTCAGTTTCTTTTCATGTAAAAATGAGACAGGAGTATCTGAAGATGTTTCAAAGATCCGAATAAATCTTGCTGTTTTGCGATTTGATAAACAATTTGCTGAAGCAAAACCCGAAGACATACCCGCTCTAAAAAATGAATTCCCTTATCTTTTTCCTAAGCAGTATTCTGATAGTATCTGGATTGCCAAACTAAATGATACTTTGCAGAAGGAACTATATAGTGAGGTGAATGCAGAATTTTCGGATTTTGTTAAAGAAACTGCAGACCTGGAACTTTTCTTTAAACATGTTCTTTACTATTTTCCTAATTTCAAGGTACCCAAGGTAATTACGGTTATTTCCAATGTAGATTATACTAATCGCGTAATTTTAGCGGATACGCTTTTACTAATAGGTTTGGATAATTATCTTGGCAAAGATCATAGGTTTTACGGAGGAATAGAACAATACATAGCGGCCGGACTTGATAAAGAATACTTAGTTAGCGATGTTGCAAGTGCTTTTGGCAAAACCAGGTTGCGTCTCCCTTCTGATCGCACTTTTTTAGCACAGATGATATATTATGGGAAAGAGTTATATCTGAAAGACAAGTTGATGCCTCTCGCCGGTGATGCTCAGAAAATAACTTATTCACCTGAGGAGTTGGAATGGGCCCAAGCCAATGAAGAACAGATTTGGCGCTATTTTATAGAACGGGAAATACTTTACAGTACAGATAATATGTTGGCTCCAAGGTTTTTGGATCCAGCTCCGTTTTCAAAATTCAGGCTAGAACTGGATAATGAATCTCCGGGTAGGCTGGGGCGCTATATGGGGTGGCAAATAACAAGGGCTTTTATGAATAACAATGATGTTAAACTCAGTCAACTACTTGGATTATCTGCAGAGGAAATTTTTAAGAAATCAAACTACAAACCGAAAAAATAGAACATGGGAAAATTACATACCTCACAAATAACACTTAAGGTTGGCCTGGATGAAAATCGTGTTCCTGAAGAGCTTACCTGGTCCGCAGAAGATGGCGGGATAGTAAATGAAGAGGCTAAAGCTATGTTATTGTCGGTGTGGGATAGCAAGAACCAGGAGTCATTAAAAATAGACTTATGGACTAAGGATATGCCTGTTGATGAAATGAAAGTTTTCTTTCATCAAACCCTCATGGCTATGTCCGATACTTTTATGAAAGCCACCCAGGACGAAAAAATGACTTCAACTATGAAGGATTTCTGTGACTATTTTGCAGAGAAGCTAGAATTAAAAAAGGACTAATCGAGGGTTATTGTTATTGGCCATCCTTCAAATTGAGTTGCGTTACCTGTGGTAACATCAGCATTTCTTGGCCAGCATTCAAAGGTTATATTCTTCTCTTTTTTATTAAATCTGATTAGACCATAGCCTCCTCCACTAGAGGGGCTTTCAGGATTTACATAGGCCATCATACTTATTTTATTTCCAAAACCATCTAAATAATCACCGGTCCAGGGCAGGGAAGTTTTCTTGTTAGGATTTGATCCGGCTTTTTCATCTTCGGGCCACCACCACCTGCTGTAATAATCATTTACTATTGCCGGAACAACAAAGGCCCATGGTCCATCCCTAAAATCCTCAATTCCATGCTGAATAACTGTTGCAAGATGTTGGTCTCCTGCAATATGAACCGCATTTGCATTTTTAATCAGTTTTAAAGCTTTGTTTCTGTCGCTTTGCGGCCAGCCATTCGAATCCAGGTCTGCGTGTAATCTGTTATCTAAAGATCCATGGATATGGGCACCCCCGCAAAATCCGGTCTGTGATAAAACCACTTTCATGGCCTCAGATTTTTTACCACCCCAATCTTTTAAAAAGATAAGTTGTCTTTCTCCTAACAAAGTCAATCCCTCCAAATCAATAGACTTCGGATCATAGTTCGGATTCCTTATATGGTCTGGTCGCGGACCTTGCTGAGGAATCTTGCCTTCAGGTCCCGATTTAAATTTTCTGTCTTCCAATATCGCAAAATCAATACCCCCCAAAGTAAGATTTGTATAGTATACGCCAATACCTTGTTCTATGGGTGTTGGGTCATAAGGATCTGGAAGATGACCTGTTTGGCACCTTTCTACCATTTTTACATATTCGGGGTGATACCTATACCCACCATCACTACTTCCTTTTGCTGTAGATAATTTGCCGTTCTCCCCCCAAAGGTTCCCCTGCCCAATATCGTGGTCATCAGGAATAGTAATACAGGGTCTGTTCCTGAAAGTTTCCCTGAATTGCAGGCCAAATTTAAGCCAGGCAGCCGTATGTTCCGTGTGATCATATGACTGGTCTCCTGCAAAAAACATGATATCCGGGTCCTGGTAATTAATATTCCTTACGTAATTTCTCCTCAAACCCCTGTCCTTGTTTGAATTACAGGAAAGCGCAGCCATTACTATTTCATCCTTATATTCAGGATTTTTGCGGATTGTTCCTTCAAAATAAGCCCCTTCCCCATGGATGATCCTGTATTTTATATCTTTTGAATAGTCCCAGTTTTCTATCCTGAAAAGAGCGGACCAACCTAATTCATTTACATCCTGTTTCTGGACTATATTCCATTCACCATCTGTGTAAAGCGCCAAACTAATTGTCCTTGTTTCTTTGGGATAAAGAGGATAGAGTTGAGCTGTTAATTTAAGGACATTGGCATGAACGGTATAAAGACCGAAAGCCACTACACTGTCTCGGTTTACTTTGAGATTGATAATTTCATTAGGAGCTCTGTTCCACCAGTCATTGGTCGCAAGAGTGTCTATGTTTTTAAATGGAGATGGAAATGGAGTTGCTTGAGGCTGGGAAAAGCTTGATTGGAATTGCAATATAAACAATAGCAGGCAACAGTTTATAAGTTTATGCATAGAAGAGTTGATCTAACGTATAAGTTGTAAGGATTGAGTATTTTAGTTGACTGAAAAGCATGATGTAAAGCATATTTTCATGCACTTATTAAATGTATAAATTTATTTATGGAAAACCATCAGGAGGCCCGGCTTATTTTTATTTATAATGCAGATTCAGGATTGAGAAATTCGCTTTTGGATGGTGCTCATAAAGCATTAAGTCCGAATACGTATCAGTGCAATCTCTGTGATTTAACTTATAGTGTTTTTAAAGAGAGAAAAGCATGGAAGAAATTCCGGGAAGAAATGGAGTGGAATACGGAGTTTCTACATAAGGATGAATTTAAAAAACAATATGCTTCTAAATTTGGGCATAAATTTGAGTTTCCAATCATTCTGATCGCCTTAGATGACGAATTACAGGTATTTATTTCTGCGAGAGAACTCAATGAGTTAGAAACTATGGAAGCCTTAATTAATTTAATCAAAAAGAGAGGCAAGGAAATTACAGCGTAAAGGATTAAGCTTTGTTTTCTTTAAAAATCCCTGTATTTATTTCCTCGATATAATCTAAAACCTCTTCCCTGCCCATACCATTAGACGAAGATGTAACAAAATGATTTGGAACTTCTTCCCAGACTCCTGAAAGCATTTGATCCAGGTAATTTTTCACATTTCTTTCAATCGCTCCAGGCTTCAGCTTATCTGCCTTAGTAAATATTATAGTAAAAGGAATTCCGTTCTCACCCATCCATTGCATGAATTCAAGATCTATTTTCTGGGCTTCGTGTCTTATATCAATTAATAGAAAGGCACATACTAATTGTTCTCTTTTAAGGAAGTAATCGGTAATATATTTCTGAAATGTTTTTTTATCCTTTTTAGATACACGGGCATAGCCATATCCGGGAAGATCAACCAGGAACCATTGGTCATTTATTTTAAAATGATTGATGAGTTGAGTTTTTCCAGGTCTGCCTGATGTTTTTGCAAGACTCTTTCTTGAGGTTAGCATATTGATAAGTGAAGATTTTCCCACATTTGATCTTCCTATAAAGGCATATTCCGGTAAAAGCTGATTGGGGCACTTCTCCACACTTGAGTTGCTCATTACAAAGTCGGCAGACTTTATTTTCATGTCAGTAAGTGTATTAGAATTTGCGCTTTTGTAACCATTCGTCCAGAATGACATTGAATTCATTGGGATGTTCCATCATAGGTGCATGCCCGCATTTTTCTATCCAGAATAGTTCTGAATCCGGCAGTAATTCATGGAATTCCCGGGCAACATTAGGAGGGGTTACAGAATCATTTTCGCCCCAAATAATACAAGTTGGGGTCTTCATTTTTGGTAAATCCTTAGACATATTATGTCTGATAGCACTTTTGGCTATAGCCAGTGTCTTCACTAATTTACTTCTGTCATTTACAGTGGCATAAACTTCGTCCACAATTTCTTCTGTTGCAACTGCAGGATCATAAAATACGTCCTGTGCCTTCTTTTTAATAAACTCATAATCGCCTCGTTTGGGGTAGCCATCTCCCATGGCGCTTTCATAAAGTCCGGAACTTCCTGTTATGACAAGGGCTTTCACCATTTTAGGATAAAGTTTCGTATGCAATAAACCTACATGACCTCCAAGAGAATTTCCTAATAAAATTACATCTTTGAATCCTTTATATTCAATAAATTCCTCCAGGAACCTGGCAAAGTTTTTTACATTGGTTTTTAATAATGGCAAAGAGTAGATTGGCAACTCAGGAATTAAAACTTTATAACCTTTATTTGGAAAATAGTCGGTTACCCCGTGAAAATTGCTGAGCCCTCCCATAAGACCGTGAAGAATAATCATAGGAGTTCCTTCTCCCACCTCAATAAACCTGTATTCACCTTCTTTTTTAATGTGCTCTTCCATTAAATGCTGCTTCTGTCTTCAGTGGGCAAATATAGGCATTTCCTAATAATACATATACTTTTCGAAAAAAGAGGGTACCTTTATAACGCCTTATTTTTAATCAAAAATAACGGCCTTTAAGAATTCTTGACAGCAGTTTAAATGGCTGGACTTTACATTCTACTTCTCATATTTTCAAGAATTTTTTTTCAACAAAG
The DNA here is from genome assembly GCF_947258525.1 of uncultured Eudoraea sp. Classification (GTDB taxonomy): domain Bacteria; phylum Bacteroidota; class Bacteroidia; order Flavobacteriales; family Flavobacteriaceae; genus Eudoraea. The sequence continues at coordinate 89,727 of NZ_CAMYIP010000200.1, forward strand.
TGGTAATTTGTGGTAAATTGTGGTAATAATTTCTATATATTTGAGTTAATAATAGAAAACCAGCCGATTTAAGTGATAAGTTTTATAGGGACATATGATTGCAAAGCTGATGTAAAAGGGCGGATAATGATACCCGTAACTCTTAAAAATCAGATGGCCCCTGTTCTCAACAAGGGCTTTGTCATAAAACGCTCCGTATTTCAGCCTTGTCTGGAGTTGTATCCCATGGATGAATGGAATCTGTTAATGGAAAAAATGAATAAAAAGAACAGGTTCAAGAAGAAAAACAATGATTTTATTAGACGTTTTTCAGCCGGAGTGAAACCCCTCGAAATAGATGGTACAGGCAGATTACTAATACCCAAAAACCTGGTTTCTATAGCAGGGATTAGAAAGGAAGTGGTTTTAAGTTCAGCAATAAACATTATTGAGATTTGGGATAAGGATAGCTATGAAAAAGTAATTGATGAAACTGCAGAAAATTTTGCAGAATTAGCGGAAGAGGTAATGGGTGATGATGGAGACGAACTATCATAACCCTGTTTTATTAAAAGAATCCGTTGACGGGCTCAATATATTGGAGAATGGAATATATGTAGATGTGACTTTTGGCGGAGGCGGGCATTCCAGGGAGATTCTAAGAAGATTGGGCAGTGAAGGCGCTTTGTTTGCATTTGATCAGGATGAGGAAGCTTTGAAAAATGCGATAGCTGATAACAGGTTTACCCTGATCAATGAAAACTTTAGATATATAAAGCAATTTTTAAAGTTCTATGGCATAAAAAAGGTAAATGGAATCTTAGCAGATTTTGGGGTTTCTTCTCATCAGTTTGATAAGGCCGAACGGGGTTTTTCTATCCGTTTTGATGCCGATCTGGACATGAGGATGAGTGCTAGAAACAAGAAGAGTGCTTATGAAGTAGTTAATTCTTATACCTATGATGACCTGAGAAGTGTTTTGTTTCGATATGGCGATTTACGACGTGCAGATGCAATGGCAAAAACAATAGTAGAGTACAGAGAAAAATCACCGTTAAAAACAACTGCTGATTTAAAAATGGTACTTAAGGAATTTTTACCAAAGTTCAGAGAAAACAAAATTTTGGCTCAGGTATATCAGGCAATACGGATTGAAGTTAATCAGGAATTAGTGGCAATAGAAGAATTTTTATTGCAAACTCCGGAGATAATGGATAAAGGCGGTCGGCTAAGTTTAATTAGCTATCACTCTTTGGAAGATAGACTGGTTAAGAGGTTTATTAGAGCAGGAAGTTTTTCGGGTGAAGCGGAAAAGGACTTTTACGGAAATATTAATGTACCCTTTAAAAGAGTAGGCAAATTAATAGTTCCTTCTGCCGATGAAATTGCCAGGAATAGCAGAGCGCGTAGTGCAAGATTGCGAATAGCAGAACGAATATAAATTATGGATTTGGAATAAAAACAGTATAAGGCTCATGAGAAAAGGGATCATAGATATTTTAAAAGGCAAGTTTCTGGTGAGTGGAGATGCACCCAAAAATTGGCTCTTTATAATTTTTGCTTCCGGTTTAGCAACCATAATGATTGCAAGTTCTCACAGTGCAGACAAGAAAGTACATCAAGTGGCTGCATTGAATGAACAGGTTAAAGAATTAAAGAACGAATTCGTGGATATGCGCTCAGATGTGCAAAGATTGAAATTAGAATCAACCATTACACAATATGTTAAGGATGAAGGTCTTTTTCCTTCAGAAGCACCGCCAAAAAAGATTAAAGTAAAAACTAATAAAAAATAAGTGGCTATCACCGAAAAAAAAATACTAACCAGACTTTATATAGTATCAGCATGCCTGTTCGTGTTTGCGCTTGCCGTGGCAGTAAAACTGGTAAGTATTCAGATGGTGCATGGCAATAAGTACAAGGAGATAGCTCTTAAGCGTACGGAAAAGCTTTTTACAATTGCACCTAACAGGGGAAATCTCTATTCAGATGATGGCAGTTTGCTGGCCACATCGGTCTCGCGCTATACAATACGTTTTGATGCCGTTACCGTCAAGAACACCGATTTTGAAGAAGAAATACAGCCTTTGTGTAATGCACTTTCAAATCTGCTTGGAAAACCCTCTGCTCATTATGAGCAAATTTTAAGAAAAGCAAAAGCGAGTAAAAACAGATATGCTTTAGTAGTCAGGAATCTTGACTATTCAGATTATATGCAGGTTAAGGAATTCCCACTTTTTAATAAAGGTCCAAATAGGGGTGGTTTCATTGTTGAACAAAAAACTGTTAGAGAACATCCTTTGGGAAAAATAGCAGAAAGAAGTGTGGGATATGAAAGATTTGATGAAAATGGTTATGTGACCAGGGTAGGACTCGAAGGCGCCTTTGGAAACTACTTAAGAGGTATAGAAGGGAAAAGACTAAAACAGAAAATTGCCAAAGGTCAGTGGAAGCCTATTGGTTTAGACAATATTGTAGAACCTAAAGATGGGTATGATGTAGTTTCGACTATCGATATCAATATTCAGGATATTGCACATCATGGACTTTTGACTCAGTTGGAAAAGTATAAAGCAGATCATGGATGTGTCATAGTAATGGAAACCAAAACGGGCGAAGTAAAAGCAATTTCAAATCTTGGCAGGACGGAAGATGGTAAATATTACGAGAGATTGAATTATGCGATAGGCGAATCTCATGAACCCGGATCTACATTTAAATTAATGTCTCTGGTTGCTGCCCTCGAAGATCAAAAGATAGACACAAGTACAGTTATTGATACTGAAAAAGGTCGTTGGAGAATATACGATAGAACCGTGAGAGATTCGAAACACGGGGGTTATGGAAAAATATCAATGGCAAAGGCGTTTGAAGTTTCTTCAAATACAGCTTTTGCTAAAATGGTTCACAACAGTTACAAAGAAGAACCATCTGTCTATGTAGATCGCCTTATGTCTATGGGGCTCCATCAGGAACTTGGGATGCCCATTAAAGGTGAGGGTAAGCCTGTTATCAGATATCCCGGAGATAAGGGATGGTCTGGTATTTCATTAGCATGGATGTCTCACGGCTATGAAGTATCCTTAACACCGCTGCAGACACTCGCTTTTTACAATGCCATTGCAAATGATGGTCAATTGGTTCGCCCCAGATTGATAAAAGAAGTTAAGGAATGGAACAAAACCATATACACCTTTGATAAGGAAGTAATTAATATGGCTGTTTGTTCTAAGGAGACTGCAAAACAGGTAAAAGACTTAATGAAAAATGTAGTCGAAAAAGAACATGGAACCGGACACCGACTTTATTCTCCAAACTTTTCAATGGCGGGCAAGACAGGAACAGCTCAGAAGAACTATGTTACACGAGACCCCGATAAATTGAGATATATATCAACTTTTGCCGGATATTTTCCTGCAGATGATCCAAAATACTCTTGCATAGTAGTGATCCATGAACCGGATAAAAGTGTAGGTTATTACGGGGCCGACGTATCTGGGCCCGTATTTAAATCCATCGCCAGAAAGATTTATGCCAACAACCCTTTAATAGACGAAATAGAAACCTTAGAACCTTCTAATGATGATTTGGAGGCAAGTTTTCAAAATTACTATACAGCGGCACAAAAGAATTATAATCAAATGCCAGATGTAAAAGGTATGAGCGGAATGGATGCAATTTCTATCCTTGAAAACATGGGCCTTGAGGTAGAGGTAAAAGGAAATGGAAAGGTGAGAAAACAATCAATTTCTAAGGGAACAGATTTAAAAAATGTAAAGAAAATAATATTGGAACTTTCATGAAGCCCCTAAAGGATATACTATATGGTGTTAGTCTTACTGCTGTGAGCGGATCAACCGGGGTATCAGTAAATACTATTTGTTTTGATTCCAGAAAAGTTGCCAAGGGTAATGTTTTTGTGGCCATCAAAGGTACTTTAACCGATGGGCATAAATATATTAAAAAGGCGATAGCCGCCGGAGCTAATTCTATTGTGTGCGAAAGTCTTCCGGAAGATCTAATCAATGATATAACTTATGTGGAAGTTCATGATGCCAACCAGGCCTTGGCAATCATGGCGTCAAATTTATATGATAATCCATCCAAAAATCTAAAGCTTGTAGGTGTTACCGGAACTAATGGCAAGACCACGGTTAGCAGTTTGTTGTATCAATTGTTTAAAAAAGCGGGGTATAAAGTTGGTTTGCTATCCACTATTAGAGTCATGGTGGATACTAAGGAATTTCCTGCTACCCATACAACTCCGGATGCTATGACCATTAATCATTATCTGTCTTTAATGAATGAGGCAGGTGTTGAATTTTGTTTTATGGAAGTAAGTTCCCACGGCATTCATCAAAAAAGGACGGAGGGCCTGGTATTTGAGGGTGCAATATTTACCAATTTATCACATGATCACCTTGATTATCACAAAACATTTGCCGAATACAGAGATACAAAAAAGAAATTATTTGACGATTTACCTAAAAGAGCATTTGCCTTAACAAATATTGATGATAAAAACGGGCTTGTGATGCTGCAAAATACGGTAGCTAAGAAATACACATATGCTCTAAAAAGTTATGCTGACTACAGGGCCCAGATTTTGGAAAATCAGTTTAATGGCCAGTTGTTAAAAATTGACGATAATGAACTATGGACACGATTAATAGGTCATTTCAATGCTTACAACATCCTGGCTATATATGCCACTGCTGACTTATTGGGATTAGAAAAACTTGAAACCCTAAGATTATTAAGTGAATTAGAAAATGTAGATGGAAGGTTTCAATACTTTATATCTAAAGAAAGAATAACGGCTATTGTTGATTATGCCCATACGCCGGACGCGTTAAAAAATGTACTTGAGACAATCAATACATTGAGGACTGGAAATGAAAACGTCATCACCGTAGTGGGGTGTGGTGGTGATCGTGACAGGTCTAAGCGTCCGGTAATGGGTCATATCGCTTCAGCAATGAGCAGCAAGGCAATTTTCACATCAGATAACCCACGATCCGAACCGCCACTCATTATTATTGAAGAGATGGAGTCTGGGGTAGAACCGCAGAATTCCAGCAAAGTTTTGTCAATTGAAAATCGAAATCAGGCCATAAGAACTGCCTGTCAGCTGGCAGTACCTAATGATATTATCCTGGTTGCAGGTAAGGGTCATGAAACCTATCAGGAAACAAATGGTGAGCGAACGGATTTTGATGATTTCAAGATTGTAAAAGAAGTGTTAACCAGTTTAAATAAGTAAAAAGAAATAGATAACCTAATATGCTTTATTATCTGTTTGAATATTTAGAAAAGGAATACCAACTGCCGGGAGCAGGTCTGTTCCAGTTTCAGACATTCAGGGCGGCTATGGCGGTACTTCTTTCTTTGCTATTGGCAACAGTATATGGCAAGCGAATTATTCTATTTCTTAAACACAAGCAAATAGGGGAAACCGTTCGGGATCTCGGACTCGAGGGGCAAAAGCAGAAAACGGGTACTCCAACGATGGGTGGTCTGATAATAATAATGTCCACCTTGATTCCCGTCTTGTTGTTTGCCGATATAACCAATATTTATGTCATTTTATTGATCGTTACCATTCTATGGATGGGAATTATCGGATTTGTAGATGACTATATCAAGATTTTTAGAAAGAATAAAAAAGGACTTAAAGGTAGATTTAAAGTGATCGGTCAGGTTGTGCTTGGTCTGATTGTGGGTGCAACCTTATACTTCCATCCGGAAGTCACTATGCGAGAAAGGACCAATACAATAATTACGGAACAATATAGGGTTGAAAAGATTAAAGGAGAAGATATTAAATCTACCATGACCACTGTACCGTTTTTCAAGAATAATGAATTGGATTACAGCAATCTGATCTCATGGGTCGGCGAGAATGCAACATCCTATGCCTGGTTAATTTTTATTCCAATTGTAATCTTAATAGTAACCGCGGTTTCGAATGGAGCAAATCTTACAGATGGTATTGATGGTCTGGCAGCCGGGTCATCGGCTATAATAGTTCTCACCCTGGGAATTTTTGCATGGGTTTCGGGTAATATCATTTTTTCAGAATACCTGGATATTATGTACATACCAAAGGCCGGAGAGCTTTTAGTATTCATTGCGGCTTTTGTGGGATCATTAGTAGGGTTTTTATGGTACAATGCATTTCCTGCTCAAGTGTTTATGGGAGACACCGGAAGTCTTACCATAGGTGGTGTCATAGCAGTAATTGCATTAATTGTAAGAAAAGAGTTGTTGATTCCCATTCTATGCGGAATATTTTTTGCAGAGTCAATATCAGTGATGTTACAGGTTGGTTATTTCAAATACACCAAAAATAAATCCGGTGAAGGGAAACGAATTTTTTTAATGGCGCCCTTACACCACCATTATCAGAAAAAGGGATATCACGAAAGTAAAATAGTCACAAGGTTTTGGATTGTAGGAATTCTATTGGCCATCATTACAATTGTGACACTCAAAGTGAGATAATGAAATTAATAGTTGTACTAGGAGCTGGCGAAAGCGGGGTAGGAACAGCTATTCTGGCAAAAAAAAAGGATTACCGGGTATTTGTCTCAGATAAGGGGAAGATTAAAAAAAAATATAAAAACGTTCTTGAACATTTTGAGATTGATTGGGAGGAACAGCAGCATTCGGAGGACCAAATTTTAAAAGCCGATGTTGTTATGAAAAGTCCGGGTATTCCGGATACAGTGCCACTGGTAGAAAAGCTTATTGCTAAAGGTATTCCGGTAATTTCAGAGATTGAGTTTGCCGCCAGGTATACTGAAGCCAAAATAATTGGAATCACGGGAAGTAATGGAAAAACCACCACCACAATGCTTACCTATCACATATTAAAAAAGGGAGGCTTAAATGTGGGAATGGCAGGTAATATTGGTGACAGTTTTGCCAAAATGGTAGCGGAACACGATTATGATTACTATGTGCTTGAAATAAGCAGTTTTCAATTAGATGGAATAGTGGATTTTAAACCAAGTATAGCGGTAATAACAAATATTACACCAGATCATTTAGATAGGTATGATCATTCTTTTGAAAACTATGTGTCTTCGAAATTCAGGATTGTAAAAAACCAGGATACCGAGGATAGTTTGATTTATGATTCCGATGATCCGGTAATTATCAGATGGCTGGAAAAAAACCCAATTAGATCAAAATTATTGCCTTTTAGCATAACTAATAAACTCAGTGAAGGGGCATGGTTAGAAAATGACAGAATATTAATTAGTACAGAAAATAAAACAATTCAAATGAAAGCAGATTCTTTGGCATTAGAAGGGTTACACAACCTTAAAAATACAATGGCGGCATCAACCGTTGCAAAATTGGTTGGTATTCGAAAGGATACTATCCGCGAAAGTATTCAAAATTTTCAGGGAGCTGCACACCGCTTGGAAAAGGTTTTGAAAATTCATCACGTGCAATACATAAATGATTCAAAGGCCACTAATGTAAATGCAACTTATTATGCTTTGGAGAGCATGAATACTCCTGTTGTTTGGATTGTTGGTGGGGTAGATAAAGGAAATGATTATAAGATTCTTATGCCTTTAGTAAGGGAAAAGGTGAAGGCAATAATTTGCCTGGGTATGGATAATTCCAAAATTAAATATGCTTTTGGTAACGTGGTAGATCTTTTAGTGGAGACTTACGCGATGAGCGAAGCCGTAAAAGTTGCGTATAAAATTGCAGAACGTGGAGATACTGTTTTGCTATCTCCAGCCTGTGCCAGTTTTGACCTTTTTAAAAATTATGAAGACAGGGGAAACCAATTTAAAGAAGCAATAAAAAACTTGTAAAAATGTCCAGGTTTAGTGGAAATATAAAAGGAGATAAAGCCATATGGGGCGTAGTTGCCCTCCTGGCCCTCTTTTCATTTTTACCTGTTTACAGCGCCAGTAGCAATTTGGTTTATGTAGTAGGAAATGGCACAACAATAGGCCATTTGGTAAAACATGGGATGTTATTGTTTTTAGGCTTTGGAATAATCTATGGGGTTCACAAAATACCTACTCATTTTTTTAAGGGCTTATCTATTATAGCCCTGCCTATTGTCCTGGTCCTATTAGTATATACTTTGGCACAGGGTACTACAATAGAGGGTGCAAATGCAAGCAGGTGGATACGCCTTCCATTAGTTGGAATTACTTTTCAAACCTCAAATCTCGCAGCAGTAGTACTTATGATCTATGTGGCGAGATACCTCACTAAAATTAAAGATAAGGCAATCACTTTCAGTGAAAGTCTGGTGCCCTTGTGGCTTCCCGTTTTTATTGTCACCATTTTAATTTTACCGGCTAATTTCTCCACCGCCGCCATTTTGTTTTTTATGGTGCTCGTACTTTGCTTTTTAGGGGGTTATCCATTAAAATATCTTTCGGGGATAGTTGGTACTGGTTTGGTAATACTTGCCATTTTTATTCTTACGGCAAAAGCATATCCGGATCTTTTTCCAAACAGAGTTGACACCTGGATAAATAGGGTTGAGAGCTTTTGGGATCCTGCTGATACCGAAGGTGACTACCAGATAGAAAAGGCTAAAATTGCAATCGCCAGTGGAGGAATTGTTGGAAATGGCGCAGGGAAAAGCGTAATGAAAAATTTCCTGCCACAGAGTTCGTCAGATTTTATTTATGCCATTATTATTGAAGAGTACGGCTTGGTCGGAGGATTTATTCTAATGTTTTTTTACATGCTTTTGTTATTCAGAATAGTAGTAGTAGCGAATTCAAATGAAACCGTATTTGGTAAATTATTAGTAGTTGGTGTTGGTTTGCCCATTGTTTTTCAAGCACTTATTAATATGGCAGTAGCAGTAGAATTATTTCCTGTAACCGGTCAGACTTTGCCGCTCATTAGTAGTGGAGGAACATCTATTTGGATGACTTGTCTCGCTATTGGGATTGTATTGAGTGCGAGCAGGAAATTTAAATCGGTTGATGTTAAGACATCTGATGTAGATGATACTAACCCTTTAGAAGTGCTTAGTGGACAACTATAGGTTTATATTATCAGGCGGTGGTACAGGAGGACATATTTACCCGGCAATTGCCATTGCAGATGAATTAAAATTACGACACCCCAATGCGACATTTTTATTTGTAGGGGCAAAGGACAGGATGGAAATGGAAAAAGTTCCAAAGGCAGGATATAAGATTGAAGGATTATGGATTAGTGGAATTCAAAGAAAATTGACATTAAAGAATTTGATGTTCCCTTTTAAATTAATAAGTAGTTTGATTAGTGCAGGAAAAATAGTAGCAAAGTTTAAACCCAATGTGGTTATTGGCACGGGAGGATTTGCCAGTGGACCTGTATTAAAAATGGCTGCGAGAAAAGGAATCCCTTGTGTTTTGCAGGAGCAGAATTCATATGCAGGGATAACAAATAAATTATTGGCCAAGAGCGCAACAAAAATTTGCGTTGCCTATGACGATATGGAAAGATTTTTCCCAACAGATAAAATTGTAAAAACGGGAAACCCTGTGAGAGCCGATTTGATAAATCCTTTGCAGCGCGTTAATGAGGCTTATGAGTTTTTTGGTTTGAGTCCGGAAAAAACAACGCTTCTGGTTCTGGGTGGTAGTTTGGGTGCACGAAGAATTAATCAACTTATAGAAAAGGAACTAAAGTTCTTTTCAGGATCAGGAATTCAACTTGTTTGGCAATGCGGTCCGGGGTACTATAATGAGTATAAAAAATATCACTCTGAAGATGTAAAATTATATGATTTTCTGAATAAAATGAATTTTGCTTATTCCGTCGCAGACATAATAATTTCAAGAGCCGGAGCGAGTTCAGTTTCAGAATTATGCATAGTTGGCAAGCCCGTTATTTTCATTCCATCGCCAAATGTTGCAGAAGACCATCAATCCAAAAATGCAAGAAGTCTTGTTTTAAAACAAGCGGCATTAATGGTAGAGGAGAAAGAACTAGATGACAAATTTGAAGATGTTTTTTCAGATCTGAACAAATCTGATGAGCGAAAGAAATTATTGAGTGAAAATATCGAAGCTCTGGCACTGCCAGATGCTACAAAGAATATTGTGGATGAAATAGAACATTTACTGCAAATATAATATGAGTCTAAAAGACATACATAACATTTATTTTATCGGTATTGGAGGTATTGGTATGTCTGCTCTTGCCAGATATTTTAAGCTGCTGAAAAAAAATGTAGCAGGTTATGACAAAACAGAGACTCCGTTGACCCAAGAGATTTCTGATTTAGGAATTGAGGTACATTATACAGATGATATCTCCGAAATTCCTGCAGAATATAAGAATGAAAAGAATACCCTGGTTGTCTACACTCCGGCAATACCTGGTGACCATGGCGAGTTCAATTACTTTAATTCCCGAGGTTTTGAAATAAAAAAACGATCGGAGGTATTGGGGATAATTACCAGGGATACTTTTTGTTTTGCAGTTGCCGGCACACATGGTAAAACAACAACGAGTAGCATTCTCGCACATTTATTAAGAGAAACGCATACCCCGGTTACAGCGTTTCTAGGGGGTATTTCTGAAGACTTTAATAGTAATTTTTGGTTCGGAGGCAGTGAATATTCCGTTGTAGAAGCTGATGAATACGATCGTTCGTTTTTACAGTTATCACCGGATATTGCTTGTATTACTTCTATGGACGCCGATCATTTAGATATTTATGGCGACAGTATGGAACTAAGAAATTCATTTAAGGAATTTGTAGACAAGATAAAGCCCGGCGGGAAACTGTTTATTAGAAATGGCCTTCCATTGGAAGGAATAACCTATGGAATTGATGATGATTCTGATTATTGCATTAGAAATTTAAGAATAATACATGGCGCCTACATATTTGATTTGGAAACTCCAGACACTACCCTTAAAGGGGTTAAGTTTAACAAACCAGGAAAGCACAACTTACTTAATGGTTTAGTTGCTTTTGCAATGGCAATACAGATTGGCCCCCCACCCGGTCTTCTTGTTAAAGCATTAGAAACCTTTAAGGGAGTGCAACGGAGATTTTCTTATCGTATTAAGAGTGTAGATTTTGTCTTTATAGATGATTATGCCCACCATCCAACAGAAATTAATGCTGTATATGATGCCATCTCAGAGATGCACGCTAGCAAAAAAACACTTGTAGTTTTCCAACCACATTTATTTTCCAGGACAAGAGATTTCGCCGATGATTTCGCTCTTAGTCTTTCACAATTTGATAGTGTTTTGTTATTGGATATATATCCTGCAAGAGAAAAACCGATTGCCGGTGTGAATTCCGAATGGCTAATGGGCAAAATAAAAAATCCTAATAAAAAATTGATGCAAAAAGAAGATCTGATAGCCGAAATAAAAAGGCAAAAACCAGAGGTTTTGGTTACCATGGGTGCCGGGGATATTGGATTGGAAATATCAAAAATAGAACAAGAACTTGAACATGAAAATTAATTGGAATTACATCAAATTTATTTGCCTAATAATTTGTATTACAGGTCTTTATGCGTTTTCGGATCATAGGAGTAATTCGAGAAGGGTAGAGGAGATTTCCCTTAAATTCATTGGAGATAACAATTTATACCTCACACAGGCAATGGTTAATAAATTGTTAATACAAAATTATGGGATCATTAAAAACATGCCTAAAGAAAAATTAGATTTGGATACTATAGAAAAGGTCATAGAGACCAATGAAATGGTAAGAAGTGCCCAAGTTTATCTTACTATAGATGGTGAGCTTACATCAAAAATTTTGCAACGGCAGCCAATCGGACGTGTAGAGGGAAAGTCAAAATTCTACCTGGATATGGAAGGTAAAAATATGCCATTATCCAGGAATCATTCGGCAAGAGTGCCAATCATAACGGGCAATATTACGGGTAAAAGTTTAGAAGACGTTTATGTGATATTAAAATACATAAACAGCGACAACTTTTTAAGAAAAAATGTAATCGGGATTCATATTGAGCATGAAGATAATTATCAATTGAAATTCCGAGTAGAAAATTTTGTTGTGAATTTGGGTGATGTGGAGAATTTGGAGCAGAAGTTCAACAATTTTAAGGCTTTTTATACAAAAGCTGCCAAAGACAAGACATTGGAAAACTATAACATAGTAAGCTTAGAATTTAATAATCAAGTAGTGTGCACCAAAATTTAAATTAATATGGAACAGAGTAATTATTCAGTTGGATTAGATATAGGTACTACAAAAATTGTTGCCATAATCGGAAAGGAAAACGAATATGGCAAAATTGAGGTCTTGGGCATTGGCAGGTCAAAAAGCCTTGGTGTACATCGGGGTGTAGTAAATAATATAACGCAAACCATAAAGTCTATTCAGCAAGCTGTTGAACAGGCAGAAGCCGATTCTGGTTTAAAAATTGGTTCCGTGGTTGTTGGCATCGCCGGTCAACATATTAGGAGCCTGCAGCATAGTGATTATATTACGAGGGCCAACTCTGAAGAAGTGATCAATGAAGACGATCTGGATAAACTTTGTAACCAGGTATATAAATTGGTCATGTTACCGGGAGAAGAGATTATCCATGTGTTGCCTCAGGAATATAAGGTAGATGGGCAGGCAGAGATTAAACAGCCTATAGGTATGTATGGTGGTAGGCTTGAAGCTAATTTCCATGTAGTTGTTGGTCAGGTTTCATCTATTAAAAACATTGGCAGATGTATAAAAAGCGCAGGCCTGGACCTGGGAAATATTACCTTGGAACCCCTTGCATCTTCAGACGCGGTACTAAGCCAGGAGGAAAAAGAAGCTGGAGTTGCATTAATTGATATCGGTGGTGGGACAACAGACCTGGCCATTTTTAAAGACGGGATAATAAGACATACCGCGGTAATTCCTTTTGGCGGGAATGTTATAACAGAAGACATTAAAGAAGGATGTTCAATAATTGAGAAACAAGCAGAGCTACTCAAAATGAAGTTTGGATCTGCATGGCCCGGGGAAAATAAGGACAATGAAATTGTTTCTATTCCCGGATTGCGAGGAAGAGAGCCTAAAGAAATTACACTTAAAAATCTTTCCAAAATAATACATGCCAGGGTTGTAGAGATTGTTGAGCAGGTATATGTAGAAATAAAAAACTACGGACACGAGGAGCAAAAGAAAAAACTAATCGCCGGGATTGTACTGACCGGGGGTGGTAGCCAGTTAAAACATTTAAAGCAATTGGTAGAATATATTACTGGTATGGATACCCGTATTGGATACCCTAACGAGCATTTAGCCGGGGATTCCGATCAGGAAATAGCCAGTCCTCTATATGCAACCGCTGTAGGATTGCTGATGAATGCAATTGAGAATAAAGGAAAAAATCCTATTTATAGTGAAGAGGCTAAGAATGATGAAGAATTGGTATTAGAAGGCCATCCTGAAGGAAGAGTTAACCAAAAGTCAAAGGTGGAAAGAAAATCTGTTTTTGACATCTGGTCAGAAAAACTTAAAGATTTTTTAGACAACGCAGAGTAAACCTAAATAGTAGCACGTAATAACAAGTAACACAAAAATCATGAGCAAGAATACCGAATTTGAAAATATAGCCTTTGATTTACCCAAAAATCAAAGTAATGTAATAAAAGTAATTGGCGTTGGAGGAGGTGGTAGCAATGCCATCAATCACATGTTCCAGGCCGGAATAAATGGAGTAGATTTTGTGATTTGCAATACTGATTCACAGGCTTTGCAAAATAGCCCTGTCCCCAATAAAATACAATTAGGGGTTTCTCTTACGGAAGGACTCGGAGCTGGTGCAAATCCTGAAGTAGGCGAGCAAGCAGCCCTTGAGAGCATGGAGGAAATCAAGCAAATGCTTGATAATACCACTAAAATGATTTTCATTACAGCCGGTATGGGAGGTGGAACAGGTACCGGAGCAGCACCGGTTATCGCTAAACAAGCTAAAGAAATGGACGTCCTTACTGTAGGGATTGTTACTATGCCATTTCAGTTTGAAGGTAAAATGAGATGCCAGCAAGCTCAAATTGGGATTGAAAAGCTTCGCTCTAATGTAGACTCTTTGATTGTTATCAATAATAATAAATTAAGAGAAGTTTATGGAAATTTAGGATTTAAAGCAGGTTTTTCAAAAGCAGATGAAGTGCTGTCCACAGCTGCTCGTGGGATAGCAGAAGTCATTACCCATCACTATACTCAAAACATAGATCTTCGTGATGCCAAAACGGTTTTAAGCAATAGTGGCACTGCAATTATGGGTTCTGCAGCGGCTTCGGGTCAAAACAGGGCACATGAAGCTATACTGAAGGCACTGGATTCTCCATTGTTGAATGATAATAAAATTACGGGAGCCAAAAACGTCTTGCTGCTTATTGTTTCCGGCACTCAGGAAATTACTATTGATGAAATAGGAGAGATCAATGATCATATCCAGAATGAAGCAGGTCACGGTGCCAATATCATTATGGGTGTTGGTGAAGATGAAAGCCTTGAAGAAGCCATTTCAGTTACAATTATAGCCACCGGATTCAATATAGAACAGCAAAATGAGATCTCTAATACAGAGATGAAAAAAGTGGTTCACGCACTCGAGGACGATCAACATTTAGAGCAAGATCTGAGTACCGGAGATAAAGACCCGGCAATCATTTTACCGGATATTGAACTGAATGCGAAACCTGAAGAAGAAGTGGTCAGGCATACATTAGATCTCAGTGAACTGGATGATGATGGGTCAGTTGAAAGTGATGTACAAAAGGTAGAAAAAGATGTGGAAATGGACCTTATTCCTACAAGTGAACTGATAAAAAATATCCAGGTTGAATATCAGGATCTTAGTACTGAACAAGCATTTGAACATGATTTGGAACCTGAATTCATTGTGACCAATATGACACCGGAAGTTCAGGAAGAAGCTGTTGAAGAACCAAATGAGGAGGAACAAATTACACTCACCTTCGATCTGCCTATCAATCAAACCAAAAAAGACAAAGCCGAAGATAAGGAGCTTGTCAAATTTGATCTGGATGAGAACGTTAAGGATATTAAGGTCAAGGATTATATAGAACTTATTCCGGTAACTGAAGCAAGTGATGAAGGCGAAAGCCATTACGCTCTGGATAGTTACATCGAAATGGAATCGTCTATGAACACCCAGGATGCTGCCTCAAATTCTGAGACAGAAACCGATGAAGAAATAGTTTTTGAGAAAAAGGTAATTGAAAA